>JAFLSM010000002.1:0-60928 GCA_022510955.1 Ruminococcus sp. | reverse complement strand
GCACTATCATAGGTTGAGTAGTGATTAATAAAGCGGTCACTACCGCCCCGAAGATATACTTTCACTGTTCGGTGACAATTCATAATTACTGCCCAAACTTAAAATAGTGAATTATGATGTTTACCATACAATAGAAGTAAATCTTCGGGTCTTAATGGTTGAATATTTAATTGAACTTATGAAGCGTAGTAAAAAATACAGTGTTTTCATAGGAGTGTTCAACTTCCTTTGAGTAACGCTGAAAAATTGTTACACGGCAGTCAAAATTGTTTTCAGCCTTTTTATATGCTACCAGTGACGAAATTACAGTGTATGCACACACAATCCTATTCATAGTAGTAATGACGTCAAAGTTGTCGATTGCCGTAAGATGATATCTAAAAATATAATATTTGGCAAGCACGGTGAATTCGCTGTCGGAGGTTCTTGATTCCTTTGCCGTGCAGTTTTTTGCGTTTTGCATATCTTCAAAAAAACTCTTATCCATAATATCAAGCTTTTTATGCAGGTTAAAAATTTTCTCCCTGTCGGGCATATTAAGCGGTGTGCAGTCTTTTAGCCTATATAGCGAGGAAATGTTATAATCTTCGCTGTCAAGCATAGCCTGTACCCTCTCGTTAAAGGCGTAGCATTTGCAAAGTGCTGTTTGAAAGCTGTCGTCAGTATCAAAAAAGTCACAACTTATTTTGCGTGCGGCAAGCAGAAAATTCATCATTTCAGCAGAGTAGTCAAGGTCGCTGTCCTGAATATCAAAGCAGTCAATAAAGTCAAAGCAATCACCGCTTGTCAGCATAATTCTTGCGGCCTCGGGACAGGCAAAGGACAGCATATGCTCCGAGAAAGCAGTGTAGTCCTGAACAAGACGGGGAAAATCCCTGCAAGTGTCGCACAGATGCTCTTGACCGCAGTTTATGTAGATGTCGCACAGCATTTGGTCGTTCCAAAACGGACACTTGCCGTTCTGGACTGTAAAAATTCTGTCGCCGTCGCTGTCGATTGTCATAAGGCGTCGCAGTTTATTGCCGAATTCGCCGTCTACGGAGTTGTAAAATTCGGCGGTATCGTCATCAACAACAACATCCCAATCCTTACAACAGCTGTCGAGACATTTGTCTGCTATACATTTAAACTCATTATAAAATTCGGGAAAAATATTCATTTTTTACTTTCGCTCCATAGGTTTAATAGATTTTATAATACAGTGTCCCGAAATTTTTACTTAGTTATTATGGTAAACTTCATTATTCATCTATTAAACTTTTATTTAATTATAAATATCATTTTTGCCCTGCCTTATGTCCATAAAAGGGTTAGGAAAAATTGCTCATAAGCATCGTCCCAGCCGTCAATTCCGTTTACTCCTCCGCCGTTTACACTTCTCAGTTTTGCATCATTTGAGGTCTGACCCACGGCAAAAAGCTCGCCGATAGTAATGTCGTAACCTTTTTGCTGACACAGCAAACAAAAGTCATCAACGGGATTGTTGCTTTGTCTTGTTGCAAGAAGTTCTGACTTTAGCGTTGAATCAACCTTTGCCGACTTTAACAGACGGTCAAGTTCAAGCTCTATCATCAAATCACCCTCACCTAATGTATTTCTGATAATTTGGCAGTACGGCAAGACTGCGTTTTAAAATACCGTTCATATATGCAATAGCAGTGCCGTAGTTTGTGAACGGTACACCGACAGTTTCCGCAAGCTCACGGCGACTCTGCATTTCTCGTTCATTAAGCATACAGCCTCCACAGTGAACAATCAGCTTGTACTGCGTGATGTCCTGCGGAAATGTGTTGCCCGAGGAGGTTTCGAATACAATTTCCTTGCCTGTATGTTTTTTTATCCAATTCGGCAGTTTAACGGTGCCGATGTCCTCACATTGACGGTGGTGCGTACAGCCCTCGGCAATTAAAATTTTGTCGCCGTTTTCAAGCTCATCAAGCATTCTTGCTCCCTTGACTGCGGTTTTTAGAAATCCCTTGTAGCGTGCCATTAATATTGAAAATGATGTCAGCATAATGTCGTCCGATACAATCTTTGAAACGCACTTAAAGACTTGGCTGTCGGTTATAACAAGTGCAGGCTTTTGCGAAAGCTTTTTGAGTGTGCTTTCAAGCTCGGTGTCACGCACACAGATTGCAGTTGCACCTGCATCAAGCACATCACGCAATACCTGCTGTTGCGGTAAAATTATTCTGCCCTTTGGTGCGGAACTGTCAATCGGAATAACAAGCACTACAAGGTCGCCGTTGTTTACCAAATCACGACAAACTGTTGACGGAGTATCAATTTTTACAAGCTTTGCGATTGCCTCTTTCAGTTTATATATATTGGTCATTTTGCGTGCACTGACGGAAATTCCGTCGGAATAGAGCTGGTCGCCTGACAAATCACTCTTGTTATAGGCGATAATATACGGTACCTTCCGCTCTTTAAAAATTTTAATCAGCTCATAGTCGGTATCGCTCTTGCCAACGGTTGAGTCAACCACAAGCACTGCAATATCGGTGTGACGCAACACCTCCTTGGTACGCTTAATTCTCTGTTCGCCAAGGTCGCCGTTGTCATCAAAACCAGGAGTGTCAATAATGAGAACAGGGCCAAGCGGTAAAAGCTCCATAGCCTTGGATACAGGGTCGGTTGTTGTGCCTAAAATATTGGACACAACAGACATTTGCTGGTTTGTTACGGCGTTTACAACGCTTGATTTGCCTGCGTTGCGTTTGCCGAAAAAGCCGATATGTATGCGTTCGGAGTTTGGTGTATCGTTAAGTGACATTTTTATTACTCTCCTTAATTTTTATGACGCTTCATAAGTTTAATTTATTATATAACCGTAGTCTCCCGAAGGTAAACTTCTGTTGTGCGGTAAACATCATAATTCACTATTTTAAGTTTGGATATTGATTATTTTACTCTCACCAAGGTTCGGTTTGTGATTATGAACTGTCACCAAACATCAGAAGTTCATCTTCGGGTCGCAACTTTTTAATTCATATTAAACTTATGATGCGTAGAAAAATTTTGATTGTAATTATGGATTGTTACCGAACAACCGAAGTATATCTTCGGGGAGGTAGTGACCGCTTTATTAATCACTAATAAAACTTAAAATCGTGAATTATGATGGTCAATATAAAATCGAAGTAAATCTTCGGGTCGCAACGGTTACATGATAAAACCAACTTCTGAAGCGGCGATAAAAAAGAAAGACTGCTCCTATGGAACAGCCTTTGTACATTCTTGAAATAAATCATTCAATAGAACTGTCGAGGTACTCCATAAGCTCCTCGTCATCCTTTTTCTGCTTATCCTTAACAATAAAGAGTGCTGTAAGAGCGGCAGAAACTGCTGCAACAGCTGAGATGATGCTGATAAGTAATATTAACTTCTTGTTCTTCACGGCTATGTCCTCCTTAAAGATTTATCATTACTATTTATTATATTATTGCGTTGATATATAATTCTATTCTAACATTTTTTTAGAAAAAGTCAACAGAAAAACAAAAAAAGCAGAGATAATTCTCTGCTTTTAAGTTAACAAATTTAACTTATGCTGATGCGTTAAGTCTTTTAGCAAGAGAAGACTTGCTTCTTGCTGCTGTATTCTTGTGAAGAATACCCTTAGCTGTTGCCTGGTCAATTTTCTTAATAGCAAGACGAACTGCCTCTGTTTTGTTGTCAGCATTAGTGTCAACTGCGTAATAAGCCTTCTTGATAGCTGTTCTCAAAGCAGACTTTGTAGCCTTGTTTCTTGCTGTCTTTGTAGCGATAACCTTAACACGCTTTTTTGCAGATTTAATGTTTGGCATTGTCTCACCTCCTTAAAAGTAACGGTCATATGAACATTATTTTAACACGAAAGAATTAAAAAAGCAAGTATTTTTCAAAAAAAACTCGGTTTTTCCGCATTTTTTAATTCTTCGCTGTTCTTTGCGCCCATATGTTGTGCTGAGTTGTTTCGTTTGCACAAATTATGTGGATTTTATTTTATTATTCGTCACTGTTGTCGTTGTAATTTTGCAACTTTTTGCGGTAAATCAGGTATGTGATGACAATGAAAACCGCAAATGCAGCAAGCACTGCTTTGAATATAATCCCCAATGTGCCGTCAAACATTGCGTATCCGCCAAAGGTTCTCAGACCGTACCACACGGTCATAAATACAAAGAACAGTGAAAGCACAAAAGCTGTTGCACCAAATGTTTTTCGGTTTTTAACTGCGGTCGCAAACATCAAAACTGCAAGTGCCGCCCACAAATATACATATATATCCTGCATATTTTTCCTCGCTTTTTTTACTTTCGCTTCAAAAGTTTATTTTTTAGAAAACTTTTGTTCCCGAAATTTATACTTTCTTTTTTGAGTAAACTTCATTTTACATCTATTCTATAATGTAGATATAAAATCGGTCACTACCGCCCGTTTTTTTTACTTTCGCTTCAAAAGTTTATTTTTTAGAAAACTTTTGTTCCCGAAATTTATACTTCCTTTTTTGTGTAAACTTCATTTTTACATCTATTCTATAATGTAGATATAAAAGCGGTCAATACCGCCCCGTTTTTTATCACCGCTCCATAAGTTGATTTAAATATGTAACCATCATAAAGCATTATCAAGGGTTGAATAGTGCCTTATGAATTGTAGCCGAACAGCGGAAGTGTTCCTTCGGGTTGCAACATTTATATTTTTATATGAACTTTTGAAGCGTTATAAAAATTAAAAAATATAATAAGTATTTCAATAAGTATTATAATAAAGTAGGCAGGATGTGTCAATGTGAAAATGTGAACGGCAAGTGAAACTTTTAACAAAGGTGAAAATTTTCCAAAAATCTCTTGACTTTTTCTGACTTTGGTATTATATTAGATTTAAAGCAGTTAGCACTCGCAAGTGTCGAGTGCTAAAACGGCAAAATCCGACTCAAAATCGAGGTGAACGGTATGGAGCTGGCTGCAAGAAAAAAGAAAATATTAACGGCGGTTATCGAGAATTACATCAACACAGGTGAGCCTGTCGGCTCAAAAACGCTTATTGAAATGGCGGGTCTTGATGTTTCGTCGGCAACTGTTCGCAACGAAATGGTTGATTTGACAAGCCGAGGCTACCTTGTTCAGCCCCACACATCGGCTGGGCGAGTTCCCACAGAGCAGGGATACCGCTACTATGTTGACAATGTAATGCGTGTTTCGCCTGTGTCAAGCGAGGGTAAAGAGTTTATTGAATCAAGGCTTTATGAAAATGCGGATTCGCCCGAGGGGATTTTGCAGACGGCAACAGATTTGATTTCCGAGCTTACGGACTGTACGGCATTTGCAACAACGCCAAGCGGTGAGAACAGCCGAATCCACAAAATCAGTTTTGTGCAGACAGGTGCTCACACGGCAATGGCAGTGTTAATTGCCTCAAACGGCATAATCAAAACCAAGCTTTTTAGGTGCGAGTTTATAATAACTCCCGAAATCCTCGGGATTTTTGATAAGGCACTCAATGAGCTTTGTGCAGGTGTTAGACTTTCGTCAATCAATCAGCCGTTTATTCAATCTGCGGCAGCAAGATTCGGAGAGCTTTCGCTCTTTATGCCGAGTGTACTTGTGGCAATCAAGGAGGCGTCGCAAAGTGCCGAGCAGGTCAGTTTGTGCAGAAGCGGAATGACAAAACTGCTTTTTATGTCTCAAATAAATGCAACGGCAATACGCAGGCTTGTTGAGTTTCTCAAAAACGACCACGATGTTGCAAGGATGTTTGAAAGACAGCCAATCGACACAACGGTGACAATCGGCAGTGAAAACAGCCGTGTTGAGCTTGTTTCAAACTCACTTGTTACAACACGCTATCAAGTTGACGGCACTCCGTCGGGCGTGCTTGCGGTGGTTGGTCCTATAAGAATGAACTATGCACGAACAATCTCAATCCTTGAATGTGTTTCAGAATGTGCAGGCTCAATGATTAGCGAACTTATTGAAATTTAATATATTGGATTATTGGAGGATGTTATGTCAAGAGATAAGACAGAGCAGAAAGAAAACACAGAACAGAAGGAAAACACCAAGGCTTCTGCTGAAAACACAGAGGACTTGGAGGAGGCTCCTGCTGAAGAGGTGCAGGAAGAAAAGTCAGAGAAAAGTCCTGAAAAGGCGCTTGAAGATGAACTTGCTTCTTGGAAAGACAAATATATGAGACTTGCAGCGGAGTATGACAACTATCGCAAACGCACATCAAATGAAAAGCTGTCAATTTATGATGATGCCACAGCAAGGGCAGTTACAGAGCTTTTGCCTGTTGCCGACAGTATGCAGATGGCACTTGCAAATCTCAAGGACACAGACCCCGAGATTTTAAAGGGCATTGAGCTTGTATCAAATCAGCTTAATAAGTCATTTGAAAAGCTCAAGGTTGAGGGTTACGGCGAAATCGGCGATAACTTTGACCCGAACCTGCATAACGCAATCTCAAAGATTGAAAGCGAAGAACTCGGCGAAAATCAGCTTGCTCAGATATTCCAGAGGGGCTACAAAATCGGCGATAAAATTATTCGTCACGCAATGGTACAGGTTGCTAATTGCGATTGATAATCAAATTACAATTAACAATTTACAATAAATAATATACAATAAAAACGGAGGATAAAGATTATGGCAAAGACAATAGGTATAGATTTAGGTACAACAAACTCATGCGTAGCAGTTATCGAAGGCGGCGAGCCGGTAGTTATTGCAAACGCAGAAGGCGCAAGAACAACACCGTCAGTAGTAGCATTTTCTAAGGACGGCGAAAGAATGGTTGGTCAGGTAGCAAAGCGTCAAGCTATCACAAACCCTGAGAGAACAGTTTCTTCTATCAAGAGAGAAATGGGTACTTCTTACAAGGTAACAATCGACGGCAAAGGCTACACTCCACAGGAGATTTCAGCAATGATTTTGCAGAAGCTCAAGGCTGACGCAGAGGCTTATCTCGGCGAAACAGTAACACAGGCTGTTATCACTGTTCCTGCTTACTTCACAGACGCTCAGCGTCAGGCAACAAAGGATGCAGGTAAGATTGCAGGTCTTGATGTTAAGAGAATCATCAACGAGCCTACAGCTGCTGCACTTTCATACGGCGTAGATAAGGAAAACGACCAGAAGGTTATGGTATATGACCTTGGCGGCGGTACATTCGATGTATCTATTATTGAAATGGGCGACGGCGTTCAGGAAGTTCTTGCAACAGCAGGTAATAACCGTCTTGGCGGCGACGACTTTGATAAGAGAATTATTGACTGGATGGTTGCATCTTTCAAGACAGAAACAGGCATTGACCTTTCAAGCGATAAAATGGCTATGCAGAGATTAAAGGAAGCTGCTGAAAAGGCAAAGATTGAGCTTTCAGGTGTTACAACATCATCAATCAACCTTCCGTTCATCACTGCTGACCAGACAGGTCCAAAGCACCTTGACCTCACACTTACAAGAGCAAAGTTTGACGAGCTTACAGCTGACCTTGTTGAAGCTACAATGGGACCTGTTCGTTCTGCACTTTCAGACTCAGGCTTGCAGATCGGTCAGATTGACAAGGTTCTTATGGTTGGCGGTTCTTCAAGAATCCCTGCTGTTCAGGAAGCTGTTAAAAAGCTTATCGGCAAAGAGCCTTTCAAGGGCATTAACCCTGACGAATGTGTTGCTATCGGTGCTTCAATTCAGGCAGGCGTACTCGGCGGTGAAGTTGACGGTCTTCTCCTCCTCGATGTTACTCCGCTTTCACTCGGCGTTGAAACAATGGGTGGCGTAATGACAAAGATTATTGAGAGAAACACAACAATCCCAACAAAGAAGAGCCAGATATTCTCAACAGCTGCCGACAACCAGACACAGGTTGAAATTAATGTTCTTCAGGGTGAGCGTGAGTTTGCTCGTGACAACAAGCAGCTCGGCTTGTTCGCTCTCACAGGAATCGCTCCTGCAATGCGTGGTGTTCCTCAGATTGAGGTTACATTTGATATTGACGCAAACGGCATTGTAAATGTTTCTGCTAAAGACCTTGGCACAGGCAAGGAGCAGAAGATTCAGATTCAGAACACAACATCAATGAGCAAGGATGACATTGATAAGGCTGTTAAAGAGGCTGAGCAGTTTGCTGCCGAAGATAAAAAGCGCCGTGAAGAGGTTGATGCAAAGAACGAGGCTGAAAACCTTGTTTATCAGGCAGAAAAGCTTGTAAACGAAAATGGCGACAAACTTCCTGAGGAAGACAAGAACGCAATCAACACAAAGATTGCTGCTGCAAAAGACGCAAACGCAAACGGCGACCTTGAGCTTATCAAAACTGCAAAAGATGAATTGCAGAAGGCACTTTATGATGTATCTGCAAAGCTATATCAGCAGGCAGCTCCTCAGGGCGGTGCTCAGGCAGGTGCTCCTAATATGGGCGGTGCACAGCCAAACAGCGGTGACCCAAATGTTTATGACGCTGACTTCAAGGATGTTGACGATAACAACTAATACTATTCTATTGAAGATTAGTATTATATGTGGTAAAATAATTATTAAAGGAGCTGTTCAAAAGGCGGCTCCTTTTGATAATGTTATAAGGTGAGAATGACTATGGCAGATAAACGAGATTATTACGAGGTGCTTGGTGTTTCTAAGGGTGCAAGTGATGATGAAATCAAAAAGGCGTACCGTCAGAGTGCCAAAAAATACCACCCCGACCTTCACCCCGGAGACAAGGATTGTGAAGAAAAATTCAAAGAAGTAAACGAAGCATACGAGGTTCTCTCTGATGCAGACAAAAAGGCTCGTTATGACCAGTTTGGTCATGCCGGTGTTGACCCCAACTTTGGTGCAGGTGCAGGCGGCGGCAGTCCGTTTGGTCAGGGTATTGATTTAGACGACATTTTTTCAAGCTTTTTCGGCGGTTTTGGTGGAAGAAGGTCATCAAATGTAAATGCTCCTCAAAGGGGCAGTGACATTGAAGCAGAACTTTATATCAGCTTTGACGAATCTGCAAAGGGCTGTAAAAAGGAAGTTAAATATAACTGCATTTCAACCTGCGACGAATGTCACGGTACAGGTGCACAGCCGGGTACACAGGCAAAAACCTGTTCAGCCTGCGGCGGTTCGGGTAAGGTGACAATCAACCAGAGAACACCTTTTGGTGTTGTGCAGACACAACGAGGTTGTGACGCTTGTCACGGCAAGGGTAAAATAATTGATACGCCTTGCAAAAAATGCGGTGGTTCGGGCAGAAAGCGTAAGTCAAAGACGGTTGACATCACAATCCCGGCAGGCATTAAGGACGGACAAATTCTTAATGTCAGCGGAAGAGGTAACGCAGGCTACAACAACGGCCCTGCCGGTGATTTGCATGTTTATGTTCATGTGCGTCCTCACCCTGTATTTGAACGCCGAGGTGATGATGTGTGGTGCGATATGCCTCTCACATTTGCTCAGGCGGCGCTCGGTGCAGAGGTCACAGTGCCTACTCTTGACGGCAAGGTGAGCTATACTGTTCACGAAGGTACACAGCCAAACGATGTGTTCAAGCTGAAGGGCAAGGGTTTTGCTCATCTCGGAGGCAGAGGCAGAGGCGACCAGTTTGTGCGTGTGACAATCGAAGTTCCTAAGAATTTAAGCTCTAAGCAAAAGGAAATTATTAAGCAGTTTGACGGCTCAACAAGCGATAAAAATTACGCGCAACGCAAAAACTTTTTTGAAAAATTAAGAGGAATGTTTAACGATTAAAATATATAAGAGGTTAAAATGGAACTCTGGACAGAAATAAAGATTTCCGTAAATGCAAGCGATATCGACAAAGCAAGCGACATTGCAAATGTTGTTGTGCCTTACGGAATTTACATTGAGGACTACCGTAGCCTTGAACAAGAGGTTGAGGAGATTGCTCACATAGATTTGATTGACGAGGATTTACTTAAAAAGGACAGGAACAAGGCGTTTGTACACATTTATCTTGAACCCGATGTTCAGCCGTCAGAGGCGGTTGCGTTCCTTTCTGAGCGTTATAATGCCGAGGGCATTGAGCACAGCATAGAACTGCTTGACTGTGCTGAGGAGGATTGGAGAAACAACTGGAAAAAGTATTTCAATCCGATTCCTGTAGGCGAAAAGCTCCTTATTCGTCCGAGCTGGCGTGATGATTATGATGCAGGAAAACGCAAGGTTTTAAGCATTGACCCGGGACTTGCATTTGGCACAGGAGGTCACGAAACAACAAGACTTTGCCTTGAAATGTGTGAAAAGTATCTCAAAGAGGGCGACAGCGTGCTTGATGTTGGCTGCGGCAGCGGTATTCTGGGTATTGCGACTCTGCTTTTGGGTGCAAAAAATGCTGTCGGTGTTGACATTGATGCAACTGCTGTCAGAACAGCAAAGGAAAATGCCGAAATTAACGGCGTGGACGACAGGTTTACAGCTATTTGCGGTAACTTTACCGAAAAGGTTGAGGGTAAGTACGACATTGTGCTTGCAAATATTGTTGCCGATGCAATTATGTTTTTGTCCGAGGGTATCAAGGATTTTATGAAAGACGATGCTGTCTATGTGATGAGCGGTATTATTGACACCCGTGCAGAAGAGGTTAAGGCATCTGTAAGCAGATATTTTGATATAATTGAAGAGCATCTTGAAAACGGCTGGGTGTGCTTTGCTGCTAAGGCAAAGGTATGAACCGAAGCGAGGTAACATTTATGAAAAAATTTAAGGCGATATTTGCGGTTGTGCTTGCAGCAATGTGCGTTTGTATGTTTGCGGGCTGTGACAAGAGTGAAAGTATAAACGAGCCGACAGAATCCACCGAACATATTGAGGTTACGGGTGAAGCGGAGAACAAGGATTTTGACCTTAAGAGCTTACATTCCTTTGACCTCAAAAACGGAAATGAATTTGCAGGGGCATGGAAAATTACAGCAGGTACAGGCTCAAAACTCGATAATTTTGTTTATATATTCGACGGAAAGAGCAGTGCAAATTTGGTTGTCGGAACAACAGGTTACTGTGGCAAGTATGCTCTTGATAAAACCGAAAAAACATTTACCTGCCAGCTGATGTTCGGAATTAACGGACAATACACCTATGAAAAAAACAGCGATGATGAGATTGTACTGACTAATATCGAAAGTAAAGAAACTACAACGCTTTCAAGAATTGCAAGTTTTGATATGGTGCCTATTCCAATGCAGAATGCCAAGATTGACAATGCAATTTTAGGTGCGTGGAAATCCGAAAACGGCGAGTATTACTACTTTGACAAAAGCGGTATTATGTATCAGAATCAGTATGGCACAATGTTTACCTATTACAAATATTCTGCCAAGGACGGCACAATTACTGCAGTCAGCAATATGGGCGAAGCCGAGGATCAGACAGAAACATTTGAATACACCGTAACTGACGAAGAGCTGATTATTGACGGCTATGAATATATCAAAACATCAACAGATGATCTAATATAATTTCTTTTACTCCGCTTCAGAAGTTTAATTTAATATGTAACCGAAACGACCCGAAGATATACTTCGATTGTTTGGTGAACATCATAAATCTCTTATCTAAATTTGGATAGTGATTATGGACTGTTACCGAACAGCGGAAGTATACCTTCGGGGCGCAATTTTTATATTGTTTATAAAGTTCTGAAGCGAAGTAAAACGCTTTATTTTAATTTATATTTAACTTTTGAAGCGTAGTAAAACACTTTATTTGTTCCCAGACTGATTAATATAGGAATAAATATACCTGCAACTAAATACAGCAATGACCATTGCGTAAGACCATTTGGCAGATAATAGTACCAAATATTTGATTTCATTGATTCAACGTTAAAATCACTTAACAAAGGCGTAGCTGTACTTATCAGATAAAACACCCACTTCACTACCATAAAGCCCAGCATTTGATGAATCATTATGCTGTAGGTGTTGTCCGAGATAAGCCTTAGCAGTTTTTGGTTCTTGATTATCGGCGTAATCAGCTTTGATATTCTCAGCCAAAAAGCAATTCCTGTAATAGAAGTAATATACGGTACAAAACATCCGTTTAAAAACTTAGTACATTTTGAAGGAGTAAATTCAAGGTTGTCGCAGAATGTAAGAAGTATAAGCTGAACAGCAAAGATAATCGCAAAATAAGCTATGCTATTAAGATTGTCGTGCTTTTCGAGTTTAGTCTTATAAAACATTCCGAACTCGTAACAAGGCAGGAAAAGCATTGTTCTGAATAACAGCAGTAAAACGCCCTTTATGCCCGACTGAGCATTATCTATTGACATCTGTATTCCTAAGATTCCGATAAAAAGATAGACAACCAGAATCAAATATTCGTTATTCAGATGAATAAGTTTCAGTAACTTTCTGAACAAAATATTGAAAACACAAACGAGAAACAGAGGATAAACAAACCATGACCCCAGATTATATGCAAAACCTTCTCCGTCAATAAAGGGCATAATAAAGAGGTTATAGGCATCAACCTTTGCCCCTATTGTATATCCGAAGTTTGACATTATCAGAACAAACAGTCCGTATACAATATTCCATAAATATGCAGGAATTAACAGTCTTTTAACTCGTTTCCAAATATATTTTAAAACATTATCTTCGTACTTGTCCTTATAAAAATAGCCTGAAATAAAAACAAACAACGAAAGATTAAAGGAATATGTAGGAAACCAGTCGTACGCAAGATCTAATGCTCCATGATAACAGTGTCCCGAAACTATTATGATAATCCCTATTGCAGACAAAACTTTAAATCTTAAATCTATTGGATTGTTATTATTCCCGAGTTTTTTGCCCATTTGTACCCTCACCTATTTTTACAGATGCAACAACGCCGTAATTTGCATTGGTGATATCTGCAAACTGCTTTGTTGCAACTATTATAACTATTTTTGTTAAAAATAACTTATATTTTCATTATACCACAGCTGTACAATCAGTCAATATAATTTAGCAATGTAATATAAATTTTTACGTTGCATAAAAATTTAATCTTTATAACAAATTCCCATATGTCAGATAAAAAATAGTTTGTCCGACATATGGGGTGTTTTATACTATACTATTTATTTTAATTATTGTGGAGTTGTGAGTTTGATTTTCAAATTATCAATATTCAAATTTTAAGTATGTAATGAAGTTAAAAGAAAAAACTCTGTATGCGATTGCATACAGAGTTTTTAGTGTGGTTGCGGGAGCCGGATTTGAACCGACGACCTTCGGGTTATGAGCCCGACGAGCTACCGAGCTGCTCTATCCCGCGATATATACAGCACTGTTGTTACAGCTTTATAATTATAGCACTATAAAACGCAAATGTCAATAGTATTTTTAAAATTATTTAACTTTAAATTAAAACAGCTTCATTGGAAAATTTATAACGCATATAATTTGTTGTTATTGCATTTTTTGCCTGAAATTGGTATAATAAACTTTAAGCACTTCATCATAAATGTTTTGCTACAGCTCATTTGCTAAGGAGGACACATTATGTGTAACAAAAAACCATTTTACATCACAACACCAATTTACTATCCGTCGGGCAATCCCCATATCGGACATTGCTATACAACCGTTGCGTGCGACTCAATCGCTCGCTACAGACGAATGCAGGGCTATGATGTAATGTTTTTGACAGGCACCGACGAGCACGGTCTTAAGATTGAGCAGAAGGCTGCTGAAAAGGGCATTACACCAAAGCAGTATGTTGATGAAATCGTAGAGATTTTTAAAGGTCTCTGGGAGTATATGAACATCAGCTACGACCGCTACATTCGTACAACTGATGACTATCACATTGAAACAGTACAGAAAGTTTTCAAGGCGCTCTATGACAAGGGTTACATCTATAAGGGTGAATACAAGGGCAAATACTGCACACCTTGCGAAAGCTTCTGGACAGAAAGCCAGCTTGTTGACGGCAAATGCCCTGAGTGCGGCAGAGAGGTTGTCGAGGCAAAGGAGGAGGCATATTTCTTAAAAATGGCTCCTTTTGCAGAGCGTATTGAAAAGCTCCTCACCGAAACCGACTATCTCCAGCCGAAAACCCGTGCCGTTGAGCTTGTAAACAACTTCATCAAGCCCGGTCTTGAAGACCTCTGTGTGTCAAGAACAAGCTTTACTTGGGGTATCCCTGTAACATTTGACGAAAAGCATGTTGTCTATGTTTGGATTGACGCGCTTTCGAACTATATTTCGGCACTCGGCTATGAGAACGAAAATTACAGCGAATTTGAAAAATTCTGGCCTGCTGATGTGCATATGGTTGCAAAGGATATTATGCGTTTCCACGCAATCATCTGGCCTGCTATGCTTATGGCTCTTGAGTTGCCTTTGCCAAAGCATCTTGCGGTTCACGGTTGGATTACCTTTAACGGACAGAAAATGTCAAAGTCACTCGGCAATGTTGTTGACCCGTTTATTCTGGGCAAGCGTTACGGTGCAGACGCAATCCGTTATCACATTATGCGTGAAATGGCACTTGGTGCAGACAGCTCATTCTCTAATGAAATTATGATTAACCGCATTAACTCCGACCTTGCAAACGGTCTTGGTAACCTTGTTTCAAGAACAGTTGCAATGGTTGAAAAATACTTTGGCGGAACACTTCCAACTGACCGTGAAAGCGGAGAGTTTGACGATGACCTCATCAAAAATGCAACAGAACTCAGAGCAAAGGTTGATGATTTTGTAGACAAAACTCAGCTTAACAATGCTTTGGCTGAGATTTTCAAGGTAGTTTCCCGTGCAAACAAATACATTGACGAAACTGCACCGTGGGTTATCGCCAAAGACGAAACAAAGCGTGCAAGACTTGCGACGGTTCTTTATAATCTTCTTGATACAATTCGCATTGTGGCTACACTTTTGAGTGCCTTTATGCCTACAACAATGCCTCAGACACTTGAACAGATTGGTGCTTGCTCAAAGTGTGCAACCTACGAAAATGCCGACAAGTTCGGTGTTCTTCCTGCTGATGTAACAGTAAAAAAGGGTGATGCACTTTTCCCGAGAATTGATGTTGACAAGGAAATTGAGGAGCTTAACAGTATCATTAAAAACAGCTCTGCTGAGGACGAGGCAACTCAAAAATTGCGTGAAGAAATTGAGGGCGTGGCTCAAATCGGCATTGACGACTTCTGCAAGGTTGATTTGCGTGTTGCCGAGATTAAGGCGTGCGAGCCGATTAAAAAGGCTAAAAAACTCCTTAAGCTTACAGTGTTTGACGGAGCAAATGAACGCACTGTTGCAAGCGGAATTGCAAAGTTCTATAAGCCTGAGGATTTGGTTGGCAAAAAGATTATTCTTGTGTCAAACCTCAAGCCTGCAAAGCTTTGCGGCGTTGAAAGCTGTGGTATGATTTTAGCCGCAACCTGCGGTGAAGATGTCAAGGTTATCTTCGTTGACGATATGCCTGCCGGCTCCAAAATCTCTTAATTTTTATTTTTTACTACGCTTCAAAAGTTTAATTTAATATAAAACATTGCGACCCGAAGATTTTTACTCCGCTCTATAAGTTTTATTTAATATGTAAACATTAAGACCCGAAGGTACACTTCGATTGTTTGGTAAACATCATAGTTCACTATTTTAAGTTTGGATAGTGATTATGGATTGTCACCGACTAACAGAAGTATTCCTTCGGGTCACTGTATTTTTATTTATATTATATTTAACTTTTGAAACATCTAAAAACACCCCATTTGTCAGACAGTTAATTAAAAATTCTGACAAATGGGGTGAAGCTTTATATTCTCTTAAAGGTGGTGCTATGAAGTTTGGTTTATCTTCTCAAACACATAGAGGTACAAGTCCTCAAGTGAGGGTTTTGTTTGTGTGCAGGCATAATCACTCGGAATATCGTCGGTGACAATGCGGACGATGATATTTTCATCATTATGTCGCAGATTAGACACTCTGTAATTATCCTGAAAATACTTAAGTTTATCTTTGCCAATCTCAATTTCATAAACTTTGCCTTCAATCTGTTTTAGCAGATTTGTACAGGTATCGTGAGAAATAAGTTGACCGCTTTTTAGCAGAATAATCTCTTTGGCAATAAATTCGATATCTGACACAACATGAGTTGAAATCAGCACGATTTTGTCTTCTGCAATTTCGCTGATGAAGTTGCGGATTCTTATTCGTTCCTTTGGGTCAAGTCCTGCGGTCGGTTCGTCCAGAATTAGAATTTTGGGATCATTCAGAAGTGCCTGAGCAATAAGCGCGCGCTGCTTCATTCCACCTGAAAATCCGCCCATTTTTTTGTGAGCCGCTCCTGTAAGATTTACGGTTTCGAGAAGAGAGGTGATTTTCTGTTTTGCCTCTTTTTTCTTTAGACCCTTAAGTGCTGCCATATACCATAAAAAACGGTTGAGCGTAAAATCGTCATACAGTCCTTGCTGCTGTGGCATATAGCCAAGCAGTGAGCGGTAATCCTTGCCGAGTTTTTTTATGTTTACACCGTCATAGAGCACCTCGCCGCTGTCTGAGTTGAGATTGTCGGTTATAATGTTCATTAGCGTGCTTTTACCCGCTCCGTTTGGACCAAGCAAGCCGTACACGCCCGATGACAGCTTAAGAGAAAAGCTGTCAAGAGCCTTAACTGCCCCTTTTTTGTAGGTTTTACTGATGTTTTTTATTTCAAGGTTTGACATTTTTTCTCCTCCGCCTTAAATTGTTATATCCTACTAATGTTATTATAAGCGACAGCATAATTACACAAATTAGTATTGCGGCTGAAATCAAAGTGAATTTTATCCAAATATCATTTTGAAAAATTCTTACCATTCTTACCTCAGAATTGCCCATAAAAACAATGCACGGAATAAGGAACATTCCGCTTGACACTACCAATGTGATGGAATAGCTTTTTAAAAGATAAGACATCATATATATAAATGTGGTCACAATCATAGCTGTGCCAAGATGCAACGCACTCAAAATCAATATATATTCAAATACAGTAACACTGCTTGAAAGCATATTGAAATTTCGTGCATATGCAAGTGGCAAATCAAAGGATGAAGCTGAAAATGTATTGACAAAATTAATCATATATGGCAGATAAATCAGTATATAGGATATTATTGTTGTCAGGAAAACTGTTGCAAGTTTTGCAAGTAACAGCCGTCCTTTGCCATATTTATTTGCACGCATCAAGTTTATCATTGAGTTTTTGTAATCACAGGCAAAAATATTGGAAGTACAGAATATAACTACCGCCAAAAGCAAGGTGAAGTATTTCCATTCTCTAAATGTATCCTGTGTTAGACTTGTATTTACAAGTTCATTTATCAGAGCAGGTGATTTACCAAGTTGTTCACTCTTTTCTTCGGAGTATTCAACCTGTTCGAGCACATCGTTAAATGCTTTGCCCTTATTTTCAAATATGATGCTTATAGAGGAAAGTTTTTGTTCTTTCTCTTGCTTGCTGAGAGAATTATCATTTGCAATTAAGGTTTGCTGTAATTGCAGGTTGTCAAAATATTGCTGTTCATTTTCAATGTATTGATATTTTTCCTCGTTAAGTTCACCTTCAAGCACAGTCATATAGTTGTTGTAAGCATGCTGTGATATGTCGGTATATGTTATATCCAGATTTTCTGTCAAATTGGAATACCCGAGAATTATCAGTCCGATTATTGCAAATATTGCAAAGGATGTTTTATAATGCTTATATGCCTCTCCGTTGAAAATATTAACGCTGCCATTTATGTGTCTGTGTTTGTTAATTGATTCAACTGTCTTTGAAAGAAGTGTGGATTTACCGGTGTTCTGTGGGAATTTTGCAAATAATATGCAGCTGCCTGTAAATCCAATTACAATCATCAGTGTAGATACAACATAAAATACAACTGAAATATTAATAGGAACAGAAAAAACATTTACATTAAGATAGTATCCGAATATGTTGTTTCCCGTCATAAGATATATGAAATTCAGATACTTTAAAAAGCCAAAAACAGAGGTGCCGTCTACAAAGTAATAAGTAAAAAACTCAAAAACTAAAAATGCAGCAATTACAGCATAGGTCTTTGAGGTTGTTTTTACTGCAACAAAAATGAATGAAATAAGAAATGTGAATGAAGCGAATATTATGGTTTTTCCTGCCAGCCAAATAAAGATATAATCAAGTATAGTAAAATTAAATGAACAATTTATGAAATTGCTGTCAGATTGGATGCTTCTGTGTAAATCGCCAAATCCGAACAAAACACCGCTTGTCAGTATGTTGCCTGTGTAAAACGCAAGGCTGATAGCGGTCGATACAGAAACGGCAACAATCAATTTTTTGACAATAGTTGATTGTCGTCCGTGCTTTGAACAGCGCACAAGAGAGTAAAGTCCTTTTTCTCTTTCTACAGAAAAAACAATTATACAAATAAAAATAATAAGAATAAGCACAAGATAATCTGTTAGTGCAAACGAGGTTGAAACATCAAGTGCCTTATTATTTCCGAGCTCTAGTTCTATTCCCTTTAGTTTTGAAAAATCCTTTGGAGTTTTTTCAATGTTGTTATAAGAGAAAGAACCATTTTGTGCAAAGATTGAAAAAGAATGTTGATTTTCTGCTCGGAATTCCATATTGTTAATGAACTCATCATAATTTTTAATATGGGTATTCTGAGATATCATATCCATCAACAACAGTTGTCTTTGTGAAAGTTCATCAGAGGACAGATTAAGCTTGATAGCGTTTGCGTATTCATCAGGATTGGAAGCTTTATATTTTTCAATCGTTTCCAAGGCAGACTCAGAACCGTTGAAAAGCAAATATGCAATTTGAATTTCTGTTTGTTTGCTTTCAACTAAATCTTCAATATTATCCGCGTTTTTACATTCATCAATCAGAGTTTCATAATACTCACGGTTCTTTATTACTGCTGAATTTTCAATATCCGAATACTGTGTAACAGCTAAAAAGCTTAAATTTACAGCAAATGATACGGCAAGGCAAAGCATAAATATTTTATTTGAAAATAACTTAAAATACTCACAGGCAGTCAATCGCATAGTGTCACCTTACTTAAATGCCTAAAATGTTTTTTTATTTTTATTCCAGTCAAGTTTGCAAAGCTCGGTGTATTCAAGTGTTTTTCCACCTATTGAGCCTATCTGAGATTTGTCAGCCATAACCAATATGCGGTTGCCTTCGTCGTCATTGGATTCCAAGAGAAAATACTCGTTATCCTGCGGATTAAAAAAGTTGCATATTTCTTTTCCCATTCCGGTGAAGGTAAAGGAATCCACCTGCTTCATATTCAGGTCATAAATGGTAATAACCTGTTCTTTGGCTCCGTTTGATACCATCTGAACTCTGTTATCTAAGTATATATACCTGCCGTCTGAGGAGATTGTTTGAGTTTCACTTTCTTTTTTTGTAAAAACATCCGTTGGATTTTCTCCATCTAAATCCCGTTTTTCATATATTACATCTGTACCTTCAAAACGTGCAGTCAAAAACTTATTATCGAAGAAGGTCAATGGCTGCGCGTTTTCGTCTTTGCTATTCTTTAACTTTTTAGCTTCAAGAGTATCAATATTGACACAAACATTATATGAATCTAAAAAATTTTCATTATCGTCTACTTCTTCCACATAGAAGTACAGATAGTTGTCATAAGCGAGCATGTTACAATATGTATTTTCACTATCCTCTATGAAATTTTCGGTTTTGAAAACAACCTCGGAGTCTGATTTAAGAGAATCAAGGGGTCTTCTGAGAATTGACGAATCTGTTGAATAGTAAAAGTAACCTCGGTGAATAAACCAATCAGTAAAAGAATGTTCAAGGTAATCTGTTACCCTTTCACGGTTAGTTCCATCGGGTGATGTTCTTAACAGATATACATTATATTTGACATAACTTTCATCATATTCGCCGCATATCATATACAGTGAGCCTTCGTTGTACTGTATTGCAGTATTTAGTGCTCCGACAACAGAGTCTATAGGGCTTGATAAGGAAAAATCAAAGTATGCGTCACAGGTTTCATAGTCATCGTGCAGGCAGTTCGGTTTTGTGCAAAGCGGAGTCGCCTTTTTGCTTTCTTTATCAACAAAAATTACGATTCCATCCCCGCCTACATAGTAATAGCCTTTGTCGGATTTGGTCATAGGCACATTTGCACCTATGGTATGATAGGTAAGCTGCATATCTGTTGAATAATCAATAGATGATTCAGATTTGTCAGTTACATTATTTTCATCCTTGGTACAGCCTGAAATGCAAATACCCGAAAGCATAATCAAAACAAGCACTACCGTCATAAGTCTTTTCATCAGAATCCCACCTTGATTTAATACTATCAGCGTTTATAAACTCCTAAACGAAGCTCAGTGTCTGTTCCCTCAGAGGTCCAGTTGTAATGCGGTTGGTCTTTGTAATATACCCTGCTAATTGTCATTGCACCTGCATAACTTTTAAAATTGCCTGTATCAGTGAGTTTAGCTGTTGCAGATAGGCCGGTGTCAAGTTTGTAATCAAGATCAGGTGTTCCACCTCGCGTACTACTAATTCCACCCAACTTATCATAGTATGTAAAATACGTCAGTGCACTCTTGCCTGTATTCGTGTTTGATCTTTCGCAATATGTATAGCCTTGTGCAGAGGTAGGATATGCAGTAACCGAGCCGTATAATTTGTAACCCATCATATATACATCGTCAGTCTGGACTTTTTCTACTGCTCCCGCCGTGATAGCTGCAACAGAAGACAGCGCACATACTGCTGCCATTGTTGATACAACAATTCGTTTAGCTTTTGATAAACTTTTTTTAGCTTTCATTTTGAAAACCTCGCTTTCGTTAATTTGTATTTTTTGGTTTCTTTTTATCTATATTTGTTGCAACAAAATAAGATTTATAATAAGTAATTCAACAAGATATTTAATGTTATGTGAATAAATAGCAAAAAATATTAATTCTTATCATTTTAATTGTTAAATATTAACTATTGATTATATTATATCACTTGAAAATCGTGTGTCAACAGTATTTTATGAAAAATAATATTTTATTGTAATAAAAATGTCCCTCACCTTCTAAAGATGGGGACATTTTGTATGTTCAAAATTTGATTGTTATATTAATATTTTAATTTACAGCATATTTTGGCGGTTCGGACTCATACACATTGTGGCCCTCGCTGTCGATTGCAACTATGCACGGAAAGTCCTCAACAGTGTATCTTCTGATTGCTTCGGTTCCCAAATCTTCATAGCAAATCATCTCTTCAGCCTTGATGCTCTTTGCAATCAGTGCCGCCGCACCGCCGATGCACACAAGATATACGCACTTGTTTTTTACGATTGAGTCGATAACATTTTGTCCTCTTGCTCCTTTACCAATCATACCCTTTAGCCCGATGTCAAGCAGTGCAGGAGCATACTTGTCCATTCGATAGCTTGATGTAGGGCCGGCAGGACCTACTGCGTGACCCGGCTTTGCAGGAGCAGGGCCAACATAATAAATCAGTTCGCCTTTAAGGTCAACAGGCAGTTCCTTGCCCTGTTCAATCAGCTCAAAAAGTCTTTTATGTGCGGCGTCTCTGCCTGTAAGAATTGTACCTGTCAGAAGAACATTGTCGCCTGCTTTTAAATCTTTAATATCTTCATCTGTAATAGGAAGAGTAATTTTCTTTGTCATAGCGTTTCTCCTTTCATCAAATTACGGCACTTGCGTGTCTTGCGGCGTGACAGCAAATGTTTACGGCAACAGGCATTCCCGCAATGTGTGTAGGTGCAGTTTCAACATTTACGCCGATTGCTGTAGTGTTTCCGCCGAGACCTGCGGGGCCAAAGCCCATTTTATTGATTTCTTCAAGCAGTTCATCTTCAAGGCTTGCGTAACGCTCGTCCTCGTTGTGAGTGTCAATCGCACGGAAGGTAGCCTTTTTTGCAAGCTGTGCGGCTCTCTCGAATGTGCCTCCTATGCCAACGCCGACAACAATCGGCGGACAGGGATTAGGGCCTGCGTGACGCACTGTATCAAGCACAAACTGCTTTACCCCCTCAATGCCGTATGACGGAGTAAGCATTTTAATTGCCGACATATTCTCGCTGCCAAAGCCTTTGCCACCTGCAAGGATTTTAATCTGATTACCGCTTACAATGCGTGTGTGGATAACAGCAGGGGTGTTGTCTTTTGTGTTGACTCTGTCAAACACAGGGTCGGTCACTACGCTTTTGCGGAGATATCCCTCGCTGTATGCCTGACGCACACCCTCATTTACAGCGTCCTCAAAGCTTCCGTCCTCAACAACAACCTTGTCGCCGTACTCAACAAAAAGAATTGCCATTCCCGTGTCCTGACAGAGAGGAACCTGCTCGTCAGATGCTATTTTGTCATTTTCTATAATCTGGGAAAGAACGCTTTTGCCAACAGGTGAGCTTTCTTTTTCGTATGCAGTTTCAAGTGCATTCATAATATCTTTTCCAATAAAATAGTTGCAGTCCATAAACAGCTTTTTTACAGTCTGCGTAATAGTTTCTGCCTTAATTTGTCTAATCATATATTTCTCTCCACTTCATAATTAGGGTTAAATATGTAACCGCATTATCTTTATATTATAAAACTTTTGTCGGAGTATTTCAATATAAATTAAAATATGTTAAAATAATCTCACAGTGTTACAAAAATCAAGGATTTTGACATCTGCAAGAACATTTAAAAAAATTTTTTCTTATTCTTAAAAATTTTGACATAATTCTGTCACAATAAAAATGTAAATTATTTGTATATAATGATGAAAAGTATGGGAGAGTAATTTATGAGCGTAAACAAGAAAAAACTGATATGTATTTTGACTGCAATAATAGGATTAGCAGTATTCATACTTGAATTATTTGTATTTCAGAAACCTGACGGTTTTTGGGGATTAATAATCTGCCTTGCAAGCGTCTATTTAATGATAGGCGGTGTAATCGGCTATTGCAAATACAGCGGTAATTTTGGAGGAACTCTCGGAAATTTATTGGAAATATTATTTTGGCTTCCATAGAATTAATTAACTAATTATAACTTTTTAAAATAGTTGAAGTTTGAACTTCGGGGTACAAAGGCTTATTTCAAATTTAAACTTTATATAGCGGACGAAAAAATAGAGGAGCATAAAAATGAGCAGAATTTTAGTAGTTGACGATGAATACAGAATAAGACAGATAATAAGAAAATACGGCGAATTTGAGGGCTATGAAGTAGAAGAGGCTGTTGACGGTATGCAGGCAATAGAGGTGTGCCGTAAAGAGCAATTTGACATTATCATTATGGATGTTATGATGCCTGAGCTTGACGGCTTTTCAGCTTGCCGAGAGATTAGAAAATTCAGTCAAACGCCTATAATAATGCTTTCGGCAAGAGGCGAGGAATACGATAAAATACACGGATTTGAACTTGGCAGTGACGATTATATTGTCAAGCCGTTTTCGCCAAAGGAGCTTATGATGCGTGTAAATGCTGTCATCAAGCGTTCAAGCGGAAATTCACAGGGTGACGAGCCTAAAAAGGAGATTTTTAAATACGAGGGACTTAATGTCGATTTTTCGGCACGAATTGTAACAATCGACGGCAAGCGTGTTGATATGACTCCAAAGGAGTATGAGCTGTTCTTTTATATGGTACGCAACAAGGGATTGGCTCTTACCCGTGAAAAGCTGATAAGCGAGGTTTGGGGTTACGACTTTTTCGGAGATGAGCGAACCCTTGATACCCACATCAAACTTTTGCGAAAGAGCCTTGGCGATTACAGCAGATGTATTGTAACCTTACGAGGGGTGGGTTATCGCTTTGAAACAGTTTAAACGAATAGACCGCAAGTTTATTCCTCTGCATTTTAAGCTGTTGTGGTACTTTTTGCTGTTCGGGCTGATAATCTTAATCGTGTTGTGGGTGTTTAATGCATTCTTTATTGAAACCTTTTACACAACGACAAAATCGTCGCAGGTTGAGAAAAATGCTTCAATAATCTCAAAATCTATTGAAGAGAACAAAAATGTTCAGGGAACAATCGAAAGTGTGGCAAGTTACAATTCGCTCAATGTTTATCTGTATGATACAACATCACTGTTTACACAGCGGTATTACTGTAGCTACGACAGTCCGCAGACTTCCTTGAATTTTAAATATCACGATGTTTACGGTTATTACAACAAAGCATTAGAAAACGACGGAAAATATATGGCTGTTACAAGCAGTCTGAGCGGTGATTTAGAGCGTATCAGATTTGAAAGCATTATTAATAGATATTCAACATCTGATACTCCGCAGACAGAAATTATATTCAATAATAACACCGACAAAATTCAGAATATGGTGTATGCACATATTATAAGTTTGCAGGACGGCGGCGAGTGTATGCTGATTGTTACCTCGTCAATCACACCTTTGAGCAACACGGTTGAAATCATTAAAGATGAGCTGATGGTTGTATCAATCGTGTTTGTACTGCTTGCAATTATCTTCTCGCTGTTTGCAAGCAGGCGTATTGCAAGACCTATTTCAAAGACCAACAGTTCTGCAAAGGAGCTTGCGAAGAAAAATTATGATGTGCAGTTCGACGCAACCGGCTATCTTGAGGTTGAAGAGCTTAACGATACATTGGAATATGCCAAAAATGAACTTGCAACAACTGAAAGACTGCAAAAGGAACTGATTGCAAATATCTCGCACGATTTGCGTACACCGCTTACGATGATTACGGGCTACGGCGAAGTTATGCGTGATTTACCGGGCGAAAATACTCCCGAGAATATTCAGGTTATCATTGATGAGGCAACAAGACTTTCAAGTCTTGTTAATGATTTGCTTGACCTTTCAAAATTGCAGTCAGGTTCAATTAAACCGCAAAAGACTCGTTTTAGCCTGACCGACAGCATTAAGGATATTTTTGTGCGTTACTCAAAGCTTAAGGAGCAGGACGGCTATAATATTGAGTTTAAAGGCGATGAAGATGTCTATGTTGTGGCTGATGAATTGAGAATTTCACAGGTAATCTACAATCTTGTTAATAACGCAATTAACTATGCAGGTGATGACAAAACAGTTATCGTTACACAGATTATAAAAGACGGCAAGGTGCGGATTGAGGTTACTGACCACGGTGAGGGTATTTCTGCGGAAAACCTGAGGCATATCTGGGAAAGATATTACAAGGTTGACAAGCAACACAAGCGTGGTGTTATCGGCACGGGACTGGGGCTTTCGATTGTTAAGGGTATTCTTGACTCGCACAATGCTCACTACGGTGTTAAAAGTACACTCGGAAAGGGCAGTACATTTTGGTTTGAATTACCGATAGACTAATACTAAACACCAATTAAAAATGGATATCTTTCAGGCAAATTTCGCGTCATACATCGTGCCCTGTCCTCGAAAGGCGTCAGCCTTTCTGCGGTATGGCACTCGTCTGACACAAAATCTGCTCTGAAGTCTTATCTCACTTTCAATTAGTGTTTAGTATAAAAGAGCAAAATTAAAGCTAAAACTAAATAAACTTATTGGCTGTTTTGTTTTTGCAAATCAGCCAATATTCATTTTGATACTAAAAACTAATTGAAAGATATCCATTTTTAATTGGTTTTAGTATGAGGTGCAGTTGAAAAAAGCGTAAATTGGGTATATAATTAAACATCATAGAATAACAAAATTAAGGTTAATTTATGATGAAGTTTTGTATGGCATATGATACTCAGTCAATCTATATAAATGATTACTGCAATAGCACTGATGTGCGAAAGGAGTTGCAATATGAACGATAAAAATATAGGCAATGACAACTTGTATGACCTGGATAACTTTGATGAAGAGGGTGCAGGATACAAAAGCAGGCGGACTGTGGATGAAAAGTCAGACGCTCCCTCTGACGACTACGGCGACGGTTTTGATTCTCAAACAGGCGAGGACAAAGCCGAGCAGGATGATACGGACGATTATTATGATGATAGCGATACAAGTATGTCAAAGTCAAAAAAGGCATATAATAATGTAAGCGACAGGAATAATAAAAGTCCTAAAAAGAAGAAAAACGAATTAAGCATTGCAATAGTGCTTGCAGTTTTAGCGGTAATTTGCTTGGTTGTGTCAATGATTTTGGTGTTTTCAAAGTGCAGTTTAGGCAAGAACGGCAGTGCTGACGCAACAGGTGTAACTACGCAAAAGGTAACAACTGCTCCTGTTACAGAGTTAATCACCGACGAGCCGATTTATAATGAGCCTCAGGAGACAGAGCCGATATACACGGAACCTGTTTATACAGAGCCTGAACCACAGCCGACAGAACCGCAATATACCGAGCCTGTTTACACAGAGCCTGCCCCTCAATCGACAGAACCGCAATACACCGAACCTGTTTATACGGAGCCTGTTTATACAGAACCGCAGCAGGAAGCTCCGCAAACAGATAATAATAGCGGTGACGAAACAGCAGAAAACGGCGCGGTAGTGTAGCATTTGTGTCAAAATTATAAAATAAAGTTTAATAGAGGTAAAAAATGAGTTGTAATCATAATTGTTCATCATGCTCGTCTGACTGTAAGGACAGACAGGCACAGGATTTACACGAAAATCTAAATAAATACAGTAGTGTTAAAAAGGTAATAGGCGTTGTGTCTGGCAAGGGCGGTGTCGGTAAAAGTCTTGTGACTTCAATGCTTGCCGTGACATTTAACAGACTGGGCAAAAAGACAGCAATTTTAGATGCTGATATCACAGGTCCGTCAATTCCAAAGGCATTTGGACTTCATACAAAGTGCAGAGGAAGCGAAGATGGAATTTTGCCTGTGTCAACCGAAACAGGTATTGATGTTATTTCTGTAAATCTTCTTTTGCCAAACGAGACCGACCCTGTAGTGTGGCGTGCCCCTGTAATCACAGGAACAGTTAAGCAGTTCTGGAAAGATGTAATCTGGCATAATGTTGACTATATGTTTGTCGATATGCCTCCGGGAACGGGTGATGTACCGCTCACCGTTTTTCAGAGTATTCCGCTTGATGGCATTGTTGTTGTGGCTTCTCCTCAGGAACTTGTCTCAATGATTGTGCAAAAGGCTGTAAAAATGGCAAATATGATGAATGTGCCTGTGCTTGGACTTGTTGAAAATATGAGTTACTTTTCCTGCTCTGACTGCGGTAAAAAGATTAACGTCTTTGGCGAAAGTCACATTGATAATGTGGCAAAAGAGTACAATACAAGGGTGCTTGCAAAACTGCCGATTGACCCACATCTTGTAAATCTTGTTGATAATGGCAGAATCGAGGCTTTTGACGGCAATTATCTTGATGAAACCGCTGAAATTATAGAAAATCTTGTAAAATAATTGTATTTTTAAATTCTTTTATGTTAGAATGAGTGTTAAGATAAAATAAAGTGAGGTATTTAGATTATGAAATGTTTGCAATGCGGTACAGAGCTTAATGGCAACAAATTCTGCACAAACTGCGGTGCTCCTGCTCCACAGGAAACAACAGGAACAGTATGCCCAAACTGCGGTGAAGCGGTTGAAGGCAAGTTTTGCACAAAGTGCGGAACTCCGGTTGGAGCCTCTGTTCAGCCTGAACAGAATGTTGTAGGCGATACAGTAAATAACACCGCTGAAAATTTATCAGATGCAGTAAATCAGCCCGTTGATTATCAAAATCCGTATGCTGACAATACTCAGCCTGTACAGTATAATGCAAATACAAATCAGTCAAATACAGGTTACACAGGTCAGCAGTTTACAAATCAGCCGAATGTTGATCCAAACGGCAAAAAACCAATGAGCGGCGGAAAGATTGCTGTTATCATCGTAAGTATTGTTGTTGGCTTGATGATTATTCTCGGTATTATCGTTGGCGTTGTTGCCTGCTCGGCAGTTAATAGTGTGATTAATGTTGCAAAAGATGCAGTTAATACATATGACGATGACCTTTCAAGTGCGGCTAACTATTTGAGCAGTTATCTTGACAAGTACAGTTCATCTCTGGATGATTACAATTCATATCTTGATGATTATTCATCAAAATCAGAGGTTACTGACCCTGCAACAGGTCTTGTGTTTGAAGAATCAGAGAAGTATGACGGCT
Source organism: Ruminococcus sp. (assembly GCA_022510955.1). Lineage (GTDB taxonomy): Bacteria > Bacillota > Clostridia > Oscillospirales > Acutalibacteraceae > Ruminococcoides. The sequence continues at coordinate 32,874 of JAFLSM010000002.1, read as the reverse complement.
GGGCAGTTGTTGATTACAATACACCTGACTATAGTGTAAGCAAAATCACACTTGAAATTCCCGAAACATTTCAGGGTAAAGAGGTTGTCGAGATTAAAAGATTGTATATTTATGATAACGATTATACAGATGAAGGCTACCTCAAAATTATCATCCCGGGCACAGTAAAGGTTATTGACAGTTATTCAATGAGTTTTCTTGGGGATATAAATGAGGTTGTAATTAGTGACGGCGTAGAAATCATTGAGCGTAATGCCTTTATCGGTGATAACGACCTTATTAAAATTTATATTCCTGCATCTGTAACAGAGATTAACGAAGACTGTGGTATCGGCTTTGATGAAAGTGATGAGCCGATTAAGGACTTTACACTTTATTGTCCAAAGGGTTCTGCAGCTGAAAAGTATGCAAAAGATCATAAGTTCAACTGCGTAGTTGAGGATTCAGTTTCTAAAACCGTAGCTACTGAAGAGGCAACTGCAACTACAGAGAAAAAATAATTAGTTAATTCAATTAGAATTATGGGACAGCTTATGCTGTCCCTTTTTGATTTAAAATACAAAAGAGCCGATGATTGGTGAGTTATCGCACAAGTTCATCATGCTCATCCGAGTGCAAGGATAGATAGGCACAGATTTACACGAAAATCTAAATAAATACAGAGGCGTTAAAAAGTTAATAGGCGTTGTGTCGGACAAGAGTAGCGTTGATAAAATTCCTGAAATCATAAAAATTTTTGCAAAATAATTGTACTCATTAACGATTTTGTGTTATAATAAGTGACAATAATAAAGGAATTAAGCGAGGTGCTTATATTATGAAATGTTTGCAATGCGGTGCAGAGCTTAACGGCAACAAATTTTGCACAAACTGCGGTGCTCCAGCCGAAGTTTGTGTTCAGTCTGAACAGAATGTTGTAATTGATACCGAAAATAATACCTATGAAAATTTATCAGATGCAGTAAATCAGACTGTCGATTATCAAAATCCGTATGCTGACAATACTCAGCCTGTTCTGTATAATGCAAATACAAATCAGCCAAATATAGGTTACACAGGTCAGCAGTTTACAAATAATCCAAATGGTACATATGCAGGTCAGCAGTTTACAAATCAGCCGAATGTTGCTCCAAGCGGCAAAAAGTCAATGGATAGCGGAAAACTTGCTATTATCATCATAAGTATTGTTGTAGGATTGATAATTATTCTCGGTATTATCGTCGGCGTTATTGCGTTCAGTTTGTATAATATTGCCAAGGATGCAGTGATTTCATATGAAGATAACCTTTCAAGCGTCTCAAGCTATTTGAGCAGTTATATTGATGATTATAGTTCATCTGTTGATGATTACAGCTCATCCCTTGATGACGAGTCATTAAATTCAGCGGTTATTGACCCTTTGACAGATATTGTGTATAAAAAATCAAAGCTATATGACGGCTGGGCAGTTATCGGCTATGATAATTATGAATATCCTTCAAATGAATTCACACTTGAAATTCCCGAACAGTTTATGGGCGAAGATGTGGTTGAGATTCAAGACCTTTCCGTTTTGGATTTATATGATAATAAATACATCACAGTTATTATCCCCGGCACAGTCAAGGTAATTGGCACTTACGGAATTGCCGGCCATATCGACGAGGTTGTAATTAAAGATGGTGTTCAAAAAATCGGAAACTACACTTTTACATATGCCGGTGATTTGAGTAAAATTCATATTCCTTCATCAGTAACAACTATTCCCGATACATGTGGACTTGATGTTTGTGCAGCTGAAAATAAAAATGGTTTAACAATTTATTGTGCAAAGGATTCTGAGGCTGAAAAGTATGCCAAGGAACATAATATTAACTATAAAATTGAGTAAGATAATGCCGATGCCGATGTAAATACAGGCAAAACACAGGCAACTATTTCTTCTTATACAAATTAATGACTAATACAATTAAAGAGCCGATGAGATGTGATTTGTTTCACAAGTAATCGGCTCTTTGTTTTTATATAAATCATTTTTTTAGTCCTTTTGCAATGGCTATAAGATGTTCAAGTTGTTCATTGCTAAGACCTTTGACAGCGTTTATAAGTTCTTTTTCCTTTATTGGATTACTGGATTCAATATCAAAGAATTCATGCGGAGTAATATCAAAATATTCACAAATGTAAGTAAACGCAGTCATAGATGGCAAACTGATTCCGTTTTCAATGTTATTTATATAACTTGGACTTTGTCCAAGAGTTAAACTCATATCTCTGGCGGAAACGCCTTTGTCTACTCGTAATTTAACTAATCGTTTAATGAAATCTTTTTGTTCCATACTACACACCGCCTGTATTTATAATTTTACAACATACAGCTGTAAATTATATCCAAATCAATCATTAAAAAGGCTTGACATAGCTAAAATAAGTAGACAAGGTGTGTGTAGTGTATAACTATGGTAGTTAGTTTCTGAATATTATATAAAATAGCGAATTATTCTTCGTTAGTTTCAGGTATCTTTCCGTGCTGTTCCTCAAATTTTGATATCTCAGATTTTATGAGGTGCAATAAATACCAGTTCATTGACCTGTCATCATACTTTGCAACATAATCAAATTTACGCAGTAATTTTTCATCAATTCTTAATGATAAATGTTTTATGTTTTTCTTCATAAATTCCTCCAAAATGAACTCATTTTAAGTTTATTATAGGTTCTTTTTGTGTTATAATGAGTTTGTGAACCTAAAATAAGTTCATATTATTAAAGGAGGTATTTAATATGAAAATTGCAGTTATTGGCTCGAGGGGTCTTAGTGTGCCCAATTTGACAAGGTATATACCTTTAAACACCACAGAGCTCGTTTCAGGCGGTGCAAAAGGAATTGACCAATGTGTAAAAGAATTTGCAAAATCTCATAATATCAAGTATACCGAATTTCTTCCTAACTACCGTAAGTATCGAAGAGGTGCACCATTAAAGCGAAACTTGGAGATAATTAATTATGCTGATTTTGTAGTTGCATTTTGGGACGGATTGAGCAGAGGAACAAAATTTGTAATGGATAATTGTATAGCACTTAAAAAGCCAATAAGAGTTTTTATTTTGTAAAGATTGATATATCTGAGCAAATCATTTATTTAACTTACCTAAAGAAACAGCCATATAAAAACTATGTGCCTTTATTAGTGCTTTATGGATTGTTACCAAATAGCAGAAGTTTATCTTCGGGATACGACGGTTACATAATAAATGAAACTTCTGAAGCGGTCTAAAAAATAAAAATGAAAGATGGTGAGATTAATTATTCATAATTGGTGTGGGTTGAAATATTAAACATACTCAAATTTGTTTAAAAATCAAGCATTAGAGCAGGGTTTTTAATATGTACAAAACGGTAATTATGTAAAGCATATTGTGAATATGCAAGAAAAATAAAGAATTGATGTCAAATATATATCCATTTTGTCAACGGATGTGTTGTGATTTGCAAAATCTGCAATATTAAAAAATATTAGTTGCATTTTAGCTTGAAAAAAATGTTAACTGATGTTATAATGTTATCGTGTCAGTATAACAAGGGCTGATTTTGGCGCTTGTTATAATCTAATTTTATGTATTTTAATTTTAAGGAGTATGATTTTATGTCAACAAAAGCTTATTATCCTTTAAATGAAATCGGTGCAGGTAAAGTCGGTTTCTCAAAGACAAGATCAATCATTGAAGCTGCTTTCTATGGCAACAATGTTGTTCCTGTAAACACACTTAAAGAGGCTTATAACCTCGCAAAGAATTCACCGGGTACAATCGTAACAGATATGCCTGTTTACAGAGGCGAAGAATTCGGTCTTCCTGCTGATGCAAAGGTTCTTCTTTTCAATGACGGCGCTGTTACAGGTCGTTACGCTGCTGCACGCCGCATCAAGGGCGAGCCTGGCGTTGATGATGCAAAGCTTGATAAGGTTGTTATGGACGCAATCTACAAGACTCGTTTCAGAAAGCTCTATCATGCAACTTGCTATGTAGGTCTTGATTCTGAATTTATGGTAAAGGCCCACCTCCTTATTCCAGAGGGTGAAGAGAATATTATGTACAACTGGATGATCAACTTCCAGTATATGTCAGACGAGTATGTTAAGATGTACAAGAACTCAAAGTCTGTTGGCGACGGCAAAGAGGCTGACATCTACATCTTCTCTGACCCACAGTGGGTACCAACTCCAAGCCCTGATGTTGATTACAGCTGCTTAAGCGATGACCTCACTTGCTGCTATTTTGACACAGACGCAAACTGTGCTGCAATCCTCGGTATGAAGTACTTTGGTGAGCACAAGAAGGGTACACTTACAATGGCTTGGGCTATTGCTAACCGCAACGGTTACGCTTCATGCCACGGCGGCCAGAAGGAATACACACTTGAGGACGGCAGCAAGTATGTTGCTTCTGTTTACGGTCTTTCAGGTTCAGGTAAGTCAACAATTACACACGCAAAGCACAACGACAAGTATCCTGCTATCAAGGTTCTCCACGACGATGCTTTCATCATCAACACAGACACTTGTGCTTCAATCGCACTTGAGCCAACATACTTCGACAAGACAGCTGACTATCCAACAGGCTGCCCTGACAACAAGTATCTCCTCTCTGCTCAGAACTGCTCTGCTACACTCGATGAGGACGGCAAGATTCAGCTTGTAACTGAGGATATCAGAAACGGTAACGGCCGTGCTATCAAGTCAAAGCTTTGGTCACCAAACCGTGTTGACAAGATTGACGCTCCTGTAAACGCTATCTTCTGGATTATGAAGGATCCTACAATTCCTCCATGCGTAAAGCTTAAGGGCGCTGCTCTTGCATCAGTAATGGGTGCTACACTTGCTACAAAGACATCTTCTGCTGAGCGTGTTGCTGCTGGTACAGATATGAACGCACTTCGTATTGTTCCTTATGCTAACCCATTCAGAACATATCCTCTCGTAAATGACTATGTAAAGTTCAAGAAGCTCGTTGAAGAGAAGGATGTTGACTGCTTCATTATCAACACAGGCGACTTTATGGGCAAAAAGGTTCAGCCAAAGGATACTCTTGGTATTCTTGAAGCTATCGTTGAAGGCAAGGCTAAGTTTGCTCAGTGGGGTCCATTTGAGGATATCGAGCTTATGGAGTGGGAAGGCTTTACTCCTGACCTTAATGATGCTGACTACAAGGCACAGCTTAAGTCTGCTATGCAGAACCGTGTAGATGCAGTTGAAGGCTTTGCTGTTAAGAAGGACGGCTACGACAAGCTTCCTGATGAGGCTCTTAACTCTCTTAAGAAGCTCGTTGAGGAAATCGGTTAATTTTTTATCCGCTTCAGAAGTTGGTTTTAGAATGTAACCTTTGCGACCCGAAGATTAACTTCCGTTGTATGGTAAACATCATATTTTATCACCGATTCAGAAATTATGTTTAATATGAATGTTTTGCTCCCGAAGTTCATACTTTGGCTGTTTAGAAGACATCATATTCTGCATTTCACTTAATATGACAAAAGGTTGACCTGACAAAATCAGGCCAACCTTTTTTGCTTTTGAAACGTCCTTTTAACTAACGCCTAAATGGAGTTAATTAGTTGCAGCCACAGCCACATCCGTTATCGTTGTTGCTGTTGTTACCGCAGCAGCTGAGAACGATGAGGATGAGGATGATCCAAGTACAGCAGTTGTTGTTGCCGTTACCGAATAAGTTACACATTTGATTTGCCTCCTTTCGTTTACATTACATACTATTACAACTTTTAAAATCTGTGACTATGTTTTTTAAAACACTTCAAAAGTTTTTTCTTAATATGTAATCGTGGTATCACGAAGATTTTTTACTCCGCTTTAAAAGTTTGTTTTAATATGTAACCGTGGTATCCCGAAGATTTTTTACTCCGCTTCATAAGTTTTTCTTAATATGTAACCATGGTATCACGAAGATTTACTTCGGCTGTTTGGTTAACATCATAATTCACTATTTTAGATAGATGTTTTATTAGAGTGTAATCAAAGCGACCGATGTCATCCGAAGATAAACTTATGTTGTACGGCAAACAAAATACAGTACTGTTGTAGTATTTCACACGATAACAGCAATATTTGATATATGAGTTCTACGATTTCAATATTTATCAAAAAACACAGGATTTCAGCAAAAATCAGCATATTTATTATATATTGCAAAATATTGCTAAAATAATTTATTGTGCATATAATAAATTGGTTTATTAATTCATAATATGAATAGGTGATGTAAATAAAAGCAGTTTTTGGATAAGGATATTCTTTCTTTGGATAAACGCATAAAAATATTATAATAAATTTTATATCATATACTCTGTACAAAACGGTTGGTTTGTTATACAATATGTAAAGAATATATTAGAATATATTAGTATAAAGGAAGTTGTATATGCAATTATATAAAAACTTTTGTAGAGAAGAATTTGACAAAGACGGCAACCTTACAGTGTTTGAACCTGTTTATGATGATAATTACAACTTTGGATATGATGTAGTTGACAAAATGGCTGAGCTTGCACCCGATGACACAGCCGTTGTTTGGACAAATCCTGAACACGAAGAAAAGCGATTTACCTTTGCTGATATAAGCAGACTGAGCAACAAGGCTGCAAATGTTTTCAAAAAGCACGGCATCAAAAAGGGTGACAAGGTGCTTGTTATATTAAAGAGAAATTATGAGTATTGGTATGTTGCACCTGCACTGCATAAGCTGGGTGCGGTAATAATTCCTGCAACACACCTGCTTACTCAAAGCGATATAAACTACCGTGTTAAAACTGCCGACATTAAGGCGGCTGTATGCACCCCTGACGGCACAACAGTCGACGATTTGCTTGCGGTCAAGTCACAGCCGAACACACTTGAAACTATTTTTGTGCCAAGGAGCAAAATATTCGGCACAGTTGATTTTACCAATGAGGTTGAACTTGCGTCTGACGAGCTTGAGCGAGTTGACACAAAGGCAGAAGAGCCGATGATAATATACTTCACCTCAGGCACAACAGGATATCCGAAGGCGGTTGAGCATAACCACGCTTACACAATCGGACACACCCTCACGGCAAAGCATTGGCAGCGTGTTAAGGAAAAGGGACTTCATTTGACTGTTTCCGAAACAGGTTGGGCAAAGGCGTCTTGGGGCAAAATCTATGGACAGTGGCTTTGCGGATGTGCGGTTATGGTTTATGATTTTGACAACTTTTCGCCGTCAAAGCTACTTAAAATAATTGAAAAATACGGCGTTACTTCGTTTTGTGCACCGCCGACTGTATTCAGATATTTTGCAAAGAAAAATATGAAAAAATATGACCTCAGTGCTCTTGAGCATTTCAGCACGGCAGGCGAAGCTCTGAACATTGAGGTTTACGATAGAATTTTTGAGCAGACAGGTATTCGCATTAGCGAGGGATTTGGTCAGACTGAGGTTCTTCCTGTGATTGCAAATATGGGCACCGTGTATAAGGCAGGCTCAATGGGCAAGCCTACACCGCTTTTTGATGTTCGTCTTGTTGACAGTGACGACAAGGAAGTCAAACAGGGAGAAACGGGAGAAATTGTAATTTTTCCTCGTGACGGAAAAAAGATCTTTGGTGTGTTTATGTCATACTATGGTACAAATGCCGAAGAAATGTACAAAAAAGTCTGGAGAAACGGAATTTACCACACAGGCGACACTGCCTATATGGATGAAGAAGGCTTCTATTGGTATGTAGGCAGAATAGATGATGTTATCAAAACAAGAGGCTTCAGAGTTGGTCCTTTTGAAATTGAAAATGTCATTATGCAGTATCCGAAGGTGCTTGAATGTGTGGTAATCGGTGTTCCTGACAAGGACAGAGGTCAGGCAATCAAGGCGATTGTCAAGATGGTTGACGGTACATATTATGACAAGAACACCGAAAATGATATTCGTGCATTCTGCAATAAGAGAATGGCTTCTTACAAGGCTATTCAATACCTTGAAATTGTGGAAGAATTCCCAAAGACTATCAGCGGAAAAATCCGACGAGTTGAACTCAGAAACACAAGCGAGAACTAAGGCTGACTGTGTTATTCGGCATTTCCACCATCACCTGTGGCAGGTGCGATGTACGGATACAGACTTTCGTATGCCTCTGCCTCTGCACGGTTTTGAAGTGCGGCAGGAATCAGTCCTGTGCAGTCGTACATTGAGCAGGAGTTCAGCTCCATATCATCATCAACATCACTGTTAACAAAGTTGTCAAAGTCATCGGTTGCAGGGGTTGCCACCTTGGTTCTGCGACGCTTGTGCAAAAAACGTTGTCTTTGAGCATATGGCTTTGGTGCTTTGTATGTTGGTTTATATCTTTTCATATAATCACCTCAGTATTACTTTTTATTAGTATTGACGGTGATTTTTATTTTATTATTACTTTTTAGGAATTTGCTCGTACTTTGCAGTCGGGCACAAAATGGTGTTTACATATGCTGCTATCTGCCCGGAATTGTGCAGCCCACTGGCTGTTTTTTTCACTGTATAAGAAATTGCTCGTACATAACGGTCGGGCGCTAAAGTTTTTTATAAAAATACATTCTATCTGCTCGGATAGGTGCAGCCCACTGGCTGCTTGACATTTTGACCATTTTGGATTATTATTAAATTTGTATAATTGTAATTATTTATAAAATTATTATAATTATGCAAAAAAACGGCGATTTAACAAATTATACGAATTATAATGAAAAATAAAATCATTTGATAGTGATTTAAAAAATGTAACAAACAACCGAAGAAGTACTTACGCTGTTGTGTGACAATCCATAATCACTATCCAAACTTTGATATTAAATTATGAACTTTACCATACAATAGAAGTTTATCTTCGGGTCTTAAAGGTTACATAAAAAATCAAACTTATGTAGCGTAGTAAAAAATAAACTTATGGAGCGTAGTAAAAAACAATGGATTTTTCAATCATTTTTGATATCGGCGTTGTCGCATTGAGAATGATTTTGCCTGTGTATGCAGTCATTATTGTATATCAGTGTTACGCTGCAATGCGTCGCCGTCGTCGTCCCGAAAAACCGCTTGTAACTCTTTATAATGCCCAAACAGGCGAAAAATTGCCTGTGCTGTTTTGGGAAAACTCAATCGGCAGAAGCAAAGCAAATGATATTGTTGTTAATGACCCTGCCGTATCTCGCAATCACTGTGTTTTACTCCGTCGTAAAGAGGGGTGGTTTGTAACCGACACAGGCTCAAAAAGCGGTACATATGTTAATGATAAGCCTGCTAATAAACGCACACAGGTGCTTTTGGATGATGTTATCAGCGTAGGAAATTCGGATTTTGTGTTCAGACGAGGCGATGAGTTTAAGGAAACTCTGCGTGCAAGTTGGTTTTTCTCTCGTGTAAGTGACAAGCCTGCAATTAAGTCATGGAAGCTTATGCTGTTGGTTACAATCTTCCACTTCTTTATGTGCGTGGAGGCAATGTTCTGGAATGACGGTACGAATATGACATCTCCGCTAATGCTGTTTGGAGTTTTTGCGGCTGTTGAATGGGTGTTCTTTTTTGTGTCATATTTTGTGCTTAAACGAATAAATTTTGAGCTTGAGGCACTTGCCCTCTTCCTTTCAGGCGTGGGAATTATGTTGCTTATCAGGCAGGAGGAACGAATGGCCTATGTTCAGCTTATTGCGGCTGTGGCAGGTATGGTTCTTTTCTGCATTATTATAAGATTGATTGAAGACCCTGATAAGGTCAATAAACTGCGTCGACCGATGATGGTTGTGGCTTTGGGGCTTTTGCTTTTGAGTATTGTATTCGGCAGGGTAACAAACGGTGCGGCAAACTGGATTTATATTGGCCCGATTTCTGTTCAGCCGTCCGAGCTTGTTAAGATAATATACATTTTCATAGGTGCGAGTGCGCTTGATAAATTGCAAACAAATAAAAATCTTATTGAGTTTATTATATTTTCTGCAATGTGTGTAGGCTTGCTTGCAATTATGGGCGACTTTGGTACAGCACTCATATTTTTCCTTACATTTTTGCTTGTTTCATTTATGCGTTCGGGTGATTTTAAAACAATCATACTTGCTGTTGCAGCGGCAATTTTCGGCGTGACAATCGTGCTTAAGTTTAAGGCATATGTTGCTGAACGCTTCAGTGGATGGGGTCATGTTTGGGAGCATACTCAGGACAACCTCGGATATCAGCAGGCAAGAGTATTAACCTACATTGCAAGCGGAGGCCTTTTCGGCGTAGGTATCGGCAACGGCTATCTAAAGCAGGTAGGTGCATCTGAAAGCGACCTTGTGTTCGGATTGGTTTCAGAGGAAATGGGCGTTATTGTTTCAATAACACTTGCACTTGCAGTCGGTTTGCTGTTCTTCTATGCCCGTGCAATTACAACCCGCAGCAGAAGTACATTCTATTCGATTTCAGCTTGCTGTGCGGCAGGTTTGTTGGTAATTCAGTTGTCTTTAAATATTTTCGGTGCAACTGATGTTCTTCCGCTTACAGGCGTAACATTTCCATTTATTTCATGCGGTGGTTCAAGTATTTTGTCATGCTGGGGACTTATTTCCTTTATAAAAGCGGCAGACGAAAGAACATATGCACATAAGAGATAACAATTATCAATTAATAATGAGAAATTAATGAGATTTACCGTATAACTGATGTCTTAGTTTCGGGGCGACAGTGGTCGCTTTGATTGCTTACTAATAAAATATCCATAGATAATTACAAATTTTAAATAGTGAATTATGATGTTAACCAAACAACAGAAGTAAATCTTCGTGTCGCAATGGTTACATAATAAATCAAACTTCTGAAGCGGACATAAAAATGAAGTTTACAATATAATAGAAGTTTGAATTTCGGGGCGACAGTGGTCGCTGTTATATCTGAATTATAGAATAGATATAAAATGGAAGTTCGCAATAAAACCGAAGTTTAAATTTCGGGACACTGCATTATAATTTACATTAAACTTATATAGCGGACAAAAAATAAAAGGAGGCGTTTTTGTGAAGAGGATATTGAGACGAAGTACAATGATTTTTGTGCTTACCGTTGCGTTTATCGGCGGTATGGGCTATTTGACTTTTCAACTTGTAACAAACGCCGACGATTGGGCGTCTCAGCCTTTTAATGCTCACATAGCAGGCAGCGGAGGTTTGTCACACGCAGGAGCAATCTATGACCGCAATGGCGTTGTGCTTGCACAGACTGTTGACGGCGAGCGTGTTTATAATGAAAGCGAAAGCGTGAGAAAATCACTGCTTCATGTTGTGGGTGACAATTCTCTTAATATTTCAACGGCTGCACAAAGTATGTATCGCTCTGAGCTTACGGGCTACAGTTTGATATGGGGTCTTAATATGCCCCAGTCGTTGCAGTCAAAAAATGATATAACTTTGACTGTTGATGCAGCAACCTGTGCCGCAGCATATGATGTTTTGAAAAGCTACAACACACAGGGCGCCTGCGTTATATATAACTACAAAACTGGCGATGTAATCTGTTCTGTCAGCACATTTGCCTATGACCCCCAGGCTCCGCCTGAAATTACGGAGGACAATGAGGATGAATACGAGGGTGTGTACCTTGACAATGTTCTTTCGTCCACATATACGCCGGGTTCAATCTTCAAAATTGTCACATCAGCTGCCGCAATCGAAAACATTTCGGATATTTATGAGCGCACATGGCACTGCACAGGCAGTGAGGAAATCGGCGGCAGTGATATCACCTGCGTTGAATCTCACGGAACAATCAATTTTGAGCAGGCATTTGCACATTCCTGCAATGTGGTGTTTGCCGAGCTCGCAGTCGAGCTTGGTTCGGATATTATGACTGAAACAGCCGAGAAAATCGGCATCAACGAAAGCTTTGATGTTGACGGTGTAAAAACAGCCAAAGGCTCATACAATGTTGAGGGCGCTAATAAAAATCAGCTTGCATGGTCAGGTGTTGGACAGTATAATGACAAGGTAAATCCTATGCAGATGGCAATTATGTGCGGTGCAATAGCAAACGGAGGCACACCTATAAAGCCGACTCTTGTCAAGGGCGGTGCGGACGATTTGCTCAAAGCAATCGGCATAAGCACATCAAGCAAAGACCGTGAAATGTTTAACCCAGATACAGCAAGCAAGCTTGGAGATATTATGCGATACACAATTACGGATTATTACGGTGACAATCAATACGGCGGATTAAGTATTTGTGCAAAAACAGGTACAGCCGAGGTTGAAAACAAAAATCCGAATGCGTGGATTGTGGGTTACTCTCAGGACGAGAATTGTCCGCTTGCATTTGCCTGCGTTGTTCAGGATACAGGTTTTGGTTCTGAGTATGCCGCTCCAGTGGCTCAGGCGGCAATGATACAGGCGAGCGAACTTTACAATTAATAAATAACAATTTTTTATAACGCTTCATAAACCTAATATAAATTAAAATGCAGTGTTCCGAAGATTTACTCCTGCTGTGCGGTAGTGACCGCTTTGATTACTCTCTAATAAAACACTTATAAATTATTACAAATTATAAGTAGTGAGTTATGATGTTTACATGACAATCGAAGTTAATCTTCGGGATACTATGGTTACATATTAAAACTAACTTATGGAGCGTCGAAAAAAAGGAGAAATTTTAATGAAATTTTTAAAATCAATTTTTGGCAATTACAGCAAAAAAGAAGTAAAGCGAATTAAACCGATTTGCGACAAGGTAATTGCCCTTGAAGATAAATATGCTCAGATGAGCGAAGCAGAACTTAAAAACCAGACAACTCTGCTCAAGGAGCGTCTTGCAAATGGTGAAACTACCGATGATATTTTGCCTGAGGCATTTGCAACCTGCCGTGAGGCAAGCTGGCGTGTGCTTGGTATGAAGCACTTCCCCGTGCAGGTAATCGGCGGTATTGTTCTTCATCAGGGCAGAATTGCAGAAATGAGAACAGGTGAAGGTAAAACCTTGGTGGCTACTCTCCCTGCATACCTAAATGCACTCACAGGCGAGGGCGTTCATGTTGTTACTGTCAATGACTACCTTGCTCGCCGTGACTCCGAGTGGATGGGTAAGCTTTACAGATATCTTGGACTTACTGTTGGTCTTATTACACACGATCTTCCAAATAACGAACGCAAGTCAGCTTATGCCGCAGACATTACATACGGAACAAACAACGAACTTGGCTTTGACTACCTTCGTGACAATATGGTTGTTTACAAGGAGCAAAAGGTTCAACGTCCGCATGCTTTTGCAATCGTGGATGAGGTTGACTCAATCCTCATAGATGAGGCAAGAACTCCTCTTATCATTTCGGGTAAGGGCGACAAGTCAACAGACCTCTATCAAAAGGCTGACAGCTTTGCAAAAACTCTCAAAATTCAGCGTTTTGCCGAGCTTGACGCAAAGGACGATATGGATGAATACTATGCAGAAAACGGCATTGACTATGTTGTTGATGAAAAGCAAAAGACTGCCACACTTACACAAAGCGGTGTAAAAAAGGCAGAGGAATACTTTGGAATTGAAAACCTTACAGACCCTGAAAACCTTACAATTCAACATCATGTAAATCAGGCTTTAAAGGCTAACGGCGTTATGAAGCTTGATGTTGACTATGTAGTTAAGGACGGCGAGGTAATCATCGTCGACGAATTTACAGGTCGTCTGATGTACGGCAGACGCTTTAACGAGGGCTTGCACCAGGCTATTGAGGCAAAAGAGGGAGTAAAGGTACAGAGCGAAAGCAAAACACTTGCAACAATCACTTTCCAGAACTACTTCCGTTTGTACAAGAAGCTTTCGGGTATGACAGGTACAGCACAGACAGAGGCAGAGGAATTTCAGGAGATTTATAAGCTTGATGTTGTTGAAATTCCTACAAATAAGCCTGTTCAGCGTAAGGATTTGCCTGACTCAATTTATAAGACAGAAAACGGCAAGTTCAACGCCGTAATTGATACAATCGTTGAGGCTCACGAAAAGGGTCAGCCGGTGCTGGTCGGAACAATTTCAATCGAAAAATCGGAGCTTCTTTCAAAAATGCTTAAGCGCAAAGGCGTAAAGCACAATGTTCTCAATGCAAAACAGCACGACAAAGAGGCTGAGATTGTTGCACAGGCAGGTAAGCTGGGTGCCGTAACAATCGCAACAAATATGGCAGGTCGTGGTACTGATATTATTCTCGGCGGTAACGCAGACTTTTTGGCAAAGGCGTCAATGCGTAAGCAGAATGTGCCTGAGGAGCTTATTGAAGAGGCAACAGGTCATGCTGAAACCGACAACGAAGAAATTCTTAATGCAAGAAAGCTTTATGCAGAGCTTAACGAAAAATATAAAGAAGAAATCAAGGACGAGGCTGAGGCTGTAAGACAGGCAGGCGGTTTGTTTATTATTGGTACAGAGCGTCACGAGTCACGCCGAATTGATAACCAGCTTCGTGGCCGTGCAGGTCGTCAGGGCGACCCGGGTGTGAGCCGTTTCTTCCTTTCAACTGAGGACGATCTTATGCGTTTGTTCGGCGGTGATCGAATGAAGATGATGATGGATCGTATGAATGTTGACGAGGACACACCAATCGAAAACAAAATGCTTTCAAATATCATTGAGGGTTCACAGGAAAAGGTTGAGCTTCGTAACTTTGGTATTCGTAAGGATGTATTGCAGTATGATGATGTTATGAATAAACAGCGTGAAATCATCTACGAACAGCGTGACAAGGTGCTTAACGGAGAAAATGTTCACGATTCCGTGCTTAAAATGCTTGACAGCACAATCGACCTTTCAGTAAAGCAGTATCTGCCTGACGGTTCAAGGGAAAACTGGAACTTCCAGAGCCTTAAAGATTACTATGACGAGTGGATTATTCGTGACAACAGCAAATATGACTTTGATTTGGATGAGCTTGAGGATATGGAAGCTGACGAAATCAAGCAGATGATCATTGACGATGCCCTCGAAATTTATAGAGAGAACGAAGAGCTTCTTCCTGAGGAAACAATGC
Source organism: Ruminococcus sp. (assembly GCA_022510955.1). Lineage (GTDB taxonomy): Bacteria > Bacillota > Clostridia > Oscillospirales > Acutalibacteraceae > Ruminococcoides. The sequence continues at coordinate 17,861 of JAFLSM010000002.1, read as the reverse complement.
GTGAGATGGAGCGTGTTTATCTGCTCAAGAGCGTTGATACCCACTGGATGGATCATATCGACAATATGGAACAGCTCAAGGCAGGTATCAGGCTTCGCTCATACGGTCAGCATGACCCTGTTGTTGAATACCGTCTTGAAGGCTTTGATATGTTTGACGAGATGATTGCAAACATTCACGAGGACACAATCAAGCTTATGCTTCGTATGCCAAAGCGTGTTTATGAAATGCAAAAGCGTCAGGAGGCAATCGAGGCTGCAAAGGCTGCGGCAGCCAAGGCGGCAGCTGCTGCACATCAGGTTGTGCTTAATAACAATAACGAAGAACAGCAACAACAGCCGAATGCTGTTCAGCAGGCTCTCAAGCGTGAGCAGGTTGCACAGCCTACACAAACCTCGGGTGACGGTACTGATAATGCAAATAAAACCGTTCGCAAGGGCAAAAAGGTTGGAAGAAATGATCCTTGTCCATGCGGCAGCGGTAAAAAGTATAAGAAGTGCTGCGGTAAGGATGAATAATTTTACTTCTGTTAACTAAGTAAATAATTTTAATAAACAACAGGGCAAGCGAGAGCTTGCCCTTTGGTTTGTCCGCAAGTTATTAATAAAAATCTATGAAGTATTGAAAATTTTTTATGCTTTTGTTTGAAATATATTGACAAAATATGCAACATTCAATATAATGGAAACATCTTATAATAAACGGAGGTACATAAAATGATTGAAAAGAGAAGTATCGCATTGTACATTATTCTTTCTATTGTCACATGCGGAATTTTCGGACTTGTTTGGTTTGTTATGATTACAAACGATCTTAACAAACTTTCCGGCCAGCCGAATTCCACATCCGGCGGTGTGGCTTTGCTTCTGACAATTATTACATGCGGAATTTATGGTCTTTACTGGGCTTACAACTGCGGTGAAAAGCTTGATAACATTAAGAATTCACGTGGAATTCCTTCAAGCAACAGCGGCATTTTGTATATCATTCTCTATCTTGTAACAGGCGGATTAATTACTTATGCGCTTGTTCAGAATGAAATCAACAATCTTGTTTAATTTCTGAAAATGAGAAAAAGAGCAAATAAAGTATTGTTTCTGTTTGGAATAATAATAGCGTTAGGTATAGCTTACATAATATTCTACAGATTTACAGGAATAGGAATCCCTTGCTATTTCCACACTCTAACGAGGCTTAACTGCCCCGGGTGCGGAGTTTCAAGGATGATTATTTCGCTGCTCAATCTGGATTTTGAATCGGCTTTTCACTACAATGCTGCTTTGTTTGTTCTGTCGCCTGTGTTTTTGATTCTGGCAATTACAATTATTGTCAGATATATAAAAACAGGTTCACAAAAATTAAGTTTAGGGCAATCAGTCACGTTGTATGTGCTGATTGTCCTTTTGATTTTGTTCGGTATAGTAAGAAACATTCCCTGTGTTAATCTTTATTAAAGCTATAGTTCAGCTTGCTTATAATTGCAATTTAAGAACTATTTCCATCAAGCCGAAGTATACCATCGGGTCATAAAGGTTACACTTTACAGAAAACTTTTGAAGCATTGAAAAAACACTTGACAAGCGGCGGGGTGTTGCTTTATAATAATAAATCGTGGGACATTGTATAATTATGCCCAATTTTGGGAAAAGCAATGTCGTACGAAGTTTTTCAATTTCTAAATTTATGAGGAAGGAGGACAAATTAATGCCTACATTTAACCAGTTGGTACGCAAGGGCAGAGCTGTTTCAGAAAAGAAAGCAAAGGCACCTGCACTTTTAAAGGGCTGGAACTCAAAGAAGCGTGTTGCTATTGACCAGAGCTCTCCACAAAAGAGAGGTGTTTGTACTGCTGTAAAGACAGCTACACCAAAGAAGCCTAACTCAGCGCTCAGAAAGATTGCCAGAGTAAGACTTTCAAACGGAATTGAAGTTAGTTCCTATATCCCGGGCGTAGGTCACAACCTTCAGGAGCACAGCGTTGTTCTTATTCGCGGTGGTCGTGTTAAGGACTTACCTGGTGTTCGTTACCACATCGTTCGTGGTACACTCGACGCACAGGGTGTTGCAGGTCGTATGCAGAGCCGTTCAAAGTACGGTGCTAAGAGACCAAAGAAAAAATAAGAAATAGGAATTGACAAAACTCTCTTGACTTAATAATTTAAGTTCTGCTATGCAGCAGGAACTGTTCTATATATAGTTATACAGAATAGAAGTTCTTGTTGGCATACGGGAGTTTGTCGCTTTCGAGTACCTATGATATCTCTATTATTGTGAAGGAGGGAAGCAAAGTGCCAAGAAGAGGTTCTATTGCAAAGCGTGACGTATTACCGGATCCGCTTTATAATTCAAAACTTGTAACTCGTCTTATCAACAACATTATGTACGACGGCAAGAAGGGCGTTGCTCAGAAGATTGTTTATGGTGCATTTGATATTATTGCTGACAAGACAGGTAATAACCCACTTGAGGTTTTCGAGCAGGCAATGGAGAATGTAATGCCTGTTCTCGAGGTTAAGGCTCGCCGTGTGGGCGGTGCCACATATCAGGTTCCAATGGAAGTTCGTCCTGAAAGACGCCAGACACTGGGTCTTCGTTGGATTTCAACTTACTCAAGAGCCAGAAGCGAAAAGACAATGAAAGAAAGACTTGCAGGAGAAATCCTTGATGCCACAAACAGCACAGGCGGTGCATTCAAAAAGCGTGAAGACACTCACAAGATGGCAGAAGCAAACAAGGCTTTCGCACATTACAGATGGTAATTTTTTAACCCGTGAAAGTTTAAATAGGAGGATATTATGCCAAGACAGGTTTCACTTGAAAAAACAAGAAACATCGGTATCATGGCTCACATTGATGCCGGTAAAACCACAACAACAGAGCGTATCCTGTATTATACTGGCGTAAACCACAAGATTGGTGAAACACACGACGGTGCTTCTACAATGGACTGGATGGTTCAGGAGAAGGAACGCGGTATCACAATCACCTCTGCTGCTACAACAGCTTTCTGGAAGGGCAGCAAAATGCAATATGATCAGCATAGAATCAACATCATTGATACACCTGGTCACGTTGACTTCACAGTTGAAGTTGAGCGTTCACTTCGTGTACTTGACGGTTCTGTAACTGTTCTTTGTGCAAAGGGCGGCGTTGAGCCACAGTCTGAAACTGTATGGAGACAGGCTGACAACTACGGCGTACCGAGAATGGTTTATGTCAACAAGATGGACATCATGGGTGCTAACTTCTACCATGTTGTTCAGATGATGAAGGACAGATTAAAATGTAATGCTGTTCCTATTCAGCTCCCAATCGGTGCTGAAAATGATTTTTCAGGTATTATTGACCTCGTAACTATGAAGGCTGAAATCTATCACAACGAGGACGGCACAGATTATAGTGAAGAGGAAATTCCTGCTGAGATGCAGGATCTCGCTAACGAGTACCGTGAGAAGCTCATCGAGTCAGTTGCTGAACTCGACGAGGAGCTTATGGAGAAATACTTCGGCGGCGAGGATATTTCAGTTGAAGAAATCAAGAAGGTTATCAGAAAGGCTACTATTGACAACAATATGGTTCCTGTAACCTGCGGTTCTTCATACCGCAACAAGGGCGTTCAGATGCTCCTTGATGCTGTTATCGATTATATGCCGGCTCCTACAGATATTCCTGCTATCAAGGGTGTTAACCCTGACACAGGCGACGAAACTGAGAGACCTGCTTCTGATAAAGAGCCATTCTCAGCTCTTGCATTTAAGATTGCAACTGACCCATTTGTTGGTAAGCTCTGCTTCTTCCGTGTATATTCAGGTACAGTTTCAGCCGGTACAACAGTTTATAACTCAGTAAAAGACAACAACGAGCGTATGGGAAGAATCCTTCAGATGCACGCTAACGACAGAAAAGATATTGACTGCGTATATGCAGGTGATATCGCTGCTGCTGTTGGTCTTAAGAATACAACAACAGGTGACACTCTCTGCGACGAGAAAGCTCCTGTAATTCTTGAATCAATGGAATTCCCAGAACCAGTTATTCGTGTTGCTATTGAGCCAAAGACTAAGGCAGGCCAGGAAAAGATGGGTATTGCTCTTGCAAAGCTTGCAGAAGAAGACCCAACTTTCAAGGCTTATACAGATGAAGAAACAGGTCAGACAATTATCGCAGGTATGGGTGAGCTTCACCTTGAGATTATCGTTGACCGTCTTCTCCGTGAATTTAAGGTTGAAGCAAACATCGGTGCTCCACAGGTAGCATACAAGGAAACTATCCGTCAGGAAGCTTCTGTTGATGAAAAGTATGCACGTCAGTCAGGTGGTAAGGGTCAGTATGGTCATGTTAAGATCAACATCTTCCCTAACAAAGACAAGGGCTATGAGTTTGTAAACAATATTGTCGGCGGTGCTATTCCTAAGGAATATATTCCGGCAGTTGACCAGGGTATTCAGGGCGCTATGCTCAGCGGTGTTGTAGCAGGCTACAATGTTGTTGATGTAAAAGTTGAGCTTTATGATGGTTCATATCACGAAGTTGACTCATCTGAAATGGCGTTTAAGATTGCCGGTTCAATGGCATTTAAGTCAGCTATGAAAAAGGCAGATCCTGTACTTCTCGAGCCGATTATGAAGGTTACAGTTATCACTCCTGAGGAATACCTCGGTGATGTAATCGGTGACCTTAACTCTCGTCGTGGTATGATCCAGAGCATGGAAGCAGACAACGGCGTACAGAGAGTTATCGCTCATGTTCCGCTTTCTGAGATGTTTGGTTACGCTACTGATATGCGTTCAAAGACTCAGGGCCGTGGTCAGTATGTTATGGAGCCTGACACATATGCAGAGGTTCCAAGAAATATTGCTGAAAAAATCACAAGCGAAAGAGCTAAGAAGGATTAATTTTAGCCTATTTTAACAGTAATTTTTTAAAAATGTATTGATTTTTTTGAAAATAATTGATACAATAACTATAAATCTTTGTAAATTCTTTTTACAAATATAAGGAGGAAATTTCCAATGGCAAGAGAAAAATTTGAAAGAAATAAACCGCACGTTAACATTGGTACAATCGGACACGTTGACCATGGTAAAACAACACTTACTGCTGCTATTACAAAGGTTCTCAACCTCGAAGGCGACGCTGATTTCGTTGATTACGCTAACATCGATAAGGCTCCTGAAGAGAGAGAGCGTGGTATCACAATTAACACAGCTCACGTTGAGTATGAAACACCAAACCGTCACTATGCACACGTTGACTGCCCAGGCCATGCTGACTATGTAAAGAACATGATCACTGGTGCTGCTCAGATGGACGGCGCTATCCTCGTTGTATCAGCTGCTGATGGTCCTATGCCACAGACAAGAGAGCACATCCTTCTTTCTCGTCAGGTAGGTGTACCTTACATCGTAGTATTCATGAACAAGACTGACCAGGTTGACGACGAAGAGCTTCTCGAGCTCGTAGAGATGGAGATCAGAGATCTTCTCAACGAGTACGAGTTCCCAGGCGATGACACACCAATCGTTAAGGGTTCAGCTTATGTTGCTCTTACAAGCGATTCAAAGGATCCTAAGGCTCCTGAGTACGCTCCAATTCACGAGCTTATGGCTGCTGTTGACGAGTTTATCCCAACACCAGACCGTAAGGCTGACCAGCCATTCCTTATGCCTGTTGAGGACGTATTCACAATCACAGGTCGTGGTACAGTTGCTACAGGTAGAGTTGAAAGAGGCCAGATCAATACTTCTGAAGAAGTTGAAATCGTTGGTCTTACAGACGAGAAGAGAAAAGTTGTTGTTACAGGTCTTGAAATGTTCAGAAAGACTCTTGACTATGCTGAGGCTGGTGACAACGTAGGTGTACTCCTCCGTGGTGTTCAGAGAACTGAAATCCAGAGAGGTCAGGTACTTGCTAAGCCAGGTACAATTCATCCACACACAAAGTTCCGTGGCCAGGTTTACGTTCTTACTAAGGACGAAGGTGGCCGTCATACTCCATTCTTCAACAACTACCGTCCACAGTTCTATTTCAGAACAACAGACGTAACAGGTACAATCGCTCTTCCAGAGGGTACAGAAATGTGCATGCCTGGTGATAACGTTGAAATGGACGTTGAACTCATCACTCCTATCGCTATCGAAGTTGGTCTTCGTTTCGCTATCCGTGAAGGCGGTAGAACAGTAGGTTCAGGCGCAGTTATCGCTGTTAACGAATAATTTATTGTTTACAATTAATTATTCTGTTTGAATATCTAAAATTAAGGTCGGTATCATAATGATACCGACCTTTCTGCGTATGACCCTATAGGTACTGGTTATACAATATCCTATTTTTTGATTCTATGTCAATAGTTTGAGTGAATCCGAAAAGATAATAATGAATATATTCAAGCGACGGCAATTAAGCTGTCGCTTGTTTTTATATGTGAATAATCATATAAAATATTTCACAAAAAGAGAAAATTTGTTATAAACATATTGTATATTAAAAAAATATATGCTAAAATGAAAAGACAAAATATAACCAAATGATAAAAACATGATATTAATGTGTTTATTATTGTGCTAAAAGTTCAAGTTCAACTAAATACGCATATATCTTTATCATTAGTTTTGCTTGGCGATACTTTGAGCTATGCGTTTTAGTGTATAGCCTTGGTTATCTACTTTTTATGTTTATTTGATTAGGAGGAATTATTGTGAGAAGAAAGTTAAAAAAGCTAACTTCAGTATGTCTTGCAGTAATAATGATTGTGAGTGTGCTGACAGTTGCACCGTTTACAGCAGGGGCAGTGATGACTGATAGTGACTGTGTTTCGGTAAAAAGCGGTGATTTTGAGTATGAGGTTCTTGATGAAGAGTGGTTTGGTGAAAAAACAGCAATGATTACCGATTATTACGGCAATGCTACGGAATTAGTAATTCCGTCAGAAATTGACGGTTATGATATAATTGGAATTAGTTGGGATACTTTTAATTATAATACTAACCTTGTAAGCGTAGTAATTCCCGACAGTGTTATATTTATTGGTGCTTTTGCCTTTTCAAATTGCACAAGTCTTAAAAGTATAACAATTCCAGACAGTGTAACAGAAATTGAAGAATATGCATTTGAAAGTTGCACAAGTCTTGTAAGCGTAGTAATTCCTGACAGTGTAGTAGATATTGGCGAGTATGCCTTTTATGGCTGTGAAAGTCTTACAGATGTAACAATTTCTAACAATGTAGATGAGATTGGTTGGGGTGCATTTGTTGAGTGTCATAAGCTTAAAAGTGTAACGATTCCATGCAATGTAGGATATATCGGTGATTACGCTTTTGGTTATATAATTAATGAATATGGTACTCATTACAAGCCAATGGATGGATTTACAATCTATGGCTACACAAACTCACTTGCAGGGCTTTATGCCTATGAAAACGGTTTTACTTTTGTAAGCATTGGTGAAGTTTCACCTTTCATATATGAAGTGCTTGATGATGAAACGGCAATGATTACCGGTTATAACGGCATTGAATCAAATATGTCTATTCCATCAGAAATTGACGGTTATACTGTAGTAGAAATTGACGAATTTGCTTTTGAAAATTCCACAAGACTTACAAGTGTAACTATTCCCGACAGTGTAGCTGCAATTGGTAGCTATGCCTTTTCAGAGTGTACAAACTTAAAAACCATAACAATACCTGACAATGTAACATATATTGGTGCATTTGTTTTTGAAAATACTGCGTGGTATAACAATCAGCCTGACGGTGTTGTGTATGCCGGTAAGTTTGCATATACTTACAAAGGAAGAATGCCTAAAAATGCATCTATAACTTTAAAAGACGGAACAAAAGGAATAGCCGCTTGTGCATTTGAATACTTCTTGTCCCTTGTCAATGTAACAATTCCGGATAGTGTAACATATATTTGTTCAAGTGCCTTTTCATATTGTGAAGGTATTGAAAGTATCACAATTCCAGACAGTGTAAAAGAGATTAGTAATTATGTATTCGATGGTTGCGATAGTCTTGCAGATATAACAATTCCCGACAGTATAACAGAAATTGGAAGTTACGCATTTAGAGATTGCACAAGCCTTGAAAGTTTGACAATTCCGGAAAGCGTAATAAAAATTGGCGAAGGTGCTTTTGAAAACACTGCGTGGTATAACAATCAGCCTGATGGTGTTGTTTATGCCGGCAAGGTTGCATATACTTACAAAGGTGATATGCCTGAAAATACATCTATTACATTAGAGGATGGAACAAGAGGAATATCAGATTATGCGTTTGAATCATGCGAATTCCTTACAAGCATAACAATCCCTGACAGTGTAGAATATATTGGCGAATATGCTTTTGGTTATATCTGGGATGAAGATGAGTGGTGGTATAAGCCGGTAGACAACTTTACAATCTATGGCTACACAGGTTCATTAGCAGAAGAATATGCTCACGAAAATGGGTTTATATTTATAAGTGTTGGTGAAGCTCCGATGCCAAGCCTCGGTGATGTAAACGGTGACGGTAAAATCAGTATTGACGATGTAACAGATATTCAAAAATATGTTGCTAATATGCTTGCTTTTACCGAAAATCAGGAGGCACTTGCGGATGTAGATATGGACGGAAAAGTTTCCATTGATGATGTAACGCTTATTCAAAAGTATCTTGCAGGAATGGCAACAATTTAACAAATTACTATAATAAAACACCCCGAAGAGGAATTGTCCTTTTCGGGGTGTGAGCTTGTTATAAATTAACATAAGTAAATCTTCGGGCGGTAGTGACCGCTATTATATCTAAACTACCAAAATAGAGGTAATAGCGAAGTTTACCGAAAAAGCAAAGTATAAATTTCGTGTCACTGCATTATAAATTCTTCTAATACTTATGAAGCGGAGATAAAAATGAACTTTACCATATAAGCGAAGTTCAATTTTCGGGGCGACAGCGGTCGCTTTATTAATCGCTAATATAACTTAGAATAGTGAAGTATGATGTTTATCGAACAGACAAAGTAAATCTTCGGCTCACAATGGTTACATAACAAATAAAACTTATGGAGCGGAGATATAAATACTTGTGATTTCACTAATGTACATTTTGTGGAAGTCCTTTTGCTCATACCATTTTGAAACATTTGCTTTGTCCTCAAAGCTTTCCTCGGTGAGAAATTGTGAATATGCCTTTTTGCATACAAGTACAAGCTTTGCTTCCTCAAAGTATGGTATGCCGTCCTCTGTGAATGCAGGTGTCAGTCCGGTTTCCTTTACCTTGTCATAATCTCTTCCGCTTTTTGAACCGCAGAATTGCAATGCCTTGCGGTATTTTTCGTCAAAAAAGCACATTGTGTAGTAGTCGTTTTTCTCAGTAAAGTCAAAGGTGTAACGCTGAGGACGAATGAATGTAAAAGCACTCGGTTTGCCCCACATTATGCCGACGCCTCCCCAGCTGACCGTCATTGTGTTGAAGTTCTCCTTGTTTCCGCTTGTCACAAGCGCCCAGTCAGAGCCGATTAGCTTAAATGGATTTTCTGTGATTTCTTCTGCTGAAATTTTCTTGAAATTAGCCATTATTATCATCCTTTCGTTCTATTTTATGCTTTGTTTTTCTTTTTAAGTATAGCAGAGTTTTCGGATTTATGCAATAAAATTGAAAATATGCAAAAATAATGAATATTTAATGCATATTTATGAATATTCATTTTAAATGAATATATACATTTTAGAGATAAATTTCCGATAACAACAATAATGATTGCGGAATATCGGCTTTCCAATGCCAAAAGATAACGGATATATAAAAAAATCCATTCATTTTCGGTAATTTGAAAATTATTTGAATATTTATTCAAAAAAGACTTGATTTTTTGAAAAGTGAGTGTATAATAAAAATGTAACAAATTTATTTACAAAATATTGGAGGAAGTAAAAATGGCTGATAATAAAATTAAAAAAGTAGTTCTCGCTTATTCAGGCGGTCTTGATACTTCAATCATCATTCCTTGGCTCAAGGAAAACTATGACAACTGTGAGGTAATTGCAGTTTCCGGTAATGTTGGTCAGGGCACTGAGCTTGACGGTCTTGAGGAAAAGGCTATTCAGACTGGTGCTTCAAAGCTTTATATTGAGGATTTGAACAAGGAATTTGTTGAGGAATATGTTTTCCCAACAATCAAAGCAGGTGCTGTTTATGAGGGCAAGTACCTCCTCGGCACATCATTTGCCCGTCCTATTATTGCAAAAAGAATTGTTGAAATTGCAAAGGCAGAGGGTGCTGACGCAATCTGCCACGGTTGCACAGGTAAGGGTAATGACCAGGTTCGTTTTGAGCTTGCTATCAAGGCTTATGCTCCTGATATGAAGATTATTGCTCCTTGGAGAACATGGGAATTCAAGTCCCGTGAGGAAGAGATTGAATATGCTGAAAAGCACAATATTCCGCTCAAGATTAACCGTGAAACTAACTATTCAAAGGATAAGAACCTCTGGCACTTAAGCCACGAAGGTCTTGACCTTGAGGATCCTGCAAACGAGCCAATGTACAATAAGGAAGGCTTCCTTGAGATGGGCGTATCTCCTGAGCAGGCTCCTGATACTCCTGAATATGTAACAATTTCATTTGAAAAAGGTATTCCTACAAAGCTCAACGGCGAAGCAGTTGACGGCGTTACAATGATTGAAAAGCTCAACGAAATCGGTGGCAGAAACGGCGTTGGTATTACAGATATCGTTGAAAATCGTCTTGTTGGTATGAAGGCTCGTGGTGTTTATGAAACACCGGGCGGCACAATCCTTTATGCTGCTCACGCAAAGCTTGAGGAAATTTGCCTTGATAAGGATACTCTCCACTATAAATTAAACCTTTCAAATACATTTGCAGATCTCGTTTATGACGGCAAGTGGTACACACCGCTTCGTGAGGCTATGTCAGCATTTGTTGACAGCACTCAGGAATATGTAACAGGTGAGGTTAAGCTCAAGCTTTATAAGGGCAACATCATCGACGCAGGCGTAACAAGCCCATATTCACTCTATGACGAAGAGATTGCAACTTTTGACGAGGACGAGGTTTACGACCAGAACGACAGCGCAGGCTTTATCAACCTCTTCGGTCTTCCAATCAAGGTTCGTGCTAAAAAGGGCTTAATTAAGTAATTTTAATTCCGCTACATGGGTTCATAGATTTATGTAATTTTAATTCAGTATCACGAAGTTTTAATTTCTGTTAATTGATAAAGTTTAGACTTTTATTGTGTGGATACAATTCATAAATCTCTATTAAGCCTTATACGGTTATAAAATTAGGGGCAGGGAATATCTCTGCCCCATAAAATGTTTTTTACGGTTGAATCGGGAATGGTTGAGTGAATTAAAAAGAGGATGATTTTTATGGGGTTAAGTGAAAAAAAGGAACATCTCCCGGGTTTGGATGTTTTCAGAATAATGTTGGCATTGTTGGTTTTTTGTTTTCATTCTTTATCAAATGGCTGTTCGTACACCGGAATATTAAATCCCTTTGTTAGTATGGGTGCCATAAGCATGACAGGCTTTTTTATGTTGTCGGGATTTTCGTTATTCTATAATTACGGAGATAAAGATTTAACTTATTTGGGTAATATAAGCACGTTTTATAAGAAACGCATTATATCTATATTCCCGATATATTGGATAGTTGCATTAGTGTATGTACTTGTAAGAGTAGTTTTAAAAGGAGCAGATATTATAGAAAATATTATATTAGCTCCTATTGAATTCTTGGGCATACAGTCGGCATTTAACAGCCTTTTTTCAGTGTCACATAATAATGGTACATGGTTCATTTCTTGCATAGCAATCAGCTATTTGCTGTTTCCGTTAATCGCAAATATTATAAAGCAGTTAAAGTTTAAATATAAGCTTGTTTTATTTTTTGTTTTATCGGCTATAATAATTTATTCGCCGTTTATTGTGAAAGAATTTAATTTAAGCGGGATTTATGATAATCCGTTTTTTAGAAGTTTAGAATTTACGGTCGGTGTGCTTTTGGCATCTATGATGGAAAAATTAAGTTCAATGAAGTTATGTGTTAATGTTTTGTTTCATTGGATGAGTGCGCTCATAGAATTTATAGTTATGATTGTTTTAGTTTCAGTCGGAATTATGCTGAATTTTGGCATTAATAATTATATGATGTATAATTTTATTTGTATACCGATGTTTTCATTAATGTTGATAACTTTATCAGGTGTTCGTTCGGAGGTTGTGAAAAAATCTTCTATTATTAAGTATATGAGCTCTGCATCATATGTTTTCTTTCTATCACAGCTTTTCTGCTGGCAACCGACAAGATGGATTTTGCAAACGCTGAATATTAATAATAATTTGATAACAATTTTATTGTCATTTTCTGTATGTTCTGTTATGGCAGTTTTCTTACATAGTGTTTTGGAAAAACCTATTACAAGGTTTCTTAATAAAAAGTTTATAAAATAAAAAATAGATTTTGAGGTGATTGTATGCAACTTTGGAAAGGACGCTTCAAAAAGGAGCTTTCAAAGACAACTAACGATTTTAACAGCTCTATTTCATTTGACAGCAGAATGTATAGAGAGGACATAGAGGGTAGTATTGCCCATGCAACAATGCTTGGCAAATGCGGAATTATCAAAGAAGAAGAGTCTGAAGATATAGTTCAGGGCTTAAAGGGAATTCTTGCGGATATCGAGAGCGGTGCTTTGCAGTTTGATATGGAAGCAGAGGATATCCACACTTTTATTGAGGGCGAGCTAACTAAGAGAATCGGCGACAACGGCAAGCGTTTGCACACTTCACGCAGTCGTAACGACCAGGTCGCACTTGACATCAAGCTGTATCTTAAAAAAGAGGTTGTCAATGTCAAGAATCTGGTTGTTGACTTAATCAAAGTTATTGCGGACAAGGCTGAAAAATACAGCGATGCCGTTATGCCCGGTTATACACATCTGCAAAGGGCACAGCCGATAACCTTTGGTCACCACCTTTTGGCTTACGGCGAAATGCTTCTTCGTGATGTGTCCCGTCTTGAGGACTGCCTTAAGAGAATGGACGAAATGCCTCTCGGTTCTTGTGCGCTTGCAGGTACAACATATCCGATTGACCGCACAATCACAGCAGGTCTTTTAAACTTTGAAAGAATTACAAACAATTCTCTCGACGGTGTGTCCGACCGTGATTACTGCATTGAATTTGCATCTGTACTTTCAATCATTATGGTACACCTTTCAAGATTTTCCGAAGAAATTATTATGTGGTGCAGTTGGGAGTTCAAATTTGTTGAGCTTGACGACGCCTTTTCAACAGGCTCATCAATTATGCCGCAGAAGAAGAACCCTGATATTGCAGAGCTTGTGCGCGGCAAGAGCGGACGAGTTTTCGGCGACAATATGACCTTGCTCACTATTATGAAGGGCATTGCACTTGCTTACAACAAGGATATGCAGGAGGACAAGGAGGCAATCTTTGACGCAGTTGACACTGTAAAAATGTGCCTGACAGCGTTCACTCCAATGCTCGATACAATGCGTGTTATTCCGCAGAATATGCGTAAAGCGGCAGCAGGCGGATTTATCAACGCAACTGACTGTGCAGACTGGCTCACAAAGAACGGCGTACCGTTTAGAGATGCATACAAGGCAACGGGCGAGCTTGTTGCAAGATGCATTGAACTTTCAACAGACCTTGAAAATCTGCCTATTGACGAATACAAAAAGGTTTGCGATGTATTTAACGATGATGTTTATAATGCAATTTCGCTTGAAAAATGCACTAACGATAGAAAGGTCTTAGGCGGACCAAACAGTGATAATGTTAAAGCACAGGCTAAAAGAGTTAAAGAACTCTTATACTGAACACCATTTAAACAGTAGACATCTTTTCGGCAAATTTCACGCCTGACTGCACACCTTATCCTCGCAAGGCGTCAGCCTTGCTGCGGTATGTTGCACAGCCAGACGCGAAATTTGTTCAAAAATCTTATCTGCTTTTCAAACGGTGTTCAGTATTAGGTGAATAATTTTAAAAAACTAAAGGATTGATATAGATGATAAAAGTAGGTATAGTGGGCGCAACAGGCTATGCAGGTGCAGAACTTGTGAGATTACTCACTTCACATCCTCAGGCGGAAATAAGCGCAATAAGCTCTGTTTCTTTCCAGGGACAAAAGCTTTCAGAGGTTTATCCTGCATATTTAGGTATTAACGATATGGAATGTGAAACTCAGGAGGATGTTGTGGAAAAAAGCGATGTTATCTTCGCAGCGCTTCCTCACGGACTTTCGCAGGAGCTTGCCGAAAAGTGCATCAGTGCAGGCAAAGCGTTTATTGACCTTGGTGCAGATTTCAGACTTGAGAGTGAGGACGAATACACCGAGTGGTACGGCGGAACTTTCTTTGACAAAAATCTTCATGAGCAGTCGGTTTACGGCTTGCCCGAGTTTTTCAGAGATAATATAAATGGCAAAAAGCTGATTGCAAATCCAGGTTGTTATACAACCTGTTCACCTCTTGCAATCGCTCCTGCTGTTAAATTGGGATTGGTTGAATTAAAGGGAATTATCTGCGACTGCAAAAGCGGTGTTACGGGAGCAGGCAGAAAGCCAAATCAGGGTAGTCATTTCCCTGAGCTTAACGAGGGATTTCACGCATATAAGGTTGCAAGTCATCGCCATACTCCCGAGATTGAGCAAACTCTGTCAAAGCTGTCAGGTGAAAAGGTTACTATTACCTTTGTTCCTCATTTGCTTCCTGTTAACAGAGGTATTCTCGCAACTGTTTATGCCGATATTAAACAGGGCGTAACATTTGAAGAAATCAGAAAAGCATATGAAGAATTTTACAAGGATGAATATTTTGTAAGACTTCTTCCGAACGGTATGAACGCAGATATTCACAATGTTAAATATTCAAATTTCTGTGATATTTCACTTCACCACGATAGCCGTGCAAATAAGCTTATAGCTTGCGCCGCTATTGACAATATGGTGAAGGGTGCGGCAGGACAGGCAATTCAAAATATGAACATAATTTTCGGACTTGATGAGAAAACAGGTCTTGAAATTATGCCTCCTGCATTTTAATTAAGATAATAAAGGTTGATATTATGGACTGTAAATTTATAGCTGGAGGAGTTACAGCACCGCAGGGCTTTACAGCTCAGGGAGTTTGTGCTTCGATAAAACCATCCAATACTACTAAACGCGATTTGGCTTTAATTTATTGCGATACGCTTTGTAACAGCGCCGCTGTTTTTACAAAAAATCTTGTAAAGTCCGATACAATATATGTTACACAAAAACATCTTGAAAACGGAAAGGCTCAGGCTGTTGTTGTCAATTCGGGCAACGCAAATGCGTGCAATGCCGACGGATATGAAAAAGCAGAGCAGATGTGTAAGCTTGCCGCAGATGCACTTGGCGTTAGTGCAGACGATGTGATTGTTGCATCTACAGGTGTAATTGGTCAGGAACTGCCGATTGAGCCTGTAAAAAAAGGCATTGAGGCAATGAGAGGCACGCTGTCAAAGGACGGCGGCACAAATGCGGCAGAGGCAATTATGACAACTGATACAGTCAAAAAGGAGTGGGCTGTTCAGTTTGAACTTGACGGAAAAACCGTTACTGTGGGCGGTATTGCAAAGGGCAGCGGTATGATTCATATAAATATGGGTACTACGCTTTCTTTTGTAACAACCGATTTGGCAATTTCTTCGCAGATGCTTAAAGAGGCTTTGCTTGAGGCTGTTGAAGAAAGCTACAATATGGTGTCGGTTGACGGCGATACATCTACAAATGATACATTGGCAATTATGGCATCGGGAATGGCAGGTAACAAAGAGATTACCGAAAAAAATGATGATTACAATACATTTACCGCCGTTCTTACGGAAGCATTTAAAGCCGTTGCAAAAAAATTAGCCGCCGACGGTGAGGGTGCAAGCAAACTTTTGATTTGCAAGGTGAACGGCTCAAAGACTAAGAATGATGCAAAAACGATTGCAAAAAGTATTATCTGTTCAAGTCTTGTAAAGGCCGCAATGTTCGGTGCAGACGCAAACTGCGGCAGAATTTTGTGTGCAGTTGGTTACAGTGGTGCAGAGGTTAATGTGCATAATATTGATGTTTCATACAGGTCTGCAAAGGGTGAAATCCTCGTGTGCAAAGACGGCTTGGGACTTGCCTTTGATGAAGAAAAAGCTAAAGAGATTCTTCTTGAAAACGAAATTGAAATTTTAGTAAGTCTTAGTGACGGCAACGCAAGTGCAGAGGCATACGGCTGTGATTTGACATATGATTATGTAAAGATTAACGGAGATTACAGGACATAATACTAAACACCAATTAAAAATAGATATCTTTCAATTAGTGTTTAGTATAATACGGACATTCAAAAGAATATCGGTATTAAAAGATAAGGGAGATTAAAATGGATATTTCACAAAGAGCAAAGGTCTTAATACAGGCTATGCCATACATAAAAAAATACGCCGGCGAAACCATTGTTGTAAAATACGGCGGGAACGCTATGATTAACGAGGAATTAAAGTCGGCTGTAATGAGTGACTTGGTTCTTATGCAACTTGTGGGCATTAATATTGTGCTTGTTCACGGTGGCGGACCTGAGATTAATGCAACCTTAAAGGCAGTCGGCAAGGAAAGCCGATTTGAAAACGGAATGCGTGTTACCGACAAAGAAACTATTGACATAGTTCAGATGGTGCTTGCAGGCAAGGTGAACAAAAGTCTTGTACAGTTGCTTGAAAGTCGCGGAGGCAAGGCTCTTGGTCTTTGTGGTTTGGACGGCAAAATGCTTATGGCTGAAAAGCTTGCTACGAGTGTTGACCTTGGCTTTGTCGGTGAGATTAAAGAGGTAAATGCAGAACCGATTAACAATGCACTTAATACAGGTTATATTCCTATTGTGGCAACTGTTGCAGGTGGTTATGACGGAAATGTATATAACATTAACGCTGACCTTGCAGCGGCACAGATTGCCTCAAAGTTAGGAGCAAGAAAGCTGATTTTGATGACTGACATCCGTGGACTTTTGCGTGATGTAAGCGACGAGAACTCACTTATCTCGGTTGTAAATGTCAGCGAAGTTCCAATGCTCAAGCGTGAAGGCATAATCTCAGGCGGTATGATTCCAAAGATTGATTGCTGTGTTGAGGCTGTTCGCAGCGGTGTAAAGCGTGCCCACATCATTGACGGCAGAATTGAACACTCAATTTTGCTCGAACTGTTCAGTGATGAAGGAATAGGAACTATGTTTTATTAATAAGTATTTGGAGTAAGTCAATGACTATCAGAGAAATGACAATAGAGGATTATGAAGAGGTTTACTGTATGTGGCAGACCACTTCAAAGCGTGCCCTTTCAAAGGCAGATGAAAAACCACAGATGGAGCGTTACCTAAAGCGCAATGCCGGAATGAGCCAAGTGGCTGTGATTGACGGAAAAATCGTTGGTACTGTGCTTGCTGGTCACGACGGCAGACGAGGTTTTATTCATCATATGGCGGTAATGCCGGAATATCGTCGTAAGCGAATCGGTCATGCGCTTGCTGAAAGAGCTTTGGAGAGAATAAAAGCTGAGGGAATAGACAAAACACATATCTTTTGTTATCAGAATAACGAAACAGGTCAAAGCTTTTGGCGTGATTTCGGCTTTGTAAAGCGTGATGATGTTTTTGTGTATTCCTTTGACAATAGCAAAGCTTGATAGTTGTTTTAATTTTACACTAAACTCTAATTAAAAATGGATATCTTTCAGGCATATTTTGCGTCATACATCGCGCCCTGTCCTCGAAAGGCGTCAGCCTTTCTGCGGTATGGCACTCGTCTGACACAAAATCTTCTC
>JAFLSM010000019.1 GCA_022510955.1 Ruminococcus sp. | reverse complement strand
CATAAAAAAGAAAGCAGACACTTTTTTCGTGTCTACTTTCATTTTACACCTTCACTTTATGACCCTCAACTGTCTAAAAACATTAATTTAACCACTTTGCAAATTAATGCAAAGTGGTTTTAATTTTTGATATATTAAATCTGTTCAGAAGTAAAAATAATTAAATAACCATCATAATTAACTTCAATCGAAAGCACTTTGTTATCCTCACAATTAATGCTGAATCGTGTGTTAGTTCCGTCATCAAAGTACATATTAACAGTTTTATCATCAGCAACCTCATATGTACCTGTGTGAGTACCGTCATCAGGTGAACCGGGACTTAACCAGAAACTGAAAGTGTTATCATCCGAATATTCAAGCGAACCTTCATAGGAAGAGTAGTCAGTGTTATAGACCTGTGCCATATCAACCTCATCCCCGCTTGCATCTGTTGCAGAGAGCGGCGTCCATTTAGCTTTACAAAGCTCATTTTTGATTTTCGCTGTATCTGAATTTGCGTTGACGATAACTATTGACGCAATTATTCCGACAACT
This sequence comes from Ruminococcus sp., assembly GCA_022510955.1. Taxonomy (GTDB): domain Bacteria; phylum Bacillota; class Clostridia; order Oscillospirales; family Acutalibacteraceae; genus Ruminococcoides. Next base: position 42,044 of record JAFLSM010000019.1, on the reverse strand, counting down.
ACTAACACTGCAACAATCAAAATTGCTATTCTCAACTTATTAACAGACTTTTTTGCATTAGCAGTCTTATTGCTGTTCTTCTTTTTAGTTTTAGATTTCTTACTCATCTCATCACCTGTCAGCTAAGATAAACATAGTATCCGCCGTAATTAATAATAATCTCTGACGGTGTATCACCATTCCATGAGGATACAGAAACATCCATATTTCTATCATTTGAATATGTGGCAATCAGCTTACTGTCCTTAACTGCATATGAACCGTTATTTGACGATGAAGTTGTCAAAGCATCAAAAAAACTGCCGTCACTGTTAAAGGTTACACTGCCACCAACATAGGAACTGCCAAATACCTCTTTCAGTGAACACTGCTCGTCCGTTTCACTGTCAACTGCTTTGTATGGGCTGTATGTAGCACTGAAATATGTTGCATCATCTACATCACCCGGAACTACAACAGATTCTGAATTAGAAGACTGCATAGTAATACTCTCTTCTGTAGCCTTTTGAATATTAGATGATTCCTCGGAATCGATGTTCTGTGTTGATGAATCTTGTTCAGACTTTGATGTTGTATTCTCAGCTTTTTCAGTTGTTGGCTGTTCCGAAACCGTGACTTGTGTTGTTTCCTGAGTACGCTCAGTAATTGACGGATGAGTTGCAAACGGAGGAATATTGGATGAATCGCCTAAGAACGGAAAGAGCAAAATAACAGTCGCAACAATAATTACAAGGGCTGCAACTATCGAAATAATGATTATTGCAGGCTTTTTTGAGTTCTTTTTTTTATTGCTGTATAAGTAACGCTTTTCGGTCATTGCTTGTCCTCCTTTGTCTGTTGTTTTTGCTTAATAAGCACACTGCGCTTAACCATTTTACCGTTATAAAAGATATACTCGTCTCCGTCCTTTGAATCATCAATTTCAATTTCATTGAAATCATCTGGTATAAAGGACATTTCAGGTTCAGCATCAAAAAGCTGACCATTGCGACGATTTTCGAGTTTTTGGTCAATTTCTGCCATTTTATTCTTGCTTGATGTAATCATTGAATACATATTATTATAAACAGCACAGTTTATTAAGTACGACATAATTGACGGAACTATAAACAATCCGAGAATTGCTGTTACAATAATGAGAGCAATTCCGTCACCACAACAAAATAATGCTGTTGCACAAATAAGTGCAAGAATAAAAAGACCAAAGGTTGCAATCAAATTATGCTTGAACTCACCAAAAGTCATAAGCATACTGTTCTTGTATATGTTCTTCATTGAAAGGTCAAAAGTGACTGTCATAGAAGGCAGATAGAAAAAAGCAAACAGAAATATTATCGCTATTATAATGCTGATAGCAAGCAACACATAAAAAAATCCACTTATTGAAGTCGCCAATGTTATGTAAAGAGAAATTGAAAAATAACTGAATACTATTGCAGCAAATACAACGGTGCCGTGAAATAGAAAACGCCCAAAATTGTCTTTTACACCTGCAATAAAGTTATGAAAAACTTCAACATCCTCTTCCCCTCTTGCCATATGTGCCGTTACCTGTGTAACGCCCGCATAAAAAGGAAAAAGCGGAATTACCGTGAGAAATAAGACAAAAATTGATTTGAATAAATATGATTGTACTAAGTAGAAAATACCAAATAAAAATGCAAACGGAATTGCAAACAAAAGGTTTGCAAACAAAAGCTTTGGCAGATTATGAAAAAGATTCGTAAAAAAATTTGATAATGCTACGCTATTTTTTTCAGCGGACATAAACAGCCTCCGTAATTAGAATTTGAACGCTCCCGAAAACATCATCCACAATGCTGTATCAATAATTGCCGCACAAAAGGTCATTATCAGAGATGACATTGACCTTGACAGATACCATTTTATCTGCTCACTCAAAGCAGTAATTTGATTTGTCTTACCGATTATTTGAATAAACATTTTTGCAGAACAATTAAGTGAATTTACTGACATCAAAACAAGAGCAAAACAAAACAAAAAAGTTCCGGGCAAAATGATTAACAGATAAAATCCAACTCCTGTAAGTGCGTGCAGTGATACGAGATATCCTGCTGTAATGCCGGTACCAAAACCCTTAAAAAGAATTACAAAAGGCATTACAGGAATTCCCCAAGGAGCCATACCAAGTAAAAATATTGCTAATAAAAAAACAAAATCAGAAGCAAAACAAGCACAAAAGATTTCAAATGCATCCTGCTCAAGCCGAGCAGAAATATTGGTTGTAAACAGAAAATCAAGTGAGTTCATAAGTTGTTCATCAGCATTACGAGCAAACACTGCTCCGACTGCAAGACCAACAAGCAAGAGCAATACAAAAGCAATGTGCTTTAAGTAGCGTTTACAAAAATACTTTACATCCAGATTTCTAAGTCCATGAAAATGCGGACGAGCAAATGATGATCCTTTGAACGAAAAAACTACACTCTTCATAAAAACATTCCTTTCACATTAATACTGATACCTAAATAAATTTGTGCCAAAAGATTTGCTCAATATTTCTATAAGGTATTAGTATATGTTGCCGATAGGACAAACACTAATAGTAATTAATATGAGGAATGTTATTGATTTATGATTATTTTCCAAGCTCCTCTGCACGCTTTGTACAAGCATCCATAGCGTCTTGAACAGCTTCATAAAAATTATGTTCTCTAAGCTTCTCCAGTGCCGCAATGGTTGTGCCGCCCTTTGAGCTCACCTTTTCAATAAGAACATCTGCACTGTCACCGCTTTCTCTGAGCATAGCGGCAGAACCTTCGAGCGTAGCGCAAACAAGGTTCATTGCTCTGTCATATTCAATACCGTGAGCCTGTGCATAGTCAGCCATAGCTTTTGCAAAAAGATATATATAGGCAGGACTTGAACCGTTGACAGATATAATTTCATTCATATGTTCTTCAGAAATATATTCACACACACCACTGCCTGCAAACATATCATAAACGATTTTTTTGTCCTCTTCACTGATATTTTCTGACGGACAAAGTGCAGATGCACCTTTTTTAAGAAGCAACGGAGTGTTTGGCATTACACGAACAACAGGACATTTGCAGTTTAGTGCATTTTGAACATATGCAATGGAAATGCCTGCCGCTATTGAAACAAAGGTTTTGTTTTCATCAACAACTGTTCTCAGCTGTTCAAGCACCTCTAAATAATTTTGAGGCTTTACAGCAAGAACAATTATATCGCTGTTTTCAACAACATTAATGCTTGACTCAAAAATATTTGCACCAAGAGATTGCATAAACTCGCACTTTTCCTGGTTAACATCAAAAACATTGATAAAATCAGCATTGTTATTATTTTGAGCCATCAAGCCCTTGATGATTGCCGTTGCCATATTGCCGGCACCAATAAATCCAATTTTTTTCATAAAATCCTCTTTTCTTAAAAACATCTGTGGGTACAAAACCCACAGATGCTACTAATCAAAAATTTGTTATATGCTTATTCCCCAATTACTTGAGCAAGTATAAGAAAAATTCTTTTTATTATATGAACCGTCACGGGCATAGTCGCCATAGAAGAAAATTTCTGCCTCATCAATTCTTCTGTAAAGAAGTCCCCAATAGCAAGAGCCTGATGCATGGTGATAAGCAAGAAAGTTATTGATAAATGCCTGCTTATTGACATTATTCAAATCTCTTTCGGTGCCTGATAATGACGCATAAGACGAGTAAATATAACCTGTTGTTCCGTTTGAAAGCTTGATTTTGTACCAATTTGAATTATTAAGCTTTCCGTCAACATATGTAAACTGTGTCTTATAGCTCATTGTGGTGACAACAGAATAACTTGTTCCGGGGCCACTTCTTAGGTTAACATCACTTGCATTGACATATCCTTTTGACCCTGCCGTTATAGTTGATGAACTGCCTGTGTTTAGCAATACGGACTGCAAATCAGAGTCATTATAAAGCGCACTTGCACCAACATTATATGCAAATGAAACCAGTGCATCAAACTGCTGCTGATTGAACTTTATGTTATTATCAAGCAAAAATTTATTGGTTCTTGTAGTATAACCACCGCTGTTTACTGTTTTTACGAGATAAGCATAAGCTTCATTTTTTGTAAGATTATTATAAAATTGCTCGCCTGCGGTAACAACCTTGCCATAACCAAGAGTCGGGTCAGATGTAATTGAGTCAGCCGTTACTTTCGACAAAAAACCTTCATAGTCTGCAATTACATTTATAAGATTATCACTTGCACGACGCTCTGCGCAAACAGTAGTTGAATTATTCGTGGCTGTTGAAACATAAACCTCTGCCTCACCGCCAACAGCTGTTGTACGATAATCCGAAGCACTTGATTCCACATATCTTGCATATGCCTTTACTGTCCATTTGCCGGATTTTGTAAGGGCCTTTGAGCCTGTCCAAATATAATCATTACCATCTTTTGTTTTGTTTGTGGCATTTACAGTGTATGATGTAGAACCGTTTGAAACAACAAAGCGAACATCAACACGGTTTGTATCGGTGATAGCCTTAAATGTTACAGTTGAGTTAAGTGCCGCAGAGTTTGGAGAAGCATATGTAAATCTGACATTATCACTTGGAATAACCTCTATAAGACAAGTTGCAGCACCTGTAGATGTATATGCGGTAATTGTTACATATCCTGATTTACTGGTTGAGTCAACAACTCCACCATTAACCTTGGCTATTGATTCATTCGATGACTTCCATTTTACTCCGCTTGTTGAAGAAGTAAGCAGAACTGATTTTGTTCTTCTGAGGCTTGAAATACTTTTGTTTGAAATATTAACGGCGCTTCCGTTTTTTACAGTAATTTTACAGGTTACAGAATTTGAACCTGATTTTGCCGTGATGTTAGCAGTACCGGTACCCTTAGCTGTTACAACACCGTTTGAATTTACCGTTGCAACAGAAGAATTTGAACTGCTCCATGAAACCGAACTTGCACCCGTAGCATAAAGTACATACTGATTATTAACATAAAGAGTTTCACTTGATGATGACAACTTGAGATTGCCGCTTGAAGGTGTTGTGCCTGTATTACCGCCCGAAGAAGATGTTGTATCCTTTGTAGCATATGTGCTGTAAATATAACCGCTTGTACCATTATTAAGCTTGATATTATACCAATCGCTGTTATATAATTTTGTGCTAATGAATGTAAACTTAGTGTTCTTTCTCATTGTGGTAACAACAGAATAATTTGTTCCTGCTCCACTTCTAAGATTGACATAATCGGAATTTACATATCCTGTCTCGGCTGACGTATTATTGTTGTTATTGTTATTAGCGTTACTATTATTGTTGCCTGAACTGTCCTTTGTAGCATAAGTTTTATAGATATATCCAACCTTGCCACTGTCGGTAATTATAAAATACCAATCACTATTAACAACAGATGTACTGACATATGTAAATTTTGTATTCTTGCTCATGGTGGTTACAATCGAATAATTTGTTCCTGCACCACTGCGAAGATTAACCTCTGTTGAGTTTACATACCCTTTTTCAGAGGAAGCACTCTTTGCATAGTCCTTATGAACATAACCTGTCTTTGAATTTGACAGCAATTTAATTTTATACCAATTACTGTTATAGGTCTTAGAGTCAACAAAGGAAAAAGCAGTATTTTTGCTCATTGTGGTAACAATAGAATAGCTTGTACCTGCTCCGCTGCGAAGATTAACACTGCTGTCGCTTATGTATCCGTATCCACCTGAAGTTATTGCATCCACTGTCATAGAGGTAATTGCAACAGTAGTAATCGAGCCTACAAGAAACACAGCAAGAATTATGCTAACTATTCTGATAAACATTTTTTGTTTCATTAGCCTCACCTCTTTTTCTTAATTTCAAAACTTAAATAAATCACTTTTTATTAAAAATTTTATTTCTCAATCTGCAAACATACTGTGCAACAAACACAGAAACTGCATAATCATAGATAGCAAAGAAAAAATTACCTATTACCAAAAACACCCAAGGAACATAAAATCCAAAAAGAGTATATTCCTCGGCAGGAATTGCAAGTAAAAAAGTAGTAATTAAAAAAGCTGAAATAGCTGCCGCATTAAAAATTATGAATTTTAAAATATATCCTGCAACTTTACCGAATTTCGGCTGAAACTTGCTCTCGATTAAATTCTTAAGAATAGGATAATAACCAAAAAGCATTATGAAAAACACGACTGCTTCTTTGTCTCTCACTAAAAACAATGAAAGAATTGAAACTACCGCATAAACAAGCATGGCCCATTTACATTTGTACTCAACAACTATTGCAATCAGCAAAATTCCCGCAAAACAAGGAAAAGCATAAGTTCCTATCGGCAGAATTGTGAGCAACATAAGAACCAAACTGAGTGCAGAAATCATGCTGCAAACAGCAACACGCATAGTTGAATTATTTATTCCCCTACTTTTCATAATTAATCCTATCTGCAACAACTGCAAAGACATTCTGCACACATCATAGCAGTGCAAATATCGCAGCAAATACTGTTTGAATCACCCATATTATCGCCGTAAGGTTGATTGTATCCTCCGTAATTATAGGTGCGTTGTGTATTCATATTATTCAGTGCCGAACGATACTCATAGTTGTTCGGATCCATATTGCAGGCCGTCGTAAAGTAATTAAAAGCCTGTTCACTAAAACCTCTTCTGAATGCACACATTCCCTTAAGAAAATGCCACTCGGCAGTTCTGTTGCCCTGTGGAGTTACATCCAAAATCTGTTCAGCCTGATCAATCATATTTCTCTGAATATATATACGAACATTATAAAACTGTGAACCTGAAGCATTACCGTTATAACCGCCTGTATTAGAGGAGGAACCTGTGCCCTTGCCCTTCTGACGCATTTGATTAATTGTATCATACGCCTCATTAATTTCTTTCATCTTTTGTTCTGCAACATCAGCCAAGGGACTGTTTGTGTAGTTGTCTGGATGATATTTTTTTGCAAGAGCTCTGTATGCTGATTTAATTTCTTCATCAGTTGCGTTCTCAGAAACGCCAAGAACCTGGTAAGGATTAGTCATTCTCTACCTCCGTTTTCAGTTTGCTGACAACCTTGTTTTGCATTGCAGGAAATCCCAGCAAAAGCATATTATCAAGAATACCCTTAAAATCGGTTATATTCATCAAATTATAGGCATAAAATGCACGAGCAAGCGACTGATTTAGTACAGCCTGAATATAATTATAGTCTGCCCTGTTTGCTCGCACAAATGGATTAAAATTATTATTTTTTAAATCTTTTTGCAAATCATCGGCAGCATCTATCAGGTAAATCCATCTGCCAATATTATAGCCAAATTCATAATAAACACGCTTGTCATTCTCAGTTTTTGCCTCACTCTCAAAAAGCTTTGCAAGCATAAGAGCCGTAGGATGAGCCGAAGTATCAATATTGGAAGTATCAGAATTTTCATCCTCAAGTTGCATGGACAGCATATTTGAAACAAGGCTATCAAGTTCAGTGTATCCGTACTTTTTAACTGCCTTTTTACGCCAATGAGAAAAGAAAGGTAAAACAAGATACGAACGAAGCTTTTTTAAAAAATTGCCGTCAGCAATATCATCCTTAATCTTGTAATAAGCTGAAATGACAGTAAATGCAGTTGCCTTATTATATGAATCAGATTTACAACGTGCAAAATTACATTTTTTGAAAGGATTACAAGTGCATCGTTTGCGTACAAATCCAGTACAGGTACGACTAACAGACATTAAAAGCATAGCATAAAAAGTGCAGTCATAGCTTAAAATCAACCGTGTAAGAAAAGAATAATCTTTTCCGAGTTGCTTGCATAAACCGCAATACACCGCCTTGTAGGAGTCGTATTCGCAAACTTTAAGCTCGCTTTTCTGAATTTGTAAATAACCAAACAATGCTATACACCCAATTATATTATATGTATTTTTTATTATAACACTATATGGATTAAATTGCAATATTAGAATTAAATTTGTAATAACAAATACTTATTTAAATAAATATTGAAAATTTTGACAAATACATCTATAATAGGTGTATGCTTATAAAGGATGGTTTTCATAATAATGAACGCTTATGATTTTGACAAAACTATATACGACGGAGACTCAACAGCCGACTTTTATTTATTTTCTCTTAAACGACATAAAAAAATCATTACCCTTGCTCCCTCACTCCTCATCGCGTTTTTGAAATTTTATCTTTTAAAAAAAGGTACAAAGACTGATTTCAAGGAAGTGATGTATCGTTTTTTAAGATTTTGTGACATTAAAAAGGATATAAATGATTTTTGGAATATTAACAAGAATAAAATCAAACGATTTTATATTGAAAATCAAAAAAAGAACGATGTGATAATTTCTGCATCTCCTGAATTTTTGCTAAAACCAATTTCCAATGAACTTGGAATTAAGTATTTGATTGCTTCCTGCGTTGACAGCAAAACAGGAAAATATACAGGAATTAACTGTCACGGTGAGGAAAAAGTCAGAAGATTTTATGAGATATTTGACAAAGAAACTCAAGTTGATGAATTTTATTCAGACAGCTACAGTGACACACCTATGGCTAAAATAGCAAAAAAGGCCTATCTTGTAAAACAAGACAAGCTTTCTGATTGGAATTTTGACAAATAATTGAAATTGGATTTTATATTTTTCATTTAATAGTGTATGTAATATTAAATACTTACATCACTGCATTATCGCATATACAAAAAGTTATTCGTAAAATCACCGATACTTTCTTCCTTAGGAAATATCATCAATCTAAATATTAAAACTAATGGCTCCTCTTTCGAGGAGCCATTTTAATTTTAAGTTAACCCAGATTAAGCAGGGTGAACATTTGATGCTACAGGAGCATTCGGATTTGTAAACGGATTGTCGAGATAGAACAGAAGTTGAACTGAACCTGTTGAAGCAGTTGCTGCATCATCAATTACAATCCACATTTCATTGTCAACACAACCCTTATAGTCAGCAGACTGAGGTGATCCGTTATTAGAAATAATTACATTGTAAGAACCTGCGCCCTTATATGTAAATTCATAATCATACCATCCATCGCCATCTTCATCTGTGAGCTTGTCACCAGGCCAAGTACCTGACTTTGTGAAGTTAGATGTGTCTTTGCCTGCGAGGTCAGAACCCCAAAGCCAAATTGATGGAACCCATGTAGATGATCCGCTGTGAGCAACATGAAGCTTAATATCAAGGCTTGAAGCTGAATAATAGAAGTTGATTTCCTTTGAACCATAAGGAATCAAACCTGTAGTGTCAGGCTGATCAGCTGATTCATCAACAGCATAGCCTACAACCTTAAAGATTTCTGCATTATACTCTGAACCTGCTCTTCCTGTGAATACTACAGAATCAGTAAGCTTCTTATAATTGCCCTTTGCATCAGGATAGAGATAATTTACAGTAACTGTACCAGAAGAAACAGGTAAACCTGCAAGATACTTCTGGAGCATTGTAACATCATCAACTGACTTGCTTCCATCATAGTTAATATCAAGAAGTGCAATTTTGTCATCAGAAAGATCTTCTAAATCAGCAAGGTACTTCTGAATTGCAGTAGCGTCGTCAATAGTAATTTTTCCATCACCGTTAATATCAGCATTCTTAACTGATTCAGGAACATAGTCAACATAATAATATGTTACTTCCTTTGTACCTGCTTCAAACTTACCAATTTCATCGCCCTCTACCTTGCTTACAACATAAGTATCCGGAACGCCAACACTTGAAACTGTCTGATAGCCTGAACCAACTGTACCTGTAATAATTACAGAATCATCAAGAGGTTCATTGTTGTTTTCGTAAACATAATTTACTTTAACCTTGCCCATTTCCTTAGCAGGCTTAATATTTACTGACTCAAAGCTTGATTTTTCAACAGCAATGATTGCAGAATTTGCTGGAACTGTAAATGTTGAACCTGTTACCTCACCAAGGCTTTCAAAACCAGCTGTAATGTCATTAGCAATAATTACCCAATCTGTTGTTGAAGTATCAGCGAGTGTAATGTCAGTAGCAACACAGTTACCATTGTAAAGAACAGCGAGTTTGCTCCACTCATTAGCCTGGTCGTTAGCTATTGTGAATGCAATTTCAGCTGAATTAGCGTTTACATCATTGATTACATAAGAATTTGCATATGTAGTATTATCGCAAGTAAACGGAGTAAAGTTTGTTCTAATCTGGCTTAAGCCATTGTAATATGAAATAACATCAGCATAGTCAACAACATTCTGCCAATTAATCTTATTAATTTCAGGTGATGACTTGTAGCTGTTTGTATCGCCATACTTTGTACGGCACATTTCTTCACCGGCAAGCTGGAAAGTTGCGCCCTGTGATGTATAAAGAATAGCAGCAGCAAGCTTGTTCATTCTTACAACATCTTTCTGGCGAACACCGTAATCTGCAAGACCTGTTGTAAGGATAAGCTTATCGTAAAGAGTTGCATTATCATGGCAAGCATCGTATGATACACACTGTGACGGAGCCTGTGATTGCCAACCGCTTTTAGTTACAGAGTTAGCATTAATACCTGCAATAACTGCTTTTGCAGAAGCTGCTGTACCCTGAACAAAACCTGGTTCTGTTCCGTTGAAAACACTACCCTTAATGCCATCACGGATAGCATCATTAAAGAAACCTACTCTTGTGCTTAGGCGTTTTGCATTTGCCTGAGTTGCCTGATAGAATCTTCCGCCTGAACAAGTGTTCTTTGGATAAGTTGAAGTGCCGCCTGTCCAGCCTTCACCCCATGTTGTGATTCTTGTATCAACTTCGTCAAGGTTATCTCTGATGAGGTTCATTGTTTCAACATCATGAAGTCCCATAAGGTCAAAACGGAAACCGTCAATGTGATACTCATCAACCCAATAGCGGCAAGACTGAATCATGAAGTTTCTGAACATTGCACGCTCAGAAGCTGTTTCATTACCACAGCCTGAACCGTTTGAGAAAGCATTTGAAGAAGTCTTTCTATAATAGTAATTAGGTACTGTGTACTCGAAGCTTGATGTTGTTGCATATGTGTGGTTGTAAACAACATCCATTACAACAGAGATACCTGCATTGTGAAGTGCCTGAATCATCTGCTTACATTCTTTAATTCTTACATTACCATCATATGGATTAGAAGAATATGAGCCTTCAGGAACATTATAGTTCTTTGGGTCATAACCCCAGTTAAACTGAGTGTCACTGCCGTTTTCAACAACAGTTTGGAAATCATAGAATGGGTTAATCTGAACTGTATTGATACCAAGCTCTTTAAGATAATCAATACAAGTAGCAATATTACCCTCACCGTTTAAAGTTGTGCCTTCTTCTGTGAAAGCAAGATACTTACCACGGTTTGCATCACTGACACCTGAAGCCTTGTCATATGAGAAGTCCTTGATATGGAGTTCCCAAACATTTGACTCTGCCACATTATCACGAAGAACATGAGTATCGTTTTCCCAACCCTCAGGATCTGTTGAATCAAGATCACAAATCATTGAACGGTTGCCGTTAACACCGACTGCCACAGAATAAATATCCTGTGTTTCTCTTGTAACAGCAGCGCCGCCTGTAGTTGGAGCAGCTGTAATAGTGTATGTGTAATAAACGTTCTTGTAGTCGCCCTCAAGAGTTACTGTCCATACACCGTTCCATTTACCGTCTGTTTCGTCCTTAACAAGTGAAGTTGTACCAAGGTCTTCAGCACCTGCTTCACTGTCTGATCCTGTTTTGTAAAGATTAACCTTTACTTCAGTAGCAGTTGGTGACCATACCTTAAAAACAGTTTTGTCCTTAGCATATGTAGCACCAAGATCGTTTCCACTGTATGCATATTCATCATCAAGGGCCTGACAAGCATTTGAGTAAGGTGTGTCTGCACCAACTGATGATGAACTATCAACAGCAGCTGATCCTACAAGAGCACTTGTAGAAGCAAGCATACATACTGCAAGAACAGTAGAAATAAATTTCTTTGTAGTTCTCATAGATATATTCCTCCTTAAATTTCTATAAATATTCCGCAAAGCGGAAATAACTACCTTAATCTTCTTCAATATCCATTTCAGCCATATATTTGCGTTTACGTGAAATTCTTTCATATATTGATGAAGCAACACAAAGTGCAAGAATTAATCCGGCACCGATATAAACATAAACAAGCATATCCTTGTACGGGTCAGGGTCTGACACATAGTTAAACAATACATTTATTTCGCCCTTAACATATGTGCCATAGCAATTTTCCGGAACCGCTATGAGCTTCATATCTTCATATTCATTTTCAATAAGAGAATATTCTTCTCCTTCAACACCTGTTATTGTTTTTGTTTCAATAATCGTACCGTCGTCATTCATATAGATTGCATTAACTCTGCATATTGAGTCATCCTCTGCAATCGGATTGTACTTATAAACAACCTCCATTGTTTCGCCCTTTAGCTTACCTGCACCGTTTGACGGAAGAGCGTCAAGGTCAAGTGCATATCCGCTGACAGATGGAATTTCTGGAGTAAAATACTGTTGTCCTTCCCTATTGCTGAGTACAAAAGGATCTGCAATCTCTTTATCATCAGCAAGGAATTTATAGGTAACACTTGTAATTACACCTTTATATTTCTCAACAAAAATATCGGAATATAAAACAGTGTTTGTAAATTCTCCCTGAACATTACCATTTGAAGAAACAATATCATAGTTGTTTTCTGTGGCAATCTGATTGACATCATAAGATGAACCGAGTTCACCGGTTACTGTCTGTTTTTTTAATATATCCTTAGTTTTACTGTCGTAATAGTTAATTACAACCGCTCCCTCTTTAGAGGATATTCCCGCAGAATTATAGCTGTCTTTGTCAACCATAATAATTGCACTGTGTGCAGACACCTTAACGCTTTCGGAAATTTCTGCAATATTGCGAAGTCCTGCTGTATTTTCATCAGCAACAACAACCCAATCGCCAGAAACATCAACATTTTGGTCTTTGTCCGAACCATTAAAGATAACACACATCTTTGCCCACTTGTCGGATTCAGTATTATTTATGATATATCCAACTAATCCGCTCTCAAGATTTTCAAGATAATTCAGATTGTTTGCTGTCATTGCCGTGCAGTCTGAAAAAGCGGCAAAATTATCTCTGATTTGATAAAGTCCCCTGTAATATTCAACAATATCGCTGAATTCATTGAGATTATTCCAATCAAGCATATTTTCTTCCCTGCTTGACGAATATGAATTTTCATCTCCGTCTTTACTTCGAGCAAATTCTTCACCGGAAAGGATAAAAGGAATTCCCTGTGAAGTAATTGTTATTGCACCTGCAAGTTTATTCATTGCAACAATTAACTCATTACGTTTGCGATACTCACCGTTATTAAGAATTGTGTCAACAAGCTTGTCGTTAAGACAAAGATTATCGTGACAAGATGAATAGGTTACGCACTGAGTAGTGGTATTTGCCCAACCTGTCATTGAATTTGACTGACCCTCAATGCCGATTTTAAGTTTTGATCGGCTTGAGCCGTCCTGAATAAATCCGCCGCCTGTACCAAAGGTGCTACCCTTGATAGCGTCACGAATTGTATCATCAAATGCACCGATACGGTCACTCAGCTGCTTGAGGTTGTTTTGATTAGCCATTACAGTACCGCTTGCAGAATTTGTATCCATATTCCAAGCTTCACCGTACATAATAATTTTCTTACCGCTTCCGTCCTCATAAAGTTTGTCAAGAGCAGTACGAATTTCATTCATTGTGGTCACATCGTGAAGTCCCATAAGATCAAATCTGAAACCGTCAATATGATACTCCTTTGCCCAATATGTGACTGAATCAATCATATACTTGCGGAACATAAGGTGCTCGGAAGCAGTATCGTTGCTACATCCCGAACCGTTTGAGAATGTGCCGTCTTCGTTCATTCTGTAATAATAGTTAGGCACTGTGTCCTGAAAAGCAGAATCAGTAGAATATGTATGGTTATAAACAACATCCATAATAACGCCGATTCCTGCATTGTGAAGCGCCTGAATCATCTGCTTACATTCCTTAATGCGAGCATAGCCGTCGTATGGATTTGAAGAATATGAACCCTCAGGACAGTTGTAATTTACAGGGTCATATCCCCAGTTATACTGTGAATTGATGTCCTTTGACTCATCAACTGAGCCGAAATCATACATCGGCATAATCTGAACATATTTTACACCAAGCTTTTTAAGGTAATCAACGCAGGTTGAGGTGCCTCCCTGAACGCCGTTTACTGTTGTACCGCTTTCGGTAAAAGCAAGAAATTTGCCACGATTATCCGGTGAAACACCGCTCGATTCCGACGAAGAAAAGTCAGCTACCGAAACCTCCCAAACACTTGCCTGTGTTGCATTGGAAACCAAAACATGAGCGTCATTCTCCCATCCCTCAGGATTGGTTTTTGAAAAATCCACAATCATACTGCGTTTTCCGTTCACACCGCAACCCTTGGCATAGATATCATAGGTTTCCTTTGATTTATCACCGTGCTTTATTGTATATGTATAATATTTTCCTGCAAGATCACCGTCAATCTTTGTACTCCAAACGCCAGTTTTTTTGTCAAGCGACAGCGTTTTTGTCAAAATTGAACCTGCATCGCCCTCACTGTCACTGCCATGCTCATAAAGATTCACCTTTACATTCTTGGCATCCGGCGACCAAACTTTAAATGTTGTGCCATCCTTTGAATATACTGCACCAAGGTCATTGCCGGTGTAATTTGTTTTATCAAGATTAGCAGCATATGCGTGATAATCTGTTTTTTTATTCTTTTTGTCATCTTTTTCTGAGGCTGCCGAGACACCTGTTAAACATATTCCGGTAACTATCATTGCTGCCAAAACTCCTGTAATTATTCTTTTGAAAAGCATTAAAATGCCTCCAAGCATTTGCATAATTATTTTATTTATTTTATCATAAAACACATCAAATTTTAGTTCTTTCATAGAATAAAATTTATAAATCACATTTATTAATTGTAGAATTTATCACCTTAATTATATGCAATTTGACGAATTCTGATTTTATAATTTATTATCCTTTACTACAAATCGTAATAATTCCCCAACTGATAATTCAGTCAGGGAATTATTATTAATTCTTATTAAAAAACAGATAAAATGATAAAAATATACGATCAATACAAACTGTTAATTTAAACCATAGCGAGCCGAATCGGCAAGTGAATCTTCAATCCTCAGCAATCTGTTATACTTGCATACACGGTCGGTTCTGTTTGGTGCGCCGGTTTTAATTTGACCTGAGTTTACGGCAACGGCAATATCTGCAATAGTAGTATCTTCGGTTTCTCCGCTGCGATGAGAAATTATTGTATCAAATCCGGCCTTTTGTGCGGTAGTAATTGCATCCATAGTTTCTGTAAGCGTACCAATTTGGTTGATTTTAATTAATATTGCATTACCAGCCTGCATTGAAATTCCTTTTTGCAATCTTTCGGTGTTTGTCACAAACAAGTCATCACCAACAAGATTTACAGAACTGCCAATTCTATCTGTAATTGTCTGCCATCCGTCCCAATCGTATTCGGACAAAGGGTCTTCTATTGAAATAATAGGATATTTATCTGTAAGAGCGGTAAAGTAGTCAATTAACTCACTGCTTTGCATTGTAATATTACGCTTTGGCAGCTTGTATACACCGTCGTTATACCATTCAGATGTGGCGGCATCAAGTGCAATTTTTACATTGTCGGTTGAGTAGCCAGCTTCTTTGATTGCAGTGATAATCAGCTCTATTGCTTCCTCATCACTTGCAAGGTTAGGGGCGTATCCTCCCTCATCTCCGACGCCTGTGCTATAATTATTCTTTTTGAGAATTTTACCAAGTGTATGATATATTTCACAGCACTGACGCAATCCCTCTGAAAAACAACAGGCTCCGACAGGCATAATCATAAACTCCTGAATATCAATATTATTTGATGCGTGCGCTCCGCCGTTGAGAATATTCATCATAGGCACAGGAAGCTTTACAGCATAGATTCCGCCCAAATATCTGTATAACGGCAAATTGAGATGCTTAGCCGCAGCCTTTGCACAGGCAAGTGACACTGCAAGAATTGCATTTGCACCAAGCTTTGCTTTGTTTTTTGTGCCGTCAAGTTCAATCATCGTATAATCTATGGCACATTGGTCAAAAGGCGACATTCCGCAAAGCTTTGGCGAAATAATCTTATTAATATTCTCAACTGCATTTTTAACACCCTTGCCACCAAAGCGTGAGTTGTCATTATCTCTAAGCTCAACAGCCTCAAAAGCTCCTGTTGATGCACCTGAAGGAACAGCTGCTTTTGCATAAATACCGTTTGACAATTCAACCTCCGCCTCAACAGTCGGATTACCACGGGAGTCAATTATTTCTCTACCTGAAATTTTTCCAATAGTAATTTTCATTATAATTTCCATAGCCTTTCCGCCCACAAATAGAAGTAAAAAACATCACAACCTTACTGTGGGCGGATAAGGCGTAAATGGAAATTTAGCCATCGACCGTTGTTTTGCAGGGACAAACCGGTCGGGCAACATAAATTCGGAATAGTACGATATTTCACACTATTTACCTACAAAAATATTATGTCTACAAGTAGTCAAAGCTATTCATTGAGTGTCAATAATAACACAACCTCATATTATAGTACTAACGGACATACTGATAATGTCTTTATACTAATCGCCAATAAAAGAGCTATTTTATTGAAAATTAGTATTAAATTAAGGAGGAAACTATGGAATTAATAAAATATACTGTCAGAGAAGGTAACACATTGTTTGGCATTGCACAGTTTTTTCAGACAACTGTTGCCGAGATTCTTCAATATAACAACATTCAGAATCCAGCGATGATTTATCCAGGCGAGGAACTTACTATACCTGCAGGCTCTAACATGGCAAACTACTATATTGCACGCCCCGGCGACACACTATGGAGTATTGCACAGAGAACCGGTACGACTGTTGCTGAACTGGCACGCATTAACGGAATGACTAACCCAAATCTAATTTATCCGGGTCAGGCAATATTAGTAACCGCGTAAGAAGAAATAATAAGTCAAAAGGACTGTCGCTAAATCTTTAAGCCTGCGACAGCCCTTTTACTTTTCTTTATTGAAATTCATCAGGTATAAAACACTGTATGCTACATATTTGAGGGATAAATATCGGCAACCTCATTAATGGCAATATATGCTTTCGGATCAATATCGTGAACGATGCTTTTCATTCTTCCAACCTGAAACCTGTTCACAACAAAATAAACCATAGTTTTTTTAGTGTCAGAGTAATATCCCTTTGCATCAATTAATGTAATACCGTTTTCAAAGGTTTCCGAAAGCTCCTTGCACACAGCGTCAGGCTCAGTCGTAATAATGAACGCCGCCTTTGATCTGTCAAATCCCTCAACTATAAAGTCAACCATTTTCAGTGCAGCGGCATAGGTAACTATTGAATACAACGGCAAAATCCAGCTTCCGATAACAATACCGCAAATAATATATAACAGCACATTGTAAATCATTACAAATGTACCAATACTTACCCCAAGCTTCTTTGCAAACATAACAGCAATAATATCAATTCCGTCAATGGCCCCGCCAAAGCGAATAGCCAAACCACTGCCACAACCTGATATAATACCTCCAAATAATGCACACAAAAATAGGTCACTGCCTGCAAGAGGTGATACAAAGCTGACATCAATCGGTAAAATATCGGTAATAAGCCAAGCTACAAATGAGTAAATCAGTACTGTGTAAATTGAATAAATCGTAAATTTTTTCCCCTCCCGCTTCAAGCCCAAAAGAAAAATCGGAATATTCAGCAGTATCAAAATTAATGACAGACTACACCATTTCGGTGTTTCCTGTGACACAAGCATAGATGTACCTGAAATTCCGCTGTCATACAATTTTACTGGAGACAAAAATACAATAACACCAAACGCATTGATTATACCTGCTATTGTCAAAAAGACAAAATTCACAGCAGACAACCTCATAATCTTTTCTTTAAAATTTGTCAAAATCACTTCTCCTAACTTATACTAATTTTCAATAAAATAGTATTAAATTTATTTTCTATCCTATTTATTCCGTAAATTCATCATTATTAAGCAGTTCGATATCATTCATAATGACACTTCCCCACTTTTTCTGCCACTTATTTTTATTTTTGTCGGTCTTTCTCTTTCTAATTGTAAGACCTGCAACATTTTCAACTGTTTGAAACGGATAATTCTCTTCCTCTTGATTGTAAAATACATACCGAGTGTAATATCCGCCGCTTGCAAGTTGTGAAATATCAATCGAGAATGTTTGCTTATAAGTCTTTTCGGCTGTACAGGAACAAAAATCCTCAATAACAAAAGCTGTAACAGGCGTTCTGCGGTAATCGCTTATCTCTATTCTTAGACAAAGGTTTCTGACATTCTTCACCGCCTGCCATTTAAGCGTAAGCTCAAGTTTTTCGTCATCATAGAAAATATTGTCGGTTTTGCCTATATACGCAGCAGAATTTAAATAAATATCCTGTCTGTCTGAGGGCAGACGCTTTGAATAATCACGAGGAAACTGCATATTAACAAAATCTCCCTGCTCACCGCCGAGATAAATCTTGATTGCCTCTTCCACATCACCGTCAAACACAACTTTTCCCTGGCTGAAAACAATACACCTATTGCAAAGCTCACGAATGGTATTCATATTGTGCGACACATAAAGAATTGTACGATTTTCATTTAGTGCAAGCTCACGCATTTTGTTAAGACACTTATTTTGAAACTGCATATCACCCACTGCAAGTATCTCATCCATAATCATAATCTCAGAATCAAGATGAGCCGCCACGGCAAATGCAAGTTTTACAAACATACCCGACGAATAACGCTTTACAGGAGTGTCAATAAAACGCTCACATTCAGAAAATTTAATAATGCTATCTATTTTTATGTCAATTTCAGCCTTTGACATACCGAGAATTGCACCATTAAGATAAATATTTTCCCGTCCTGTAAGCTCACCGTTAAAACCTGTGCCAACCTCAAGCATACTTGCAATTCTTCCCCGAAAAGAGAACTCTCCATAGGTTGGTGAGGTTACTCGTGAGAGAAGCTTTAAAAAAGTAGATTTGCCTGCACCGTTTGCGCCGATAATTCCAACACGCTCGCCATGGTTAATTTCTATATTAATATCATCAAGTGCCAAAAATGTGTCATATTTTGTATATAGCTTATCACCAATTTTGCGATTTGGGTCTTCTTTGCCCATTTTGCGTGCATACCAGCTCTGCAAATCCCTCCTTAATGTACCCGAACCGATTACACCAAGTCGATATTCCTTTGAGAGATGTTCAGTTTTGATTACACATTCATCTTTCATAACCATAGCTTACACCATATCAATAAAGTTCTTTTCCACCTGATTGAAAATTACCATTCCGAAAAATCCGATTACAACTGTAACTCCAAAAGATAAAAGCAGATATTGCCAATAAAATGTACCGCTTCCGAGGAAAGCATAACGGAAGGTTTCCACAATAGGAGCAACAGGGTTTATTAGAACAATCCACCTAAAACTTTCACTTACTTGTGAAACAGGCCAAACAACAGGAGTTATATACATCCACAGAGTTACGCCAAATGATACAAGCACACCGAGGTCACGATATTTTGTAGTCATTGATGAAATTATCAGTCCGCATCCCGAACCAAGTACAGCCGACATAACAAGCAGTATAGGTGTAAGAAGAACAATCATATTTGGATGAACATTTGACCCTTTTATTGTATAAAAAACAACCAAAGCAACAAACATTGCAAACTGAATTAAAAAATTAATTCCATTATAAATTATCTTTGAAACAGGCACAGCAAGACGAGGAAAATACACCTTTGAAAACATTCTTGCGTTGCTGATAAATGTTGACGAAGCACTGTTCAGACATCCTGAAAAAAATGACCATAAGATGTTACCTGCCATATAAAAAACAAACTGAGGCATTCCGTCAGTTGAAATATTTGCAATCAAACCAAATACTACAGTAAAAACAAAAGTAGAAAGAAAAGGCTTGATGACAATCCACAACGGGCCAAGAACCGTTTGCTTGTAGGTATTTTTAAAATCTCTTTGAACAAACAGTTTAATCAGGTCACGATATTTCCATATTTCACGCAAATTAAGACTTAAAAATCCGCGTTTAGAACTTACAGATGTTATATCATCATTCTGCATTTCGTCACCCCATTCAAATCTTTTGTTTAAATCGCTATATTATATATTAAAATTTTATCATATTAAATATTGTGTGTCAAATTAAGGTTGATTTGTAAAAAGAAAAATGATACAATGAAAGTAAATTTTTTGAAACGAGGAATAATGAAATGAAAACTACTTTTAAAAAAATTTCGTCAAAAGCACTTTCTTTGGTTTGTATCATTGCAGTAATGTCACTTTGCTTTGTTCTTTCCAGCTGTGGAGATAACAGCTCATCACAAGGCGATATTACAACAGAAACCAATCCAAAAGTTTCCACAGAAGATGTAGCAAATCTCGGCAACACTGCAATAATTGATGTTAGAGACTACGGAAAAATCACTATTGAATTAAAGCCTGAGATTGCACCAATTACTGTTGAAAACTTCAAGAAACTTGTTAGCGAGCATTTCTATGACGGTCTTACCTTCCACAGAATCATGGAAGGATTTATGATTCAGGGTGGCGATCCGCTTGGCAACGGTACAGGCGGCAGTGAAGAAACAATCAGAGGCGAATTTTCGATAAACGGTTTTGAAAATAACCTTTCACACACAAGAGGCGTTATTTCAATGGCTCGTTCAAACGATCCTAACAGTGCAAGTTCACAGTTCTTTATTGTTCATCAAGACAGCACATTTCTTGATGGTCAGTATGCTGCTTTCGGCGTTGTAACAGACGGTATGGATGTTGTTGACAAGATTGCAGAAGATTCAAACCCAGTTGACAACAACGGTACAATCCTTGCAAACGAACAGCCTGTAATCAACTCAATTACACTTGAATAATGAGGATTTTAGTTGACGCAGACGCTTGTCCTGTTGTTAAGATAATCGAAAAAATTGCAAAGAAATATAACATTGGTGTCATACTGTTGTGTGACACCAATCATATTTTGCAAAGCGATTACAGTGAGGTCAAAATAATAAGTGCAGGTGCAGACGCGGTTGATTATGCTCTTGTGAATATGCTTAATAAGGGTGATGTTGCCGTTACCCAAGATTACGGAGTAGCTGCAATGGTGCTGACAAAGGGCGGTTACTGCATTCATCAGTCCGGCAAAATTTTCACCGATGACAACATTGGCGGATTGCTTATGGACAGGCATATTTCAAAAAAAGCAAGAATGTCAAAATCAAAGCACCACATCAAAGGCCCCAAAAAACGAACAAGCGATGATGACAAACGCTTTGAAGAGTCATTCGAAAAACTGATAGCGGGACTTACAAATTAATACCAATCCCTAATTAATATATAGACCATTCAATTTGAGTAATCTAACTTTGTTTTATCTGCTTTTTAATGAGTATTTAGTACAAAAAATCATTTGTCATATATTTAAACACGACCCCCGAATATTAGACCAAAAATCTAACTTTCGGGGGTCGTGTCATTACTTTAATAACATTGGAATAATCTCACTGCGTTCAATATTAAGTGCAACCGCAATCTCATCACAAACCATACTCTCAGCCTCTCTTAGAAAGCGCTCATCAGAAATATGAAGATGTCTGCCTTTGTTGTTTTGCTCTTTCTCGTGAAACCGTAACATACGAATAAGATTGACAACAGCTTCAAACTCACCATTTGCTATAGTTTCCTTGCAATAGTCAAAACGCTTATTTTTATCATCAATCCACTCTGGAATTACTGATAAATTATCAATAATATCTTTTATTCTATCCTCAGGCAAAATATGTCTCATTTTTGAAACAAGAGCTTCGTTGTTTGTAGGAACAAAAAGAGTTGATACCTGTGAAAACAGTGGCTTAAGAACATAATACTCCATTGTTTTTCCTGCAAGTTTTTGCCTTGTAATTTCTTTAATTTTGCACACACCGTTTGAACCGTACAGTACAATTTCATCTACATTATACATTAATCTGCACCTCTTAAAAAATAACACTAATACTTCGCTTATCCATTGTATCTATTTTATCATAAATTTTTATATTTTGTCATAGGCAAAATCACTAAACAACTTGCTGTCGTTATATGCGTTTTTTACTTCCGCTTCATAAGATTTATTTTTATGAAAAGTTTTGTTCCCGAAGTTGAAACTTCCGCTGTATAGTACACTTTGTTTTTTAACTTTATAGAAATTTGCTTGGAAACATTCGGGCACTAAAGAGTGTTTTTATATGGTGTTTTGTACCCGGATATGTGTAGCCCACTGGCTGCTTTTTTATACAAAAATGGCTGAAGTAAAAACTTCAGCCATTTTCGGGGTATATTGGGTTATAGAAGGAATATATCGAGTAATAACAAAACAAGCACCTATAGATGAAAATAGCACGCCACCATTAATTTCAAAACTTCAAAATGATTAAATAATTATAAAAAGCAAACACCTATTTCGTGCTATAAACAGTGATTACCCCTATTACTTGTTTCTACTGTAATTATTTTACATCTTTCTTAACGATAAATCCATTGCATTTGCAACAAAACGCAATTCCACATATAGAATATAAGGTTAAATTTTTATATACTTATTACAAAATATGTGATTTCTTCTCATAAATCAGCCAATGTACTGTACCTATCCAAGCAGATAGAATTGATTATTTATAAATTTTTACTGCCCGATTGTTATGTATAAGCAATTTCCTATAAAGTAAAAAAGAACTCACAGCAATCTTACCGTGAGTTCTGTCCACTATTTAATTATGCAAAAATTTCATCTGCAAGCTGTTCAAGGTTTGCAATGTCATCATTTTTTAGTGCTGCACGAAGAGTTACTTTTGTAGGAACAACAGTAACATTCTTCATATTATCAAAATATTCGTTCATAATCTTTGAAGCCATTGGTGCCCATGAACCATTTTCAATAATACCGACTGTTCTGCTATTATATCCTTTTATTTTAAGATGGTGTAAAAAGTCATTCATAATCGGAAAAACACCGCCATCATATGTAGGAGCAGCAACAATCATCTTTGAATAGCGGAAGGCATCCTCAATACACTCTGCCAAATCCTCTCTTGCAAGGTCAGCAATCGAAATTTTCTTGTCAGTCTTTGACTGAAGAATATCAAACAATTTTTTTGCCGCAATCTCTGTATTGCCGTGAATTGAACAATATGCAATAAACACACCGTCAGTTTCAGGTTCGTATTTGCTCCAAGTATCATAAAGATTGATATAATATTCAAGATTTTCTGTTAAAATAGGACCGTGAAGCGGACAAATGATTTGAATATCAAGTGTTGATGCTTTTTTGAGCAATGCCTGAACTTGCGCACCGTATTTTCCGCAGATATTAAAGTAATAGCGCCTTGCCTCGCAAGCCCAATCCTCATCAGTATCAAGAGCACCAAACTTTCCGAATCCGTCAGCTGAGAACAAAATCTTCTCTGTACTTTCATATGAAACCATAACCTCAGGCCAATGAACCATTGGAGCCATAAAGAATTTTAAAGTATGTGAGCCAAGCTCCAATTCTTCGCCCTCTTTAACTGTTACAGCTCTATCAGCAAAATCAAAATCTTGAAAATACTGTGGCATCATATTAAAGGTTTTTGCATTGCCGACAAGTTTCATTGAAGGGTACTTATCTGCAAGAGCTTTAATATTTGATGCGTGATCAGGTTCAAGGTGGCTGATTATAAGATAATCAGGTGTTTTTCCGTCGAGAACTTCTTCAAGATTTGCAAACCATTCATCAGTTTTTCTCTTGTCAACTGTATCCATAACAGCAATCTTCTCATCCATTATAACATAGGAATTATATGCAATACCGTTTGGAACAATATATTGACTTTCAAAAAGGTCAATAGTTTTATCGTCAACGCCGATATATTTAACAGCATCTGAAATTTGAATTTTCATTTGTTATCTCTCCCAAATATTAGAATTTTAAATTTATTTCATTATACTTTAAAATACATCTAAAATCAATACTACTTATCATTTTAGTTCAAATAATCTTAAGACTCAACAAGTTTACAGAAAATTATATTTTAAAGCGAAGTTTTCAGAATTTAATAGGCATTTTGATTGACAAATGGTGAAAAAGTAATATAATATGAGTTAGTATATTTAGGAAGAAAATATGAAATTTCGCAATAATAAAATGTACCGCTGAATATTATTTCAGCAAATTATTTGAGTTATGCCGTATTCGGCAAATTTAAGAAAGATAGGATGTATCAATTTGTTTTCTATTCTCAAAGAACACAAGGGCTTTGGCAAACAAATTTTACTGCTCGCTAAAGACGAGCTTATCAAAACCTATAAGGGTGCAGTAATCGGTCCTTTATGGGCATTTGTAAAACCTGCCTTCACGGTTTTTGTTTACTGGTTTGCTTTTTCCTGCGGTATTAAGCAGTTAAGAGATCTTAACATTAATCTCGGAGGACCACAACCTTTTACCATTGACTTCTTTACATTTATGTTTGTCGGTATCATTCCTTGGTTTTTCATTCAGGACAGCATAACCCAGGGTGCAAAAACTTTGAGTATCAACAGGCAGTTTATAACTAAGGTTAAATTTCCTGTTTCTACAATTTTAACCTACACTTCCCTTTCAAGACTTTTTGTTCATATAATGCTTGTAATTGTAATGTACATCTATGTATGTATAACAGTCGGTCCGAGCATTTATAATCTTCAATTTTTCCTATATTGTCCGATAATGTACATTTTCTTCCTTGCACTTTCATGGTCAACGGCACCAATGTCAGCGTTCAGTAAAGACTTTGAAAGCCTTATCGTATCAATTATGTCAGGTATTTTCTGGCTTTCAGGTATTATGTATGACACATATGGATTTGAAGAACCGCTCAAAACAGTTATGCTTTTTAATCCAATCAACTTCTTTGTAAACGGATACAGAAACTGTTTCCTTTATAACAGAGCATTTTTCACATATAAAACCGAGCTTGCAATTTTCCTTGCTGAGTTTATTGTGATCTTTGCACTTGGTATTTTTAACTATAACAGACTCAGGAAAAAACTTCCTGATGTACTTTAATGGGAGGTAATTTTATGGCTGAACCGATTATTACCTTTAAAAATGTAAGTAAGACCTACATTCTCTACAAAAATGATCAGGCACGCTTCAAAGCACTTTTTATTAAACCAAAAAATCCAAAGACTAACAAGGCACTTAACAATGTGTCTTTCACAATCAACAAAGGTGAATCTGTTGGCATTGTAGGCGACAACGGTGCAGGTAAATCAACTCTGCTCAAAATGATTACCGGTGTTGCATTTCCTGATGAGGGTGATATCGTTGTCAATGGTCAGGTTGCTGCTCTTCTTGAGCTGACAGCAGGCTTTTCAATGCAGATGACGGGCAGAGAAAACATCTATCTTAAGGGTTATATCCTTGGTCTTAAGGATAGCTATATCAAGACTATTGAAGAAAAAATCATTGAATTTGCCGAACTTGGCGACTATATTGACCAGCCTGTTCGCACATATTCAAGCGGTATGAAAATGCGTCTTGGATTTGCTATCAATGTTAATATTGAACCGGACATTCTTGTTGTTGACGAGGCTCTATCTGTTGGTGATGCTACCTTCAAGAAGAAGTGTAAAAACAAGATTAAAGAGATTATCGAAAACGGTGTTACCGTATTATATGTAAGCCACAACGCAAGTTCCGTTAAGGAAATGTGTGAACGCTCAATTTATCTTAAAAAAGGCACTATCATTCACGATGGTCCTACTGAGGAAACTTTAAAGGTTTACGAAGAAAACAAAGCTGCCGAAAAGGCAAAAAAGAAAAAATAATCAATCGCCGCTTTGCAAGCAATATAATACTAATAGCCAAAAAGATTTTGAAGTTTTATTGGATGTTAGTATAAGTTTGTAGCGGCGTTTGTCATATAAAAAGGACACAAAATGCAGATTAAAAATATTCTGAATGATTTTGAGCTTGATTGGGCATCAATGCCGTATGCCGATGACGCTCAGATAAAAAAGCTGAAAAATAAAACAATTCTGATTTGCGGGCAAAATCTTGCCCGTTGTATTTGCTATGCCCTATTGTATCAAAATGAAAGCAAAAATCTTAACTCAAACATCATCTTATGCGGTTCTGACTATGGCTTTTATGATAAGGCTTTTGATTGCGACAGTTTTCAGTATATAGATTATAGTTCTCTTGGAGATTTATCAGAAGTTGATTATATTATATATACAAGCATATGCAATGAATATATCAATGAAGAAACAGAGTTTTTCAAAAACACAGTTAATGAAATTAATTTACTTGCTAATATTTCGGCAAAATTTAATGCAAAAACAATTCTTGTAAATGACAGCAGAATTTACGGCAACGGAATTCAAAACAGAGTATATTCCGAGAGCGAATACGCAAAACTTGAAATATGCAATTCAAAATCTATTGTGTCACAAAATGCACGAGTTATTGAAGCCCTATGGAATTGTCATAAAAAACAGGGTAACTTTGAACTCGTTACTCTTCGCACAGGAATAATTCTCGGTGCAAAAAGCGGAATTAAAACCGTTCTTGACACTGCATTTGAAAGTATCGCAAATGGTAAAAAATGTTTAATAAATCCGTCACGCAAAAAGTATTCATTTATCAGTATTCACGATGTTCTGAATGCTGTTGTATTTGCAATGACCAATCTTAAAAGCGAAAATGCATATAATATCTGCGGTGATAATTCAACAGTATCTATGGCTGCTGTAGCTGCAATATTTAACGGAATTTATGGCAGTAAAATCGACATCGCTTGGGGTAATTACGAAGAAATTGACGGTTGTGCAATCAACACCGATAAAATAAAATTTCAAAACTTTGAGCCACAAATCAACCTTGAAACTGCACTTGAGCTTAGCGTTATGTCATATATGAAAAGCCACCGTACATTGCGACTTTCAAACTCACATCAAGGCAGACTCACTGCTATTCAAAGTGTTCAGCTTGCCTCTCTTCTTGAAATTGACCGCATTTGCAAAAAGCATAATATTAAATATTTTCTTGGCGGAGGTACATTGCTTGGTGCAGTCAGGCATAAGGGATTTATCCCTTGGGATGATGATTCTGACCTTATGATGCTTCGTGAGGACTATGACAAGTTCTGTAATATTGCGCCTTTAGAACTCCCAAACGGAATGAGTTTTCAGGACAGCAACACTGACAAGCACTGCTATTACGAGTTTGCAAAATGCAGAATTGATAACACAATCTTTGCAACAGGATTTGCAAAAACTCACACAGGTATGCACAACGGACTTGCCATTGATGTATTTTGTCATGATAAGACAGCAAATTCAAAGCTCGGTCAAAAACTTCATATCGCAATGACATTATTCACGAGGGCTTTGGTTTTTAACAAATGGAATAACCGTAAGGCTGAAAACGGAAGCAAACTGCAAAGTGTAATTACTGACTTTTGTAAAAGGCTGTTTCCTATTCGTTTCAGTATGTGGATTGAGAAAAAAACACTAAAATTCTTTAAAAGAAAGAAGAATGCAAAATATCTTTATGATGGAATGGGCAGAAATATTTATAACGGA
Source organism: Ruminococcus sp. (assembly GCA_022510955.1). GTDB lineage: Bacteria > Bacillota > Clostridia > Oscillospirales > Acutalibacteraceae > Ruminococcoides. Next base: position 14,218 of record JAFLSM010000019.1, on the reverse strand, counting down.
GTATTCCCTGCCAAATTGCTTGATGAAGTTATTTACGCTGACTTTGAGGGCTACAAATTGCCCATACCAAAGCGATATGACGAATACCTCACTTTCCTTTACGGCGACTATATGCAACTTGCTCCGTTATCTACAAGACTTGGCTGTCACATAATTGAACAGTGCGATATTGGAGAATACAGTAATTTTGATGTAATTAAGGATAATTAATATGACTAAAAATGCGATAATTTTTGATATGGATGGCACAATGTGGGATACCACGGAAGCAATATTGCCTGTTTGGAATGAAGTATTACGAAAATATTCGAACGAAACCTCTAAGCAGATTAGCAAAGCAGAAATGGACAGCTATATGGGCAAAACGCTTGAACAAATTGCACAGCTGTCACTGCCTGAACTTGACATTAAAAGAGGTTTTGAAATTCTAAGCGAATGTTGCAAAACTGAGTGCAAATCACTTGAAGAAACCGGTGCAATCATCTATCCTATGCTGATTGGAACTTTAAAAGAGCTAAAAGAAAAATATTCTCTACTCATAGTCAGCAACTGTCAGGACGGTTATATTCAGTCCTTTCTCACTTACTACAAGTTATGGGATATGTTTGATGACTTTGAGTTTGCAGGACGCACAGGCAAAACAAAGGGCGAAAATATTAAGTTGATTATGGAACGCAACAATACTTTTAAGGCTGTTTATGTAGGCGATACACAAAGCGATTTTGAAGCCGCAAAGTTTGCAGAAATTGATTTTATTTTTGCTGAATATGGCTTTGGTAATGCCGAAAATTATAAATATTCTATTAAAGAATTTTCAGACTTACCAAATCTTATTAAGAAAATATTTTAATACTAATTGCCAATAGAGGTATAAGAAAAACAGGCAAGAAGTTGTAGCTTCTCGCCTGTTTTTTCTCTACTTTAATGTGTACTGTGCATATTTATCTTTGTTAAAATCATCTACTTCTACATTATCAAAACTGATATTTATTGTGTGTGAGTATACTGACAAATCTCCTTCTTCTGTATAACACTCAAGGTTAAGTATTATGCCTGTTTCCCTGTCCATTATCAGTTTAAAGGTTTCAGCGTTGCCGAACGAATACTGAAATTCCGACGGGATTGTGCCTTTTATTATCCGACAATCTCTATCCAAATATGTTGTTTTATCGCCTATCTCCCACAAATCAAAGTCATACATCAAATCGTTTACATATTGTATTGGATAAATACTGAGCATTGCTGAATAATAAATTCCCGTAAAATCTTTTTCGTAAACATATTCAGAGCCGTAATTTGATTGAAATTCCGAATTGAAATGAGCAACATAATTATCATCGAATTTTAACTTTTCAATAGTTATACCCTTATTTTGAGTCTTGGAAATGTTATCAAATTCATATTTCAAACCATCTAATACATAAGTTTCTTCATCATAATCATTACCGATTATATGCTCATAAGACTTGCCTTCGTTAAAATTCAAGATATACTCAACATTATAGATGTCACCATTTAACATATTAGTTTCGATTTTTCCGCTAACCTCATTATAAAAATCAACCGAGTTAAGTATCTTGTTTATATAGTCCTCTTTAGATTTTGGGTCAAGGGTTTTAAGCTCAAATTCAGTTTTCTCCGAAATAGTCGGCTCAGTTTCTTCTGTAAAAGCATCTATATTCATATTCTCTATTGGAAATGTTATTCTCCAATTTCCGTGATATGCGTCATTTGTTGTATAAAAATCGCCGTAAATCTCATAATTTGCAATCTCTTCTGCAAATTCTTCAAAGCTGTAATCACTATTAGGCTCAATCACGGTTTCAATATATTCTGTATTTCCCTCATGCCATGAAACACTATATTGATTATATAAATCATTAGGCTCATAATTTCCGTGTGATGTATATCCGTCGGGCAAATCATCGTTTATGTTTTTCGGATAATCCTCTCTTTTGTCATGCAGATATATCCAGCAGTGGTTATCATTCTCAAGATAATCTTCATACTTCATCTGAATATGCAAACAACCGTCAACATATCCTATTCCGCTGAAACTCATTTTGCCAAAATCAGTTGCATCTTTATAAGTATCCTGCTCGGAAAGCATATTCATTGCCACTTCACCGACCTCTCTGTCCAACTCTACATACTGTTTTTGTATGCTTGGCGACTTATCCGCCTTTGACAGATCAATCGGAACAATATAATTTTCATAAGATTTTTTGCCATTAAGAAGTGATCTTACAGTAAATGTCAGCTTGTCACCGACAATATTTTGTTCTCCCCACTGAGAAATTGTGATAAGAAATGTTGCAGTTCTGCTACTTTCATCATAATCCACTCTTCTGCAATATGCACTGCTGTCAAACGGAGTATTAATAGAATAGCTGTCAAATAAATCAAGTCTTTCATCAACAAAATTTGCTCCAACATCATGCATTGACACATAAATCTCTGCCGTGTCATCGTGAATATAGCACGAAAGCACGCTCATCTCTACTCCATTACTTTCACAGCTCTTTCGTACAGGAGTAAACATCTGTGCCATTTGCGGTGAAATGTGATATACCACATTGTACACAAAATCACTTGTAGATGCCCCCACAGGAGTAGCTGCCAAAATAACTGACAAGCAAAGTATTGCCGCAACAAGCAGAAGTTTTCGATGTCTATATATTATCCTTGTATTTGATTTTTCAATCTTTTGCGTGTGTTCAAGTGTTGTATTTAAAAGTTCTTTACTCGGAAAGATTTGATTGTAGAATTTGCAGTAATTATCCTTAAACATACTCTTCCCCTTTCATAAAATCTTTTAGCATTACACGAGCGCGAGTAAGTTGTGTTCGTACAGTTGAATGCTTTCTGCCAAGTGCCTTTGATATCTGTTCAACCGTCATATCTTCATAATAGAACAGATGAATAACCTCTCGATACTTTACAGGTAATTTTTGCAGTTCATAATATAGGTTAACACTTGTATCATCTTCTATTGCTAATGTTTCATCAAGCTCCTGAGTTTTGCTATACCACATTGACGACATAAGAGTTTTGGAACAGTTTACTGTCACCTTTATAAGCCAAGCCTTGCGGTGCTCTTCGTCATTGAATTTAGGATTTTTACGCACATACCGCAAAAATACTTCCTGAAACACTTCTTCGGCATCATATTTATTACCGACTCGTGCAAATGCAAGCCTATACACTGTTTGTGAATAACGCCTAATAACACTTTCAATGCAGTCGCAGGACATTTCACTTTTATTGCTCAATAACATCTCCCCCTTTCATCTATAACACCTTAAGCAATCATAAAACGCTACATTAATTTAAAAAATTTGACAAAAAAATTTTTTAACTCATATTTTCTCAAATTATATCTTTTTCTATAAATTTATGTCAATCAACAATTATTGACATATGACAGTTGATAGGCTAAAATAATGTAAATGACAGTTATATTTAAAAGGACAAAGAACAATAATGTATTACACTTATGTAATAAGGTGCATTGATGATTCGCTCTATACAGGAATTACAACGGATGTTAAAAGACGGTTTGGAGAACATCTTGCACAAAATGATAAATCAGCAAAATACACACGCACCCACAAAGCGGTAAAACTTGAAGCTGTATGGCAAAGCAAAGACAGAGTTTGTGCATCAAAGCTTGAATATCAAATTAAAAGACTTACTAAAACGCACAAAGAATGTCTAATAAAAAATAACGATTTTAGTGTGCTTAAAGATAAGGTACAGGCTGATGATTACATCAGGCAACAGATATAATGTATGAAATTTAATTTTATAAATAGGTAAATAAGTATGGAAAGTTATATTGAATTTTTAAACAGAATAAACTCTTTTCAAAAAAGTGAATTAGTGCTTGATAATAGTAATTTTAACCCCAATGCATCCGTATTTTCAAAAGTTGATGATAATAATAAATTCAGCTTATTTTACGGTGATACAGTTGTATTTGAATTAAGTAGTAATTTAAAGAAGTCTATTGCTGAAATTGTAGATAAATTATATGAATATGCACCTGAATGTTTTTGTGACCGACTTGTATCAAACACATTTCATATGACTTTACATGATTTAAGCAATTCGCCTGTACTTGATGAAGTTTCATCCGAAGTTTTTAAAAATGAAATTAACCTGATTGAAAAGCTAAAATCAACCCCTGTTGAAAAACAGACTATAAAAATGAAATCAACATACATTTTCAATATGGTGAACACAAGTCTTGTTCTTGGTTTATATCCAATTGATGCAACTGAATATACAAAACTTATGAATTTATATAACATAGTTAATTATGTTAAATCACTACCATATCCATTTACACCACATATCACCCTTGCTTACTATAACCGCAATGGATTTTCAGAAGTTAGTGCAAGAAAACTTGAGGCGATAGTAAATGAACTGAATAAAAATAGTTTTGAAATTGAGCTTAACACAAATGACCTTGTATATCAGAAATTTACAAGTATGAATGATTATACCAGTATTTTTACTTTGTGATAGGATAAATTTAATTATATCAAGGAAAAAGAACTCATTGAAAGTACAACAAAAAGCATCTATACAGAAAATTTGTAAAAATATTAATTAACAAAAAACTCCCCGAAGTTCATCAAATGACTTTCGGGGAGTTTTTATCTAAAGCTTATGATAATTATTTGAATTACAAGTGAACTCGTGTTTTTGATATAAATATTGCTAATTAAAACCTCATTGTAAGAGAAATTCTGTTCTTGTCGGCATCAACTGATAACACCTTGACATTAACAACATCTCCTACTTTTAAAGCCTCGCTTGGGTGCTTGATATACTTGTCACAAATCTGAGAAATATGCACAAGTCCGTCTTGATGAACACCAATGTCAACAAATGCACCAAAGTCAATTACATTGCGAACAGTTCCCTTAAGCTCCATACCCTCTTTTAAATCTTTTATGTCAAGAATGTCACTTCTGAGCATTGGAGCAGGCATTTCATCACGAGGGTCACGACCGGGCTTTGAAAGTTCCTTGACAATGTCATCAAGCGTCGGTAAACCAATTCCGAGTTTTTCGGCAAGATTTTTTGTGCCTGCTTTTTGAACACGAGTAGAGATATCAGGGAATTTTCCTGATTTTATTTCTTTCTCAGAATATTCAACAAGTGTCAAAAGCTCTTTTGCACTCTTATAGCTTTCAGGGTGTACACCTGTATTGTCAAGAGGATTTCTACTTTCGGGAACACGCAAAAATCCTGCACACTGCTCAAATGCCTTTGGTCCGAGCTTTGGAACTTTTTTAAGCTCTGCACGAGATGTAAAAGCTCCGTTTTCCTCACGATAGGCTACAATATTTTTGCAAACTGCACTTGTAAGTCCTGATACTCGTGAAAGAAGCGCAGGAGATGCGGTGTTCAAGTCAGCACCAACAGAGTTTACGCAATCCTCAACAACTCCATCAAGGGTTTCGCCGAGTCGCTTTTGTGGCATATCGTGCTGATACTGTCCGACACCAATTGCCTTTGGTTCAATCTTTACAAGCTCTGCAAGAGGATCCTGCAAACGGCGAGCGATTGAAACGGCACTGCGGAGCGTCAAATCAAGGTCGGGTAATTCAGTTGCTGCAAGCTTTGATGCAGAATAGACAGATGCACCGGCCTCGCTAACCACCATATAATACACCTTATGGTCAGCCTCCTTGATTGCATCAGCCGCAAACATCTCTGTTTCCTTACTTGCTGTGCCGTTGCCGATTGAAATTATGTCAACATTATGCTTTTTGATAAGCTGTAAAAGTTTTTGCTTTGACTCTTCAATCTTCTTTTCAGAATGTGTAGGATATAGTACTGTTGTGTCAAGCACCTTGCCTGTATCGTCAACAACAGCAGTCTTGCAACCAGTACGATAACCCGGATCAAGAGCCAAAACTACTTTACCTTTAACAGGCGGCTGCATTAAAAGCTGCTTGAGATTTACTGCAAAGACCTTCATTGCATTTTCAGATGCGTTGTCTGTAAGGTCATTTCTTACCTCACGCTCTATTGACGGAAAAATAAGTCGCTGATACGCATCATCACAGGCAGCCTTAATAATATCCGTACAGAGAGAATTTGTCTCTCTTATCATCATTCTGTATATTGAATTTAACGGTTTTTCGCTGTCAAGCTCAACCGAAACCTTTAAGAATCCCTCTTTCTCACCTCTGTTTATTGCAAGCACTCTGTGATCCGCAATCTTCTTTACAGGCTCCTTAAAGTCATAGTAGATTGTGTAAACGCTCTCTTTGTCAGCATCTGCAGCGGTTGAAGCAATTACGCCGAGGCTCTGTGCAAAGTTACGGACACGACGGCGAACTTCTGCATTGTCGGACACCTGCTCGGCAAGTATATCCATTGCACCCTGAATTGCCTCCTCTGCACTATTAACACCCTTTTCCTCATCAATATACTTTTCTGCCTCTTGCTGCGGATTAAAGTAACGATTTTGCGATAAAATAGCATTAGCAAGCGGTTCCAATCCCTTTTCTTTTGCAACGGATGCCCTTGTCTTTCGTTTTGGACGGAACGGACGATAGATGTCCTCTAACTCACTCATGGTCTGTGCGTTATCAATAGCCTTTACAATTTCCTCTGTAAGCTTTTCCTGAGCTTCAATAAGTGACTTAATTTCTTCTCTGCGTTTGTCAAGTCCGCGTAAATACTCGAGTTTTTCAGCAAATTCACGAATAAGCTGATCATCCATTGAACCGTGCATTTCTTTACGGTAACGAGCAATAAAAGGAATGGTGTTGCCCTCATCAAGCAAATTGATAATATTTTGAGCATATTCTTGTTTTATATTAAACTGCTCCGATAGTGTTATTGAATAATCCATAAAATGTTTGTTTCCTCCATTGAATATATATTGTAAATTATACCATAAAACAATTTGTTTTGCACTAATATAAAGAAGAAATTTACTTTTAAAAATTTATTTTCGAGAGCAATACAGAAGTAACTCGAAAATTGAGAGCGAGAGTTTTGCAATGAACATAAAGCATTAGTTAATATCAAAAATAAGCTTACTGCGGAAGAATTGGAATTTATAAATAATTTAGTTTAACATTTTACATATAATTATCTTCTCTTTATTTGTTTGATTGACTAAATATAAATTTTTTGTTATATTAAAAAAGGTGATATTTATGACAGAAAAGGCAATAAAAGAACTAAAGGCTACAAATGGAACAATTCTTGTGTATAATGACAGAGTAGTTATTAGGCGAACAGGGTTGTTTGCATTTGCTTCTCAAGGTATAAAAGGTGATACAACTTTCTTTTATCGTAATCTTTCTGGGGTTGATTACAAAAAGCCTGGTATGACTAACGGTTATATGAGATTTGTTACCGCAGGAACAGTAACATATAATTCAGGAACAGGATTGTTTGCTACACCAAAAAGCAGTGCACAAGACCCTAATACAGTTATACTAAGGGCTTTTAATAGAAAAGTTCCTGCTTTATCTGAAGAAATATACAATTTCATATTGCAAAAAATCAGTGAAGTCCAGACGAATACTGTAATGCATACAGGGGTTTCAGGTGCCGATGAAATTGCAAAGTATAAAGCTCTATTAGATCAAGGAGTCATTACTCAGGAAGAATTTGATAATAAGAAAAGACAGATATTAAATTTATAAAAAACACCCTGCAAAATTTGCAGGGTGTTTTTGCGACTGCATCTATAAGCCGGGTTCTGTCGCGGACAACCATCTATCTTGGCAGATTGTTACCAAAGCTGCTCAATGCCACCTCCTAAGGACACGCCGAGCAAGCGTATTCGTCCTACCACGGTGTTGCTTCAAATAGGGTTTACACGGCAGACAGGTCTCCCTGCCTCCGGTGAGCTCTTACCTCGCCTTTCCATCCTTACCGAACAAGTCGGCGGTAATTTTCTGTTGCACTATCCCTGGAGTCGCCTCCGGCGGCCGTTAGCCGTTATTTTTGCTCTGTGAAGCCCGGACTTTCCTCGCACAAATCCTTTCGGAATTTGCCCGCAGTTGTCCAATGCACTCGTAAGTATATTATAAAATAAAAGTCCTTTTCTGTCAACTTTAAAGACTTTATACTTGCGTAGTTTTGCCATTGGTGCTATAATGTTTAAAGTAAACAAATAAAGGAGAATGACCATGAATATAAGAGAAGAATCACTAAAAAAGCACTATGATTGGAACGGTAAGATTGAAGTTGTTTCAAGAGTTCCTATTTCATCATCAGAAGACTTGTCACTTGCATATACTCCCGGTGTTGCAGAGCCATGTCTTGAAATTCAGAAGGACTATGACAAATCATTTGAGCTTACAAGAAGAAACAATATTGTTGCTGTTGTAACTGACGGCACAGCTGTTTTGGGACTCGGTGATATCGGTCCTGAGGCAGGTATGCCTGTTATGGAGGGCAAATGTGCGCTCTTTAAAGAATTTGGCGATGTTGATGCGTTCCCAATTTGTGTGAGAAGCAAGGATGTTGACGAAATTGTAAATGCAATTTATCTTATCAGCGGCTCATTTGGCGGTATCAACCTCGAGGATATTGCTGCTCCAAGATGCTTTGAAATTGAAAGAAAACTCAAGGAGAAGTGCGATATTCCAATTTTCCACGACGATCAGCATGGCACAGCAGTTATTGTTGCAGCAGGTCTTATTAATGCGTTAAAGCTTGTAGGCAAAAAGTTTGAGGACATTAGAATTGTAATGAATGGTGCAGGTGCAGCAGGTATTGCGATTGCAAAACATCTGTTGAATATGGGCGTTAAGGATATTACACTTTGTGACAGCAAGGGAATTATCTGCAAGGGTGATGAACGCCTTAACAAAGCAAAGCAAGAATTGGCAGAAATTACAAACCTCTCTCACCTCACAGGCACACTTGCTGATGCTATGAAAGGTGCTGATGTATTCCTTGGCATTTCTGCTCCAAACTGCGTTACTGAAGAAATGGTTAAGAGCATGGCTGAAAAACCAATCATCTTTGCTATGGCTAATCCAACACCTGAGATTATGCCTGATATTGCTAAAAAAGCAGGTGCTGCTGTTGTGGGTACCGGCAGAAGCGACTTCCCTAATCAGATTAACAATGTGCTTGCATTCCCGGGTATATTCAGAGGTGCTCTTGATTGCCGTGCAAGCGATATTAATGAAGAAATGAAAGTTGCCGCATCAGTTGCAATAGCTTCACTTGTTAGTGATGACGAGCTTAATGCTGATTATATTTTGCCTGAGGCATTTGATAAGAGAATCGGCAAGACTGTTGCTGAGGCTGTTGTAAAGGCAGCAAGAGAAACAGGCGTAGCAAGAATTTAAATTTATACATAAAAATTTTGGCTGACTTTGAAAAAATCAAGGTCAGCCTTTTTATATAATAGAATTATTAAGAATTTACGAGCGACTTTTCCATATGGATATGCTCGCAATATTCATCATAGTATATGTCACCCATTTTGATGTAGCCAAGCTTTTCGTAAAATCCGCTTGCTCGAAGTTGTGCAGAAAGAACTATAACCGTACCGCCAAGATCTTTGACACACTTTTCAACTTCACGAACAAGCAAATCACCTAAGTGCTGACCCCGGTATTCTTTAAGCACACAAAGTCTGCCAAGATGATATTCACGAGGGTTATTATCAGTAAAAAATCGAACACAGGCAACTGGTTCATTGTCAATATATAAAACCAAGTGATGACAAGTATCATCAATTCTGTCAAATTCTTCGCTAAACTTTTGCTCATCAACAAACACTGTAGTGCGTAGCATACGCTCATCATCTGTTAGGTAGTCAAATGATTTAATTTCTATCATAATTCCTCCAAAGAATATTAATGAAATAATATCTCAATATCTTTTATAACTAATCATCACTGATTCTGCGACGGTGCATTTTCTGAGAATGGTCTATCCCCTTCACCTTGAATATTATAAGGTAACCTGCAAGAAGTGCAAGAAATGTAGTCTGAGTATAAAACAGCGTGTAGTCCTTTGATGTTTCATCAGGATTTGAATTAACATCTAATCGTGAATCACTATTAGGTGCAGTTGTGTATAGCGGTACATACTTGTCGTCCGCGGCCGTAAGAATTGACTGATCAGGAGATGATTCGGCATAGACATTCGGAACAGAAAAAATACATACTAACAATAAGATTACGACAAGTAACAATCGTTTAAAAATTTTCATATTTAAAATTCCTTTTTTAGTTGTTCTTTCGTTATTATTCTACCAGAATATTGCACAAAAAACAATAGCAACCAGTGGGTTGCACCTATCCGAGCAGATAGAGTTTATTTTTTATAAAACTTTAGCGCCCTACAGCAATGTACAAACAATTACCAATAAATTCAAAAACAGGCATACCGAAGTAAGCCTGTTTTTATTTGAATTATAATTCTGTAATAGAATTAATTGTTTCTATTCTTGTTAAAATTACCTCTGCGGTCATTATTTCTTGGACGGCGTGGACGAGAATTTCTCTCCTCATCAAGATTATTCTCAGGAGTAAGACCATCAACATCAATAAGAACCTGACGGCGAGAAAGGTTAAGTCTACCCTTGTCGTCAACTTCCATAACCTTAACACGGATTATATCTCCTATATTAACAATATCAGTTACATTCTCTGTACGCTTAATATCAAGCTGTGAAATATGAACAAGTCCTTCCTTGCCAGGAGCAATTTCAACAAAAGCACCGAAGTCCATAATTCTTGTTACTTTACCAAGATACATTGCGCCCATCTCAGGGTCAACAGCGATTGTATTAACAATTTCAAGAGCACGCTTACATTTGTCAGTATCAAGACCTGATACAAATACCTTGCCGTATTCGCCGTCCTCTTCAATATCAATCTTAACTTCACATTCAGCCTGAATTTCTTTGATAACTTTACCGCTCTTACCGATAACTTCGCTGATTTTTTCAGCAGGAATTGTAGTTGTGAACATCTTAGGAGCATATGGTGAAAGCTCTTCTCTTGGCTCTGCAATAGCCTTGAGCATTACTTCGTCAAGGATGAAGTTACGAGCATTGTGTGTCTTTTCAAGAGCCTCTTTAACCATTTCAGGTGTAAGACCGCTAATTTTTAGGTCCATTTGGATTGCTGTAATGCCTGTGTGAGTACCTGCAACCTTGAAATCCATATCGCCAAAGAAGTCCTCAAGACCCTGAATATCAACCATTGTCATCCAACGGTCGCCCTCTGTAATAAGTCCGCATGAAATGCCTGCAACAGGCTCTTTTATTGGAACACCTGCATCCATAAGTGCAAGAGTTGAACCGCAAATTGAACCCTGTGATGTTGAACCGTTTGAAGAAAGAACTTCTGAAACAAGTCTTATAGCATATGGGAACTCCTCAACCGGAGGGATAACAGGAACGAGAGCACGCTCTGCAAGTGCACCATGACCGATTTCTCTTCTGCCCGGGCCACGGCTTGGCTTTGTTTCGCCAACTGAATAGCTTGGGAAGTTGTAGTGGTGAATATATCTTTTCTCTGTTTCGCCATCAATTCCGTCAAGAAGCTGTTTGTCAGAAACAGGGCCGAGTGTTGCTACTGTCAGAACCTGTGTCTGACCTCTTGTAAACATACCTGAACCGTGAACTCTCGGAAGAACTGTTACTTCACTTGCGAGCGGACGAATATCATCCATGCCTCTGCCGTCAACACGCTTCTGCTCGTCAAGCAACCAACGACGAACAATAAACTTTTGTGTCTTGTAAAGGCACTCATCAATGAGAGCTTCACTCTCAGGATAGATTTCATCAAATTTTGCGTGAACTGCCTCATAGATTGGCTTAAGACGCTCATCACGAACAGTCTTATCATCTGTATCAAGAGCTGCTTTAACATCCTCTTCTGCAAAAGCTTTGATAGCTTCAAACATATCGTGATCAGGCTCAAGGCTTGCAAATTCAAACTTTGGCTTGCCGATTTCTGCCTTAATGCTCTCTATAAACTCAATAATCTTCTGGTTAGCCTCGTGACCAGCCATAATTGCGTTATACATATCCTCATCGGATACCATATTTGCACCTGCTTCAATCATAGCAATTCTTGAGCTTGTTGAAGCTACTGTTGTTGCCATTTCTGAAACCTTGCGCTGTTCCTCAGTGGGATTGATAATGAACCCGCCGTTAATCATACCAACAGAGCATCCTGAAATAGGACCGTTCCAAGGTACATCTGAAATTGAGATTGCGATTGAAGCACCAATCATTGCAACAATTTCAGGCTGGCAATCCTGGTCAACGCTCATTACAGTACAAACGATTGAAACATCATTTCTCATACTCTTGTCAAAAAGAGGACGAATAGGACGGTCGATTACACGGCTTGTAAGAATTGCGTGTTCTGACGGTCTGCCCTCTCTCTTGAGATATGCCCCGGGGATTTTGCCCACTGAATACATTTTCTCTTCATAGTCAACAGAAAGCGGGAAGAAATCAACACCCTCTCTTGGCTTTGGTGATGCTGTAACTGCAACATGAACTGTTGTGTCGCCATAGTGAACAAGACAAGCACCGTTTGCAAGCTGTGTCATCTTACCTGTTTCAACCTTTAAAGGTCTGCCTGCAAATTCAGTTTCAAAAATTCTGTACTTATCAAAAGTCATAAGCTTATTCATAATAAAATCCTTTCCTAAATAAAACTTCATTAAAACTTTAATTTAGACGGGATTTCAAGCTGATTTAGCAATAAAACCGTAAAACAAGTGGACAGAATTCCAGTTATTTTATCGTTTTACCGCTAAAAAGCAGCAAATAAAAATCCCGTAAAAATCGAAATTTAGGGCAAGCTAACGCTTGCCCTGAGTTTCATAGCATAATTACTTACGGATACCAAGTCTTTTGATAATAGCACGGTATCTTTCAATATCTACCTTTGTGAGATATGCAAGAAGGCTTCTTCTCTGACCAACCATCTTAAGAAGACCGCGTCTGCTGTGGTGATCCTTCTTGTGAGTCTTGAGGTGATCTGTGAGGTCATTAATTCTCTTTGTGAGAAGAGCAATCTGAACCTCAGGAGAACCTGTGTCACCTTCGTGAGTAGCATATTCAGCAATGATAGCCTGCTTTTCTTCTTTTAACATTTTTATTCCACCTTTTTTAATATTTGTCACCTAATGTCCAGCATAGGGCTGTGAAACTCCACTTTGTGGCTTAACCCCTATTCCGAAACATAGGTCAACTGCTATATTTTAGCATAGAAGAGCTGAAATGTAAAGACCTTTTTGTGATTTTACACATCAAATTTACAAATAAAAACTTGATGTGCAAAAAATCACAGATTAATCATTATTTTCAAGCAGCTTTCTATTTCGTTCGGCTAAAATCTCATCAAATTTTGCGTTGAGTTCAGCCTTTTCCTCATCTGAAAAAGAACGATAACCTGCAACCATGCGCTGTTCGTCCTTTGTAAGATTGAACATAGGCATTTTAGCGTCATACACACTGCCCTCGAAGCCATCCTTTTCGCCGAGTACCGAATTAAAATCAGTACCGAAAAGTGATACTATTCTTCTTAGCAAATCATGACTTGGTTCTGAAACGCCTGTTTCATACTTTGTGTAGGTTGTTCTGTTGATATTAAGCACAGAGGCAACCTGTTCCTGTGTTAGACCGCAAGCAACACGATATTGCTTTAGTCTGCGACCGACATTCTTATCGATCTCACTACATTTTCTTTTTGGCACAAAAAACACTCCTGACAATACAAATTAATATTTGTATTTTTATTATAATATATTTTATTAATATAATCTATAATGGTGCTTAATATTCACGTATTTTTTTGTGCTAAATTCATATTTATTATCTTTTTTTAAAGAATTTTTTTATTTTATACTTTAAAACTTGAAATTTTTATTCAAGTGTTGTATAATTTAATCTATTCGGATAATAAGGTTTTAAGCTTAACTATCTGAACTTTTGCTGGTGTAGCGTAGTCGGTAGCGCAACTGATTCGTAATCAGTAGGTCGACGGTTCAAATCCGTTCACCAGCTCCACGATAAAAACCGTATTATAAAGCCGTTTTCAAGGTTTTATATGCGGTTTTTATTTTTCCTTTAAGAGAAAATAAATAAGCTGTACTCTCCTAATTGAGGGTACAGCCTTTGTATATTTTTTATGGCTCTATAATAAAAGTTGGGGTAACAAATAGAGCCTACAAAAATAAAAAT
>JAFLSM010000018.1 GCA_022510955.1 Ruminococcus sp. | reverse complement strand
CGCGATTCACAAATTGGCAAGCAATGCAAACTTGTGCAAGTTTGCGAATTTTCACCGTTGGTTCACAAATGACCAAACAGCAAAAATTGCTTGTTGAGGGCAATTCTCCAAACCCCTGATATCGTCGCTTTCGTGACGGCTGCGCGTCCTTCGGACGCTAAAAATTCTAATCGGGCGCCCAGGCAAAGAAAAACGCCATGCAATCGGACCAACCTTTTGCATAGCGTTTTTCATTTTTCCGTCTACTTGGCGCAAGTCATGTTTTTGTGAATGTTTCCTTATGGCTCACGCGCTTTTGCAGGATGCTTTTTTGTTTTAATTTTATAAATTATGTGTTAAAATATAATTATTAAAATAAAAAGTAAGAGGTGTTATTCTTGAAATTTCGGCATTTAAGTATAGTTTTGACTTTAATTATATTTTGTGCAATTCTGTTCATTGGCTGTAACGGCTCATCAGGTGAGGAGCAAACAGTTGTTCAGACTGATTCCACGCAAGATACAACAGAACAAGATAGCAATATGGAGATTGGTAAAATGTATGAATATAAAATAGAAGAACTTTGGTGCAAAAGAGATAACAATAACATTTACGGACAAATCTATATTCCGCAGGGAGAAAACAATCAAAAATTTCCGACTGTAATAGTCGGTCACGGTTTTACAGGTAGATATAGCAACAATGTTAGATATGCAGAAACATTTGCAAAAAACGGTATAGTTACCTATCTTTTTGATTTTTGCGGAGGTTCAAATGACAGCAAAAGTGACGGCAAAACCACTGATATGTCTATTCTCACCGAAAAGAAAGATATGCTATCTGTTTTTGAGAAGATAAAGAGTCTTGATTATGTTGACGCTGATAATATGTTTCTTATGGGAGAAAGTCAGGGAGGTGTTGTGGCGTCACTCTGCGCCTCAGAGCTTTCCAATAAGGTAAGGGGGCTTACACTTTTGTATCCTGCTTACAGCATACCTGATATGGCGAACTGCCTTTATCCTGATACAGATGATGTTCCCGAAGAGTATTCAATATGGGGGATGAAGCTTGGAAAGGTTTATTATGCCGATTGTTTAACCTTTGATGTCTATGACGAAATCAGCAAATACAAAGGACCTGTAATGATTTATCATGGTACTGATGATCAGGTTGTGCCGTTTTCATATTCGGAAAGGGCAGTAGAGGTCTATGAAAATGCAAAGCTAAAGACAGAAGAGGGCGTAGGTCACGGCTTTGAAAGTGAGCTTCAATATTCAACTGCCGAAGATATGACAAATTTCATCAAGTCAAACCTTGAATAAAATATAATGTTTTTGTATCAAAGCTATGATACATCTTATAAGTAAAGCACCTCATTTATTGGCATTGCGATATAATGCCGTTAAATGAGGTGTTTTCTAATATTTATTCAGAAATTAATATTAAATGTAAAATAATATACATAAGAAACTGATATTATTATTTTTTTGCAACTACCATAAAATGAGGACTTATTCCCATAAGTGTTTTTTCATGCTCTGTTGCGTGGATAATATCAAGAAGTCGTTTGCGACTTTCTTCATTCTCCCATTTTTCGTCGAGTGCAGGCGAAATCCAAATGCAACTCTCAATGGCATGCTGATTTATAATCTCAAAACCATTACTGCTAACTTCATTTGTAAGAGAATCAATAGTGTGAAAATAAGCATTCGCGATAAAAAAGGAATATTCTTTCGGTCTGATATGTTTTCCTGTTTCAAGCTCTTTTTTTAGCATATTAAGGTAAATATCATCATCAATAAAATTGTTTCCGTTTCCATAAACAGATAATGCCCATGTGGTCGAACTGAATTTTGAAATTCCTACGGCAAATAGCAGACCGCCCTTTTTGAGCACTCTGTATGCTTCGCTCAACACTCTGTTACGCTCAGATTGTTTCTGTAAGTGATAAAGAGGTCCCATAAGAAGTACGATGTCTGCACTTTCGTCAGGCTTTTCGATTTTTCGTGCATCACCTATTTCTGCTTTATATAAACAGTTCGTATCCATAGTCTTTTTTGCGAACTCAACGGCATTTGGTGCAAGTTCAATGAGTGTTACATCATTATTTTTTGCAAGCCATTGTGAATATTTGCCTATACCGCCTCCAATATCATAGATTACAGAGTTATCATTTATGTATTGAGATAGTATCTCCTTTGTGCGATAGAACTCAATTTTGCCTAACCCTTTTTCAAGACGGTCAATTTCTGCTCCGTTGTTGTAAAATTCATAGACTTCTTTAATGTTTTCCAATTTACTCACCTCTTAAAAAATATTATAATACTGATTTAGTTTACCTTATAATAGTGCTTTATGATGTTAATCAATCAACAGAAGTATATCTTCGGGGCGGCAGTGGCCGCTTTTATTACTCACTAATAAAACTAAGATGAATAATAACAAACTTAAAATAGTGAATTATGAACTTCACCAAATAATTAAAGTTAATCTTCGGGATACAATGGTTACATACTAATACTTTTGAAGCGTCAAAAAAATAAAAACGCACAATGCCGTAGCAATGTGCGTCAATAGAAAAGGTTATAAATTAAAGTGCCTGCTTGATAGCTGCAAGAAGCTCGTCATATGTTTCAAAGGCAGGAAACTCAGGATTATCAGCCTTGATTTTGTCTGTGCTCTTAAATAAAAATCCTGCTTTGCTTGCCTTAATCATACCAAGATCGTTATAGCTGTCGCCGCTTGCAATAGTCTCATAGCCGATTGACTGCAATGCCTTAACAGTTGTATATTTTGAATTTTCAATTCTCATCTTAAATCCGGTGATTTCACCGCTCTCTGCAACCTCAAGTGTATTGCAGAAAATTGTAGGCCAGCCAAGCTTTTGCATAAGTGGCTTTGCAAACTGTGTGAATGTATCACTGATAATAATAACCTGTGAAAGTGAACGAAGCTCATCCAAGAACTCCTTTGCGCCATCCATAGGATCAATAGTTGCGATTGTTTCTTGGATTTCTTTAAGACCAAGATTGTGTTGCTTTAAAATATCAAGACGGTATTGCATAAGCTTTGAGTAATCCGGTTCGTCACGAGTAGTTTTCTTAAGTTCTTCAATTCCGGTAGCTTCTGCAAAAGCAATCCAAATTTCCGGTACGAGTACACCCTCAAGGTCAAGACATACTATATTCATATTAATTTCCATAGCCTTTCCGCCCACAAATATAATTTAAAAATAACTACAACCTTACCGTGGGCTGATAAAGCGTAAATGGAAATTTAGCCGTCTCTCGTTGTCGCTTGCGGCAAACTGAGTTGGCAGTATAAATATCTTATTAGATAATATACCATACTTTTCCTGTTGTTTCAAGTTATATAAACATTTTTTACTTTCGCTCCACAAGTTCAGAATGTATCATAGTGCAGTATCCCGAAATTCAAACAACAATTACTTTATAAATATCATTTTTACTTTCGCAATATTAGTTTATATCCTTAGATTGTACATTACGATAAAACAAACTTGTGAAGTAGAAAAAAATACTTGATATTTGACAAAATATAGAGTAAAATCATTATATTATTATGTCCAATATATACATGAAAGGAATTTTATCTATGAGCAATCCTATTGTTACAATCGAAATGGAAAACGGCAAAACAATCACAGCCGAGCTTTTTCCTGAAGTTGCACCAAATACGGTAAACAACTTTATAAGCCTAATCAAAAAAGGCTTTTACAACGGACTTACATTCCACAGAGTAATCTATGGATTTATGTTGCAGGGCGGTTGTCCTGATGGCACTGGTATGGGCAATCCAGGTTATTCAATAAAAGGTGAGTTTGATGGTAACGGTTTTAAAAATGAACTCAAGCATACCGAGGGCGTGCTTTCAATGGCCCGTTCAATGATGCCGAACTCCGCAGGTTCACAGTTCTTTATTATGCATAAGGCAGCTCCTCATCTTGACGGTCAGTATGCTGCTTTCGGTAAGGTTACTGACGGTATGGATGTAGTAAATGAAATCGCTGAGGTTGATACTGATTTTAGAGATAAGCCTCTTGATCCTCAGATTATCAGCAAGATTACAGTTGATACTAAGGGCGTTGATTATCCTGAACCTGAAAAATGCTGAGCTTGATTAAATAACATTATAGACAATATACTTGGAAGGATGTTTCTATGAAGGTTTTATTAGCCGGAGGTGCAGGTTACATTGGTACGCACACATGTGTGGAGCTTATCAAAGAAGGACACGAGGTTGTAATTGCAGATAATTTTTCAAACAGCTGTCCCGAGGCTGTAAAGCGTGTTGAGGAAATTACGGGTAAACATATTCCGCTTTATGAGGCTGATGTTTGTGATAAAGATGCCGTTGACAGAATTTTTTCTGAAAATAACCTTGACGCAGTAATTCACTTTGCAGGATTAAAGGCGGTGGGTGAGAGTGTTGAAAAGCCTGTTGAATATTACAGAAACAACATAGATTCAACACTGACTTTACTTGAAGCGATGAAAAAGTACAATGTGAACAGGTTTATTTTTAGTTCATCTGCAACTGTTTACGGTACACCTATATCGGTTCCTCTTGTTGAAACAATGCCAACAGGTTCACCCACAAATCCATATGGCTGGACAAAGCTGATGATGGAACAGATTTTGACGGATACAGCAAACGCAAATCCTGAAATGTCTATTGTTCTTCTCCGTTATTTCAACCCGATTGGTGCTCACGAAAGCGGAAGGATCGGTGAAGATCCCAACGGTATTCCCAATAATCTTATGCCATACATTACACAGGTTGCAGCAGGCAGACTAAAACAGCTCGGTGTGTTTGGTGACGATTATCCTACTCATGACGGTACAGGTGTGCGTGACTATATTCATGTTGTTGACCTTGCAAAAGGTCATGTTAAGGCTATTGAGTATTCATCCGACCACAAGGGAACAGAGATTTTTAATCTCGGTACAGGAACAGGATACAGTGTTCTTGACATTGTAAAGGCATTTATCAAGGTGAACGGTGTAGACATTCCCTATGTGATTAAACCTCGCCGTGTAGGTGATATTGCAGAATGTTTTGCCGATGCAACAAAGGCAAAGGAGATTCTTGGCTGGGTTGCTGAGAAAAATCTTGAGGATATGTGCTATGATTCTTGGAATTGGCAGTCAAATAATATTAATGGTTATAAGTAAATTTTATTGACTTCACAAAAAATTCACAATATATTCAATAATTTTCATTGAAATATGTTTTAATTTGTTGTATAATTTGATTTGTGATTTTAAAAAATTTAAAGGAATGAATAAAGCAATGAAAAGAAAATTACTTAAAATTTCATCAATGTTAGCAGTTTTGCTTGTAATGCTTTCATCAATGGGTGCAACAGCTTTTGCTGCTGAGGAGTTAAGTGTCAACTCTGCAATTACTTTGCAGAAGGGCGATACGCTTACTTTGACAATCAATCTTGCAGATTGCGACAAAAAGATTGTTGGCTTACAGATGTATTTGAATTATGACAACTCAAAGCTCAAGTATGTTGACGGCTCGCTAAAGTTTGAGAAATTTGACGGTGTTGTATATAATGCAAAGCTTGAAAATCAGATTGCAATTACCTGGACAAATGTTATGGAAGAGGCTGACTTCTCAAAGCAGGCATCCTTCCTTTCTGTTCAGTTTGAGGTTGTAGGCACAGGTGAAACATCAATTTCACAGTATATTGCTCATATGTATAACATTGATATGGTAACTCTCTCGAATTATAAGTTTACTTATGATTACTCAACAGGAGAAGAAAACAGTGCAGCTGATCAGCAGGCAGTGATTACAACTGAGGAAACTTTCCTTAATACACATACAGGTTCATTTAAAAACTATGATGACGGTATGGGCGACAACTCACCAAACAAAGACACTCATAAAGAGATTAAGGGTTCAGAAATTGTTACAAAGATTGTTTCAGCAACTCGTTATGTAGTAAATGAAAGCAGTGACGATCCGTCAATAAGCGGTTCAAATGGCGGCTCAGGTACAGCAGTTCTCATAATTGTCGGTGTTGCAGTAATAGTTTTAGCTATTGTTGCCGTTATTATAGTTAAAAAGAGAGACGATTCAAAAAAACAGGCAGAAGGAAATCGTTATCGAAATTCTGACAAAAGTGAACAATAATTGTAAAAAATGCTAAATAGTGCATTCGATTTTTGTTGAATTTTTTACTTTGTTTCATTAATTTAGTAATTGATTTTTAAATATATTTATTATATAATAATTATAACCGATAGATTCGGAAAATATTTTGGAGGAGATTTCTACAATGAAAAAGAAAATCTTTAGTATTATTCTTGCAGTTGCACTTGTTGCTTCTATGATGACAGTTGCAATGGTTAGCGTATCTGCAAACACAGATGCGAATGGTCGTTATGTGCCATCAACAACTGATACTCACAAATACTACTTCTATATGCCTAAGAACTGGGAAAACAGCTTCACAAAGGACACAATCGCAGGCATCTATTGGTGGGATGGCACAGATGCAGGTGCTTCAGTTGACGGTTCAAATGAAGGCGCTGCTCAATGGCCGGGCGTTATTGCACAGTATGAAGGTACATATGCAGAAGGTTCAATTTATTACATCAACTGCCCAACTGATGTAGGACAGATTGTTTGGAATAACTATGTTAACGGTGGTACTCGTGAACTGATTAATCCTGATGATGAAAATTCAGGTTACAAATATCAGCTTTCAGAAGAGCAGTATTTTGCAGCTTTCCAGACATGCAATATTGGTTCAGAATACTATGATCCGGGCGAGTCTGATCTTTATCCTGACGGTTTAGATGAAGAAACTGGATTTGACAATATGATCTTTGTTTGCGATGTTAACAAATATTCTTTCAATGAACTTAGCGGCAAGGGTCAGTACGGCGGCGAGTGGTATTACTACTATGGCGACGGTAAGTACGGCGTTCAGCCAACTCTTGAAGAAGCTGTAGCAGCAGGTGAAGTTATGGATACAGCTTACCAGCCACCTTTTGATATGGATTCAACTCCGATTGAGCCTTCAAATCCATCAGATGATCAGAAAACAACAACAGCTCCAACAACAACTGCAGCTAACACAGATTCAACAAAGCCAACAGCTGGCAACCCATCAGGTAATGCTTCAAGCTCAACTAATGATACAGCTAAAAACAACTCAACTGACAATGGTACAATTCAGACAGGTGATGCTTCAATGGCATTCATTGTTCTCTTCTCAGTTGTAGCAGCTGCTGGTGTAGCAATCTTTGCTCGTAAGAGAATTTTTGGTTAATTAATTGTTAATCTAAATTTATGATCAATTTTCACCCTCTCATTTGAGAGGGTGTTTTTACTTTTGCAATTAATATAAGTATTTAAAGATCTACTACTATAACAAAAATTAATAGTTTTAAAAATCTATATCTTGAAATATATATCTAAGCTATTGCTGATTCAAGTTGTAAAAAGAAATAAAATATGTTATCATATAGGATAATGAAAAATTTTTAATAAGGATGATAAATTTGGCAAGAGTAGTGCCGCTTTTTAGCGGAAGCAAGGGTAACAGCTATTACATAGGCACATTGAATGAGGGAGTACTGATTGATGCCGGCAGATCTTGCAAGCAGATTGAAAATGCAATGGAAGCAAATGGACTTAAAATGAGCAATATCAGTTCAGTTTTTGTCACTCATGAACACACTGATCATTGCAGTGCTGTCAAAGTACTTGCCAAGCGATATAATCTTCCTGTTTATGCAAGTCTTGGTACGCTAAATGCCCTTGAATCCGGCAATAAAATTTCACCTGATACGGATACTATATTAATAGAAACCGAAATTGCAATCGGTAATATGCTTGTTCAAAGATACAACACTCCTCATGATGCAGCTGAAAGTTGTTGTTTCAGGGTGACTGCTTCTGACGGAAAATCTGCTTTGATAGCAACCGATATGGGAGTGATGCTACCTGAAATCAGAACTGCTGCACAGCAGAGTGACTTTGTTGTGCTTGAATCAAATCACGACATAGAAATGCTTAAAACGGGTATCTACCCCTATCCACTTAAGCGGAGAATATTATCAGACAGAGGTCATCTTTCCAATGATGCCTGTGCAAATGAACTTGCCGAGCTTGTCAAAGGTGGTACACTTCGTCTTATGCTGGGACATTTGAGTGAGCAAAATAACACTCCGCGCTTAGCACTTTCAACCTCAGTATCTGCACTCGACAATGCAGGATTAAAATTCAGAAGCGATTATACCCTTGATGTTGCTCCACCGGAAACAAGAGTACATTCGGTAATTTTTTGATGTGATAATATGATTAAGATTAATATAATTTGTATAGGAAAAATAAAAGAAAAATACTTTACTGATGCAATAGGTGAATACTCAAAACGCCTAACTGCATATTGTAAGTACAATATTATAGAGCTTAACGAAGAGCGAATACGCAGCAATACGCCTAATCAATCTCAGATTGCAGAGGTGCTTGATGCCGAGGGCAAACGCATTTTGCAAAAGATTGGTTCAGGCGATTATGTTATTGCAATGTGTATTGAGGGCAGGCTTCTGTCAAGCGAAGAGCTCTCAAAGGTAATTGACAATGCAAGTTTATCGGGAAAAAGCATTATTGATTTTATAATTGGAGGAAGCTACGGCTTGAGTGATGAGGTTAAAAGCAGGGCTAACCTGAAACTATCAATGAGTAAAATGACTTTTCCACACCAAATGGCTCGAATGATTTTGAGCGAACAAATCTACCGCGCCTTTGAAATTTCTACAAACGGTAAATATCATAAGTAAATACATAGTCTAAAGATTAGTATAGAGGAGGCTCATATGGCACTCGACGGAATATTTTTGCGACATATAAAAAATGAAATAGAGTCTGTGGCACTCGGGGCAAGGGTGTCGCAAATTTATCAGCCAAATAGGGAAGAACTTGTTTTTGCACTCCGTACCTTTAACGGAAACAAAAAACTTTTGCTGTCTGCCAGAGCAAATTCTCCGAGAGTTAATTTTTGTGTTACTACTCCTGAAAACCCGGCTCAGCCTCCGATGTTCTGTATGCTTCTTCGCAAGAGAATTGGTGGGGGCAAGCTTGTTGCTGTTCGCCAGATGGATTGCGACCGAGTAATTTTTTTCGATTTTGAGTGTGTAAATGAACTTGGTGATACCGTAAAGATTACCGTTGTGTGTGAAATTATGGGTATGTACAGCAATATCATCATTGTGGACTCCGACGGAGTAATCATTGACTCACTAAAGCGTGTTGATTTAACGATGAGCAGTCGACGCCTTGTTTTGCCTAATTTGAAGTATGAGTTGCCCGAGTCGCATGATAAGATTAACATTGTTGAAGCCGAGATTGATGATGTTGTTTCAAAACTGAAAAATCTTGAAAGTGAAATGTCCCTTAACAAAGCACTTTTGCGTGTTATTCAAGGTGTTTCTCCGATAATTTGTCGTGAAATTGAGTATAAAGTAATGGAAGGCTCAACTAATCGTATTGAGGGAGTGCTGTGCGATAAGCTTAATTCGAAACTCAAAAATCTAAAAGAAATTGCCGAAAATTGCTCAGGAAAACCTTGTGTTATTTATCGTGAGGACGGCAAGCCGATGGATTTCAGCTTTATGCCCATTACTCAGTATGGTGATTTTACAAAGATAGAAAACTTCGATAGTTATTCTGAATTGCTTGATACTTTTTACGATGCCCGTGATTCAAAAGAGAGAATGCGTGTCAAATCGCAGAGTCTTGTAAAGTTGCTTACAAACACCTCTGAACGAATTGCTCGCAAGCTCAGCAAACAGCAAATTGAACTTAAGCAATGTGAAAATCGGGAGCAGTTACGCATTTGCGGTGATCTTTTGCAAGCGAATCTATATCGTATCGAACGAGGTGCAGAGTATGTTGATGTTGAAAATTTTTATGATGAAAATTACAGCACACTTCGTATAAAGTTAAATCCTGCAATTTCACCTGCGACCAATGCACAAAAATATTACAAGGATTATCAAAAAGCAAAAAATGCCGAAAATGTTTTGACAGAGCAAATAAAAAAGGGACAATCGGAACTTTTATATGTTGAATCTGTGTTAGATACGGTTATGAGGGCAGAAAACGAGCGTGATTTAATCCAGATTCGTGAGGAACTGACTGAACAGGGGTATCTGCATCGTCAAAAGGGAAAGCAGAAAAATCCGTCTGCGCTTCCTCCTTATGAATTTATTTCAAGTGATGGTTTTAAAATTCTTGTCGGCAGAAATAATAAGCAGAATGACAAGCTTACTCTTAAAATGGCAGGAAAAAATGACATGTGGTTGCATACTAAAGATATTCACGGTTCGCACGCAATAATATTTGCAGAGGGAAAAGAGATTAGTGAGACTGCAATTTTCGAGGCGGCACGCATTGCAGCGTATCACAGCAAAGCTCAAAACAGCAGTCAGGTACCTGTGGATTACACTTTTGTACGGTATGTCAGCAAGCCAAACGGCTCAAAACCGGGAATGGTGATTTATGTCAACAACAGGACTTTATATGTTACTCCGTTAAATGGAATTCAAGAATAAATACGGAATATTGTTTTAAAATAATTAAATGATACAAATTTATGCAATTCTTTTTGTGATAATTTATAATTCTGCTATAATTATGAGGATGAGTAGTGAAAAATTGCGTTAATTTTTAATCAATTTAGGTGAACTTGTACGAAAATAATAATATATAACTAATAAATTTACATATAATGCTTCAAAACTTTTTTGGCTAAAGTACTTGATTTTTGTCATTAATTATAATATAATATTTACACCGATATCTCGGAAAATTTTTAGGGAGGAACTTAAAATGTCCAAAAAAATTATCAGCTTGTTATTAGCTGTAATGCTCACTGTGTCAATGGTAGCAGTTGCTGCAGTCAGCGTATCAGCTGAAACAGGTGAAGGCACAACTTATGTTGTAGCAGGTTCAGAAGAAGTTTTTGGTGAAAACTGGAACTTTGGAACTGAAACTAATGTTATGACAGAAGTTGACGGTGTTTACACACTCACACTCGAAGATGTTCAGCCTTTTTCAAACGCTCAGTTCAAGATTGGCGTTATTACTGCAGATGGCTCAGGTAAAAAAGGTGAAGGTGCTATTGGTGTAGATGCTGACGGCAACATCAGCACAGATGCTGGTGCATTTAACTTCCAGTTCAATATTGCAGAGGCTTGTGATGTAACAATTACATACGACCCTGCAGCTGCTAAAGTTAATGTTGAAGGCGATGGCATTGTTGATGTAACATTTGAAGTTGAGTCAATCAGAGCTGTTGGTAACGGCGGTTCAGGCTGGCTTAATGATATCGCATGGGATCCGGCAGCAGATGAAAACTTCATGGAAGAAATTTCAGATGGTGTTTATGAACTTGTTATGGTTGATGTTGAAGGCAACGATAACGCTCAGATTAAGTTTGCAGCCAACGGTGACTGGGGCGATAACTGGGGCGGCACATTTGAAGGCATGGATGTTGTAACAGATGCCGTTTACAATGGTGGCAACATCACAGCTAAAATTGGTGAAGGTGACGATGACGAAAACCTTTACACAGTAACAGTTACATTTGATCTTACAGGATTTAACTATGGTACAAAGTCAGGTGCTAAGTTTACAATTTCACAGAAGGTTCAGGACGATGATACTATCACAACAGATCCTGTAGAAACAACAACAGCTACTGAGGAAACAACAGAAGCTACAACAGTTCCTGCAACTGATTCACTTACAGTAAATGCTACATCTAACTTCTTCTCAAAGGTTGAAGCTAAGTACAATGCAGATACAGACAGAATCAGAGTTTCTTATTACATTGAAAGTGACAAGTCAATCATGAACTTCCAGATTGGTACAAAGGATGTTGATTCAACAGCGATTGATGGTCTCACATATGATCCTGAAGTTCTTAAGGTAGCTGATGATTGGAAGAACTCAAAGACTCTTCCAATGACAGGCGTAGGTGGTTGCGTAGTTAACCTCCGTGGTGTTTCAGGTTCAATTAAGCTTAATGGTTCAAACCTTAACCTTTGGGAAATTGATTCTACTAAGCCTTTCTTAGAGGTTGAATTTGAAGTTCTTGATATTACAGGCAAGGGTGCTGTAACAACAACAATCGGTTGCGAACTCGAGTCAATGATTGTTGCAGAACTTGACGATAATGAGTTAGTTGATTCTTCAACTGAAGATTATCTCGTTAGAGACAAGATTGCTAATGTAGAAAATATTGCTAAGAACAATGTTAAGGCTACAACAACTATTTGGCCTGAACCATTGCCAACAAATCCAGACGATACAACAGCTCCTGTAACAGAGGATACAACAGCTACAGATGCTCCGGAAACAACAGAAGCTACAACAGCTCCTGTAACTGAGGATACAACAGCTACAGATGCTCCAGAAACAACTGAAGCTACAACAGCTCCTGTAACTGAGGATACAACAGAAGCTACAACAGTTTCTGGTAATGTAATTACAGCAAACTCTAACTTCTTACCAACAGATACTTATGTTGCAAAGGTTGACGAGGTTGTAAATGTTGAATATTCATTTACTGCAAATGTTTTAGCAACACAGTGGACACTTATTTATGATCCAGCAGTTCTTGAGCTTATCACAACTGATAACTTTATGCCACAGATGACTGCTGGCGCTGACTACAACTTAAGCGTTGTTGGTGCGGTAGAAGGTTCTGCTTCTAACTTAAATCTTTACAATGTTACTGCTGATGCACCATTTGTAAATGCTCAGTTCAAGAAGATTGCTGAAGGTGACACAACTGTTACTCTCCTTGTTTCAGTTCTTGAAACAGCTGAGTTGAACGAGGATGGCACAGTTAATGAGGATTCACAGGTGCGTGTTGTATTCAACGGCCAAGTTGCTGAAGATATTACAACTGTTTCTGACCTTGATACTGTAATCGTTCCTGTTCAGGATGATACAACAGCTCCTGAGGACACAACAGCTCCTGAGGATACTACAGCTCCTGAGGATACTACAGCTCCTGAGGACACAACAGCTCCTGAGGACACAACAGCTCCTGAGGATACTACAGCTCCTGAGGGCACAACA
Organism: Ruminococcus sp.; assembly: GCA_022510955.1. Classification (GTDB taxonomy): domain Bacteria; phylum Bacillota; class Clostridia; order Oscillospirales; family Acutalibacteraceae; genus Ruminococcoides. Next base: position 29,889 of record JAFLSM010000018.1, on the reverse strand, counting down.
GCTCCAGAAGAGACAACAGTTGCTCCAGCTGAGGAGCCAACAGAGGCTACTACTACAGTAGAAGTTCCAACTCAGCCTGCTACAGATAATGGTAGCTCAACATCTGACACACCAACAAAGCCAGCTGGCACAGCTGACACACCAAATTCAAATGGTGGTAATGGTACAGTTCAGACAGGTGATGCTTCTATGGCTATCATCATTCTCTCAGTTCTTGTTGCTGGTACAGCAGTAATGTTCGTGCTAAGAAAGAGAGAAATGTTCTAATTGAACTAATCTAATTATTTTTAAATAATTGCAATGGGCTGACCATTTGGTCAGCCCTATTTGTTTTAGTGTAAAATAATAATATCAAATAACTTAGTTATCATAGATATAGTTTACTTACTATTTAAGTTATCCACAAACTAATTCACACGAATATAGAATTAAAATTGCTATAATTTATGAACGAATTCAATACAGGCGGAGCGAATAAGATTTGTGTAAATGCATTTACGAGGATTAATATAGGTACTCTGCAAACTCTTATAAAATACTCATGTAATTTTATATTGAATAAATTTGTTGTTCGGATTCTTATGTGCAATTAAATTCCTGTGAAGTAAAAAACACTGCTTAGTTTTACTAAACAGTGTTTTGTTAATTCAAAGTTTTGTAATATCATCTGTTCAAGTGCTCATTTAAATGCTTTTTCAATGCATCGAATGTTTCATCACTAATGACATGCTCAATCTTACAAGCATCAGCAGTAGAGGCTTCTTCAGAAACCCCAAGTGACATAAACAGCTTTGACAGCACAGTATGACGCTCATATGTTTTCTCAGCGATTTCTTTACCGAGAGGTGTCAAGTTTAATGCCCCTTCATTTCCAACAGTAAGATAACCGCCTTCTTTTAATAGTCCTACAGCACGGCTGACGCTTGGTTTTGAATATCCCATTTCTTCACAAACATCTATAGAACGCACATAATTGCTCTTTTTACTAAGCACATATATTGTTTCAAGATACATCTCGCCTGATTCCTTGAGTATCATTATGATATTCCTCCAAAGATATTCCTTAAAAAGTATTCATAACTTTTCTTTTATATAATATCATAAATTGAAGTATAAATCAATCAGAAGTTCGTGCGAAATTATAGTTTGCACAAATATGTTAGCATAAGCTAACTCGATTATTATACAATTTACTAAAAATCTTATTTAGTTAAAATTCTTGACAATTTCTATTGACATTATCAAGAAAATACTGTAATATAAAATACGGTTAGTAGTGGCTAACCGTATTTTTAATTCGTTTGTTAGCAACTGCTAACTTAAATGTTTAACTTTATAGTATTTACTCTGAAACTGTTGGAAACAAAAGAGCGTTTTTATATGTGGTTATTTGCTCGGGAAGCTGTAGCCCACCGACTACTTTTACTATTGGAATTAAATAATATTTGTAATCGTTGGTTAGTTGTAACTAACAAAAGGAGCATAGTATGTTACCATTGGCACTTGCCGTTACAGGCGAAGATTATACAATAAAAAAAATAGGGGGCAACCCAAGTGTAAAAAAGCATCTTGAAAACCTTGGTTTTGTTGTTGGCGGCAAGGCTAAGTTAATAACATCAAATTCGGGCAACCTTATTGTTGTAGTAAAAGAAACTCGTGTTGCAATCAGCCGTGAAATGGCACAAAAAATAATGGTTTAATTTGGGTATGTTTAAGATGCTTTTAATATAAGTCAAATTTAGGGCAGGGCCCTTATAGATATAGGAGAATGACAATGAACACTTTAAAGCAGACAAAAGTCGGCTCAACCGTTAAGGTTGTAAAACTGCACGGCGAAGGCGTCGTAAAACGCAGAATTATGGATATGGGCATTACTAAGGGTGTTGAGATTTATGTAAGAAAAGTTGCTCCTCTTGGTGATCCTATTGAAATTACTGTAAGAGGCTATGAGCTTTCACTTAGAAAAGCAGACGCTGAGATTATTGAGGTAGAGTAAGACGATGATAATTAGTCGACTTACTATAACATGTAGTTAGCTAAAGCTAACGAAGGAGGAGTTTGGTATGAGAGATAACAAAATTAAAATTGCACTTGCCGGTAACCCTAACTGCGGTAAAACAACTTTGTTTAACGCACTTACGGGTTCAAATCAATTTGTAGGTAACTGGCCCGGCGTAACAGTAGAAAAGAAAGAGGGCAAGCTAAAAAAGCATGACGGCGTAAGCGTTATTGACTTGCCAGGTATATACTCACTTTCACCTTATACACTTGAAGAGGTTGTAGCCCGTAATTATCTCATTGGAAATCGCCCTGATGCAATTCTTAATATTATTGATGGTACAAACCTTGAACGTAACCTTTATCTTACTACTCAACTTACAGAACTTGGAATTCCAGTTGTTGTTGCAGTAAATATGATTGATATTGTTCGTAAGAACGGCGACAAAATAAACACAGATGAACTTTCTCGTCAGCTTGGCTGCAAGGTAGTTGAAATCTCTGCTCTTAAGGGTACAGGTGTAGTGGAAGCAGCAGAGGCGGCTGTTGAGGCTGCAAAGTCAACAAAGACAATCCCTATGCACAGCTTTAGCGGTGCTGTTGAACATGCAATAGCTCACATAGAAGAAGCTGCTGTTCATGAAATGCCAGAGGAACAACAAAGATGGTATGCCATCAAAATTTTTGAGCGTGACGATAAGGTACTTGAACAGTTTAATTTGAGTGATAGCGTTAAAAAGCACATTGAAGATGATATCAAGGCTGCTGAAAATGAGCTTGACGATGACGCAGAAAGCATTATAACAAACGAAAGATATCTGTACATAGCTTCAATCATTGATGGTTGTTACAAAAAGAAAAACAAAGATAAACTCTCAGTATCAGATAAGATTGATAGGGTTGTAACAAACCGTTTGGCGGCCCTTCCGATTTTTGCGTTAGTAATGTTTATTGTATATTATGTTTCTGTTACAACAGTCGGAGGTATATTCACTGACTGGGCAAACGATGGACTTTTCGGAGATGGCTGGCATCTGTTTGGAATAAGTGCAGGAAAGTACGAAGAGGCGGCAGATGAGTTTACAGATGCCTGCAATGCAGTAGATGCTTTTGTTGGTCTTGACCTTGAAGACGAGGCTTTTGATGCTGATGCAGTACTTGCAGAATTAAAGGCATTTACAACAACAGAAGAAAAAACAGAATACACTATAGAGGACGAAGAAACTCTTGCTGAGGATAACATTGATGTTTACTATAGTGCAATTCCTGAAAATCTTTCAGAAGAAGCAGAAGAGTCAACAAACTCATTATCATACCTTGATGCAGTTGCTTACTTTGAAGAAAATGGTTTTGATGAGCCCGACCCAGCAAATTACGGCGTTTGGGTACCCGGCATTCCTGCTCTTATTGAAAATGCTCTTAACGCATTGAATTGTGCAGATTGGCTTAACGGTCTTATTCTTGACGGTATTGTAGCAGGTGTTGGTGCGGTTCTCGGCTTTGTTCCACAGATGCTCGTACTGTTTATTTTCCTTGCATTCCTCGAAGGCTGCGGATATATGGCTCGTATAGCATTTGTAATGGACAGAATTTTCCGCAAGTTCGGTCTTTCGGGTAAATCATTTATTCCAATGCTTATCGGCTCAGGTTGCGGTGTTCCCGGTATTATGGCATCTCGTACAATCGAAAACGAGCGTGATCGCCGAATGACTATTATGACAACTACATTTATCCCTTGCGGTGCAAAGCTTCCTTTCATTGCAATGATAGCAGGTGCAATTTTCGGAGGAGCTCCATGGGTTGCTCCATCAGCATACTTCCTTGGCATTTTTGCTATTGTATGTTCGGGTGTTATGCTCAAAAAGACAAAGATATTCTCCGGAGATCCTGCTCCGTTTGTAATGGAACTCCCTGCATATCACCTTCCAACAGTAGGCAGTGTTCTTCGTTCAATGTGGGAGCGTGGCTGGTCATTCATCAAGAAGGCAGGTACAATTATCCTTCTTTCAACGATTGTCGTTTGGTTTACAACATACTTTGGTTGGGTTGACGGTACATTCCAAATGCTTGCCGAAGATCAGATTGACAGTAGTATTCTTGCAATTATCGGTAATGCAATCGCTTGGCTTTTTGCACCGCTTGGTTGGGGCAACTGGCAGGCAACTGTTGCGGCTATTACAGGTCTTGTTGCAAAAGAAAACATTGTTGGTACAATGGGTATTCTATACACATCAGGCGATGCTTCGGTATATGCAAACCTTGCCGATACATTCACAGTAATCAGCGGTTATTCTTTCCTTGCATTCAATCTTCTTTGTGCTCCTTGCTTTGCCGCTATGGGTGCTATCAAAAGAGAAATGAACAATGCAAAATGGTTCTGGTTTGCTGTAGGCTATCAGTGTGCATTTGCTTATTCTGTTGCTCTTGTGGTTAATCAGATTGGTTTGATTGTTACAGGTGCATTTGTTGCAAGTGTTGCAAATATTATCGGCATTATTCTTGCAGTTCTTGTTATTGTATTTGCAATTTTTATGCTTGCAAAGCCATATAAAGAGTCGAACAGACTTAAGACAAAGAGAGTTTAACAACTTGCAAATATAAATTTGGGAGGAATAAAAATGCTAGATTGGATTATTAACAATATTGGTACAATTATTGTTGCAGCAGTTGTTGTGGCAGTAGTAGGTATTGTGATTATAAGAATGGCGAAAAACAAGAAAAAAGGCAAATCCTCCTGCGGATGTGGCTGTAGTAGCTGTCCGGCGAGTCAAAGTTGCCATAACAAAGGTTAATATATGGGGGTGCAAATTTGCATCCCCATATTTATATTAAAATTTATCTATTGAAAGTATTATTAGCAATGAGTACTTGAAAGTCTTAAGCACAGAAGAATACAGTGTTACGAAAGTCGAGGAGTAACTGTAATTATGAACCAAACAAACAATAGTATTTTTGTATCAAGTGATGTAATCACCGAGCAATCTAACGGTGCAACAGTCTATAAATCAAAGCGAAATCCAGATGATTGCATACTTACCTGCTATCCGCTTTTTGAGGGTATTGAGCTTGTATATTACGATATGCACGCACAAACTTGTGAAATTGAACTTATACAAGGCAGAGAAATTCTTGAGGTTAACCACTGCCAGGAGGGAAGAGTTGAGTTTGAATACAAAAACGGTGAATATCTGTATCTCTCGTCCGGTGACCTTTCAATTCAGAAAAGAGGCAAAGATATTCGCAACAGCTATTTTCCGATTGGTCACTATCATGGAATATCAGTGATGATTGACATGACAAGAGTCCCTCGATGCCTTTCATGTGTGCTTGATGATGTTTTTGTTACTCCGACAGAGCTTGTCAAAAAATTCTGCTCAGATAAAACATATACTATAATGCGAGAGAACAAAAGTATTGAACACATTTTTTCAGAACTTTACTCTGTGCCTGGAAACATAAGAAAGGGATATCTAAAAGTCAAAGTACTTGAACTGCTACTTTTTTTAAGTGCTCTTGAGATTACAAATGACGAAGAGAGAAAGTATTTTTCTCGCTCACAAGTAATTGCGACTAAACAAGCAAAGGAATATCTTATCAGGCATATTGACGAGCAAATCACAATTCCTCAGCTTGCGGATATGTTTGGTATCTCTCAAACTACTTTAAAAATATGTTTTAAAGGTGTTTATGGCGATACGATACACACTTTTATTAACAATTATAAGATGCAGACCGCAGCTGTCTTGTTGAAAGAGACTGACCGCAGTGTGCTTGATATTGCCTGTAGCGTGGGTTATACAAACGGAAGTAAGTTTGCAGGTGCATTTAAAAAGTTTATGAATGTCACACCAAACGAATTTCGAAAACTTTATGTCTGAATGGATTATAAAATGTCTATTGAGAGCCGTTAATATAAAATAATGGTGATATAATTTAATTGTTGAACAGATACAGAGAGTTTGTTCATACAGTGTTTGTGTGGTTCCGACACTGATATTAAATAATAATTACTTTGCCGGGTAATTATTCATAATATCTCTTCTCCTTTCAGGGACGGTAGAAAGCTGTCCCTAATTTACTGCAAAAAATTATTGTCTGAATGGAGCATATATCGTCCTGCAAGAGCTGAATAATTATTTACATAGTGGTATATTTATACTTGCAAAAGGGAAACATCTTATTAGATGTTTTTCCTTAGAAACTAAGTTAGTAAGCACTAACTCAATTTCTAAAGAGATTCGCAGATAATATTTGTGGTTTATCAACTATCAATTATCAAAAGGAGTAAGCAGATGTCAGAAGATTTAATTATTAAACACTGTTCGCCTACTCTTGCCGGAATTAAAACAGGAAACCTGTTTAGCACAAATTATAACACCAAACAAGAACTTAAAGATTTCATTGCAAGGCTAAACAGAATTTTCAGCAATAAGGGCGTTCAGGTGATACCACTAAAGTTTGGCAATGGCAGGGTTTTAATTTATGTTTTTCGTCCTTCCTTGCTTGCCTCTGATTTATCTGATGAATACGCTTGCAAGCTGCTTAAAAATCAGGGCTACCATTCACTTGATATGAACAGCTGCATTGCAAAACTCAAGCAAAGAGTGAGCACTTGTACTGAGTTTCCGCATGAAATAGGACTTTTCCTTGGTTATCCTCCCGAGGATGTTTACGGATTTATTCTTCACAAGGGAAGCGGCTGCAAATGTGCAGGGCTTTGGAAGGTCTACGGCGATGAAGAACAGGCTGTAAAGAAGTTCAATAAATTTAGAAAATGTTCTGACATCTATTATTCCAAATGGTTACAGGGAACAACTCTTCAAAAGCTTACTGTGACCACTTTAAAATGAAGCGAAAGGTTTGAGTAATAATGAGTAAAGTAGCAGTAGTATTTTGGACAGGAACAGGCAATACAGAGGCAATGGCTAATGCTGTTGCAGAAGGTGCAAAAGAAAAGGGTGCCGATGTAACACTTACTAATGTTTCTGATTTTGACATATCGACAGTTTCAACATATGATTCAATCGCCTTTGGTTGTCCTGCAATGGGAGCAGAGGAACTTGAAGACAGCGAGTTTGAACCTGCATTTAACGCATGTGATATTACAGGCAAAAATGTTGCCCTATTTGGTTCTTACGGCTGGGGCGACGGAGAGTGGATGCGTAATTGGGAGGACACTTGCAAAACAAAAGGAGCAAACCTTGTTTCGGAAAGTGTAATTTGCAATGATGTTCCTGATGATGAAGCAACAGCAAATTGCAAGGCACTTGGTGCAGCACTTGCCTGATTCTATTAAACAGTTAATACCATTTCATATTTTTGTCAAAAGACCTGCTTGTTTATATAAAAGCAGGTCTTTTGGCATATATTTTGGTATACATAAAAATAAAAGCTATTTCACAAGTCACTGTAATGGTGTTCATGAAATAGCTTTTAATGCTAAAGAGAGCATGTTAAAATTTATTTTATAGGAAATTGCTTGTACATAACAGTCGGGCACAAAAGGTTTATAAAAAATAAACTCTATCTACTCGGACAGGTGCAACCAACTGGCTGTTTATTCTTCCATTTGCTTGCCTAAGAATGCAGCTGCTGACTGTGCAAGCTTAATTTCAGTGTTTGACGGTACTTTCATACTCTCACCGCTGAGCATAACGACTGCACCCGTAACATCACCTGATGCGATAATCGGATAAATTACAGCGGCACTGTGTTCTACACCCTCAATCGGTTGTACACTGTTTGCACTTTGCTGAGTTGCGGCATAACTTTTTCGGTTTTCCATATAGCTTTCCAAAATAGTGCTTACTCTGCGTTCCAGAAACTCTCGTTTAGAAACACCTGAGGCAGCTACCACATGATCTTTGTCGCAAATCAAAGTTGGCAATGCGCTTATGCGTGCAAGTACATCTGCATATTGACCTGCAAAGGCAGAAAGTTCACCAACGGGCGAGTATTTCTTAAAAATAACCTCACCGTCGGTTGCAGTGTAAATTTCCAACGGGTCGCCGTCACTGATAACATTGACAGAAAATACCTTATCGGGTGCGTTTTTACGGTCTTGTGTTTTAACCGTTGAGAGCTTTTCCGTACCGCTTTTCAGAATACTGTCAATATCATTTTTTAGCTTAATGTGAATGTGATCCTCGTAGATGTAGATTTTCTCAATCAGCAGTTCAAGGTCGTTTTTCTCTAACTTCTCCTTGTCCAGTATTTCATTGAAAAGATCTATCGCAAGCTTTGCGGTTCGGTTGGCCTCAATTACAGTGTTGTGTTTATCGTAGGTCATCTTGATTTGATTTTGAAGTCCTTCAATCCGTTCGTCACACTCCGCAATCAGCTCGTCATAGGTTTCTTGAATATCGTTTTCCTGATTTGGCTTTCGGGCAATGTCTCGTGCGCATTGCCGTATGAGAGCCTTTTTCTCTGCTTTGGTATCGGCAATCATTTCTTCCAATTGGTCAAGCGTATTGTTGGTTGATTGAATATGACTTTCTTCCTCGGCGATGGTTTGTTGCAGTTTATCAATCATTCCCGAAGAGGTATCGCACACCATTCGGAGATACTCCTTGACAATTGCATCGAGAGTTTCCACGCGAATGTGATGGCTTGTGCAGGCTTTTGTGCCGCGCTTGTGATACTCTCCGCAGCGGTATGCTTCCTTCATATCGCTTCTGCTCATCGGGAACATCGGACTTCCGCAGTCGCCGCAGACCATCAAGCCTGAGTATGCGTTGGTGAATTTTTTGATACCTCTATAGTTGCTTTTGGTTCGCTCCTTCATTGCATTTTGCGCGGTTGCGAACACACGGTAGTCGATAATCGGCTCGTGGTTTTTAAGAAATACAATGTGGTCGCTCTCGTCCTTTTTAATGTCCTGTCCGTTGATTTTCTTGCGCGTGTATTTTCCCTGACGGAGTGTACCGATGTAAAAGTCGTTTGTCAAAATCCCTTGAATGGTTGCAATACTCCACTGCGGCTTTGCTTTTAGGTGACACTCCTCGCCGCGCGCTTCCTTTCTTGCTCGCTCGTTCATTCGCGGTGTGGGAATGTGTTGGTCTGTCAGGTAGTTAGCGATTTTCTTGTATCCCCAGCCTTGATTGTACAACTCATACACCTTTTGCACGACCACCGCTTCAGTATGTTCCACCTCAAATGCCATCGTTTTGCTATTCGTAATCACATAGCCATAGGGAACAGAGCATATCCATTTGCCGTCCTGCTGTCGCCGTTTGATAACATTCCGCACCTTTTTTGAGGTGTCGGTGACAGGCATTTCGTTCATGAAGAAGTAGATTTGAATCCGTAGCCAGTCGTCATTGGTCGGATAGTCAATTCCGTCGCCGATTGCGATAATCCGTATTCCTTCATCACGCAAAGCTTCGAGTTCTACCAAGCCCGCACCGTTTCGTCTGGAGAATCTTGAAAGGTCTTTGATAATCAGAATGTCGTATTGATTTTTGAACAGCTTGCGCCTTAGCTTTTGGTAGCCTTCTCGTTGCTCAAAGGTGTATCCGCTTTTGTCCCTGTCCTCGTAGAAGTCAAGCTCCGAGTTAGGAAAGTTTTGTCTTACATAGTCCTCGATGATTGCTTTCTGGTTTTCAATAGAGGTGTTTTCTTTATTCAGTTCATCGTCCACTGAGATACGGCAGTACGCCGCAATATAGAATTTTTCCGTCATATTATCGTCTCCGATATGTTTGTTGACAACATTGTATCACACGATTTTTATAATAGCCAGATGAAATAATTGGTAAAAGAATTTATGTATTCGAGCGCGGTCGCACTCGAATTTACGCCGATAGCTTTTCAGCGACAGCCTTGCGGTTTTGCTTCATCAAGCAGTATAGAGAGTCCTCTAAATCATCTGCTCCCGATTCCACCACCACAGAAAGAAAAGACTGCTCTTTCCATATCCGCGCATTCTCTTTAAGAGATTGCCGCAGTTTTTGGTCGGCGGCTTCTTTGTGGTTCAGATAAAACAAAACCATCTTGCAAGGCTTTTCCTTTACCTCGATTCTCAAGAAATCACCTCACTGGTTATTATTAACTTTTCTTGTTCAATTAATCACAATCCTTTCTGCCAATCGTCCGCGTCATCAAAGGTGAAGATGTCGTTCGTTTTCTTAACTTCCTTTACGCACTCACCGCGCAAGGTTTTGAGAACTTCTTTATCTACTCCCTGATTGAAAGCAACAATATTCATTGTGATAGCAAGTTCAACAGCCAATTTGAAAATCAGTCTGCTGATTCTTTTATTGCTTTGAGTAAATTGCTTTTTAATTACATCATTAAGAACGGGAGAAAGAAATTCTTCGCTCTTGTTCATATTCAAATATCCGCAGTAAAAATTAACCGCTTTTTCAATAAATTCACTTTTCTTTTCGCAGTTATCTTCGCGATAAATCTTCTCGACCTTATCGAAAGTGGAGTGATTCATCCACAAAGTGAATCGTTCCTTTTTGTCCTCGTTATACATTCAAAACCTCCCTGATTTTCCGATTACGTCAGTCAAAGCGCTGTTAGTTTTTGGCTTGAACGCTGGCTTTTTCTAGGTTTATCTCCTATGAAAGCGCCGTCAAAAGCGCTAAGCCTTATAATTGACTCCTATTTTTTGAGACAACAAAACCCCGAAAAACGGCTTAACAGTCGGCATTGCCGGCTGTTGTGGTTCGTCCGGCGCCCCAAATAGGCGTCGGGCTTTCTCCTGCTTTCTTTTCGACCGAGCGAAATTCTCTGATTTTCTGAAATTTCTAAACTGTACTTTTCTCTTGTTCTGTTGGAACTCTATATAGTTCTATGGGTATAGTTATTTGTAAAGCAGAGTTTACAGTACACATAGTAATTTACGCCGCGTTTTCTAACAGCACTGTAACCGTGTAGAGATTGGTCGTGTTGCTGCCGTTCATTCTTTTTCTGTTTTGCAAATGAATCATTCCAAGGCTTTGTAAACTCGCCAACGCCTTATCAACCGTCCTCGGTGTGATACAGCATTCCTGTGCTATCAATTTGCGTGAGGGATAGCAAGTATGATTCTCGTTATCTTTGTGACGAATTAAACAGCAATACACAATGAAGTCTCTCGGTTTCAATTTTAATTCAAAAATCTTGTTCGGTAACATAAAATAATCTTTGTATTTTTTCAATTTAGCACCTCTTTTGTTTTTCTTAGAACGTCCTTGATTTTTATTATAGCGATGATTGACAAACTTACAATAGATTTGTACAATATAAATTAGACTTAGATGAATTGTTGATTTATAAAGAAATTTGGATTGTACAAAATGAAGGTGCGTTTATGGATTTATCAAAATACAAATTAACCGACTATGAAGAATATCTGTTGAAAAGAATTGGAACAGAGAATGTTGCGTTTGATGATGGTATGGTCTATGCTTCGTTCCATCCTGAGAACAATACAACGCAACTTATGAAAACCGCTGATGATGAATTTGTTGCGCTGTGCATTGAAGCAGAGGAGCAGATGAAATCTTTGCAGGTGCATAGCGTTGATAATAATTCAGAGTTCTTAGATGACATTCGATTTCCGATTGACTCAACAGAGATTGATGAATTTGAACGAGTTTTTTACAATCAGCATCCCGATATCGAACCGCAACAGAAAAACAATCCTCTCAGCGGAAGTGTCGTCACATTACCCTTGGGCGAAGCATTATTTGAATTTGTGTATGCCGATTTCGATTCTTTGTATGAGGAAGTCAGATGCAGATTATATAAATTTGATGAGATAGAATTATCCAACGTGGAAAGTGAGATACAGGAGAATATAAATCGTTTTCTTATTTATCGCACCTATAAGAAATTAATAAACCACTTAGCGTTTGGCTCAACGGCTTCAGCAATGTTTCCGCCGTCTATCAAACAGGATGCGGATTTGTCAGAAGCTATGTTTGACTATTATAAGTATCTGAAAACACTACAGGAAGAGTATCAGTATTTATTGGAGTTTTGTTTTGAAAAAAACTTTTATCCTGAAGTGTTGGGGGACATGTCGCCTGCCGCACGATATTATCTCTATCGAAAGATAAATAAAATGCCGACTTTAGTTCAGTTTAACCAAGAGCAGCGATTGATAACGGGGAACAGAAAAGAACCGACGAATTATGATACGTTAGCGCTTGCTGAATTTGCAGAGGAGCACGACATTGATGCGAATACATTAATGTATTTTCATAACTATAACCACAATCCTGTTATCCGATATCGTAGCGAGAGCCTTTCAGAGTTTTTGGAGTTAAAATTTAATAAACTGATGGAGTACGATGTCAAGCTGAAATGTTGCGAACGTTGCGGACAGTATTTTACCGTCAAGGGTAACTATGATGCGCGGTATTGCAATCGGACTCACTTCGGAGAAATGCGTTCCTGTCGCGACCTCGCCGCCGAAGAAAATTACAAAATAAAAATGGCAGAGAACGAGACCCTGCCAATCTATCGAAAGTATTACCGCCGCTATTGGGCGCGCGTAAAAGTCAATCAAATCAAGGAACCTGATTTTAAGAAATGGAAGTACGCTGCAATTTCAAAGCGTGATGACTGCTCCAACGGCAAAATTACACTCGAAGAATACATCGAATGGAACGAGGCATACTTCCCAAACCGCAAGCGAAAGGACATACCAAACAATTAGTTTACTCAAACCCGCCTCTCTCGCCGCCACAAATCGCCTACACCTGATTTATGTCTGCTTTCGCTATACGAATACGAGAAATATAATATCGTAACACAAGCCGTTTCTCGCAATTTGTAGTGCTTAAACAAATTAACCCCTATTAAAATACTTCTCAGTGTAGCTTTTCGCGCAAAATGAAAAAAAGTTTTCACAAAAAATATAAGAAAGTAAAAAAAGAATATTTATGCAGAAATATTTCTGCATAATAGTAAAAAGCCTTGCGGATTTTTCCATTTGCAAGGCTTTTTTTAATATCTTATGCTTTTTTGGTTACCATGACTTTCAACAATAAGTTTTTTGGCTGTAAACTTAGCCTTATTTGGAACATACTCAAATAAATCTAATATATCACAGTTAAGTGCTTCACAAATATTTTCAATATGTTCAAGATTAACACGCTCACATAATTCGTAATACATTTCATTTATGGTTGCTAGTCTAATTCCTGTTTTTCGTGCTAACTCAGCCTGACTAATTCTTTTTGAACCTAAAATTGTTGAAAGATTAATCCGTAACATAATAACGCCTCATGTATTATAATGACAAAACCAGTAATTAAATACATGATTTAGTAATATTATTGCGATATTAGTAATTTTTTATGATAACCTCTTTATATGCTCCTCTGTCGCAATTTCCGGCAGGGAGGAGATTATTACGCGTAACATAGCGAATATTGAAGTTTTTATATTCTCCTCTTATAAAATCGCAGTCATTGTAAGATAGGATAAAACGTCCTTTAATACGTTTTAAAACAGTATTTTGTTTCGCGGATCTTGCGCTCATAAGAACATTGGTACTGCTCAATTTCATAGAGTGTGTGCATAGAGCTGTCTGGAAATTCGATATCTTTCAGCTCAAATTTAGCTAAATCTTTAACAGAATACATTTTTCTGCTGCTTTCAAAATATGGGTACCAGTAATGACGACAGTTCCAACTCTTGAAGCCATCTCCTGTGCCGTAGCCGATATCCTCCAAGGATAGATATCTGCGACGACCGCTTAGACTGGCGATTTGTCCCTGCCATGCAGCATGAGATGGACGAGCTCCGGCATAGCCGTCCAGGTAATGGTTTGCAATTATAATCTGAAATGATTTCCCGAATCATTCGGACAGACAAACTAAAATTTTTTGCCAAAAAACCAATGAATTTGACGCAAAAGCCATATTCAGAGGCTTTTAGATTGACATTTGTTTTTAAATATGATAGTATGTTAGTATGTAAACTTACATACTAATTTAGAAATGGTGGTGATTACTTGATTGTTGATGCTCCTATGAAGTTCTGCAATTTGCTTGCGCAAATGATAAAAGAGGCAGATTTATCAAATGTCAAGTTTTACACCGCACTTGGCATAAAGAAGCCCTACTTTTATGATATTTTAAGCGGTAAAGTCAATCCGCCTCCTCCTGACAGACAATTTGCAATGCTTCAGTTATTAAAGCCCAAGCCTGAACAAATAGCGTTGTTTTTTGATTTAGCTGCACAAGAGCGAAATGAAGTGCCTGCTGATATTGCGCAAACACTAAAAAATAAAGATTTGTGCAGAGAATTGCGAAATGGTATAGACTACGAAAAATTATTAAAGAATGGAGAATGTAAAGATGAGTAATAATAAAAGAGAACAAGAGAGAACGGAACTTTATCGTACAATATGGGCGCTTGCTAATGAACTTAGAGGTAGCGTTGATGGTTGGGATTTTAAACAGTATGTTTTAGGTATGTTGTTCTATAGATACATTTCTGAAAACATTACGGATTACATAAATGAAGGAGAGTGGGAATCCGGAAATAAAGAATTTAATTATGCTGAAATTGATGATGCTATAGCAGTACGCATCAAAGATGATATGGTACAGGAGAAAGGATTCTTTATTCTGCCAAGTGAGTTGTTTGGTAATTTATTAAACAAAATTAAAAAAGCAGATAAATACGCTAAAGAAAAAGCAGAAAAAGGCGGAAAAGAAGTAGAAGTCGCAGAATTGGACGAAAACTTAAATGAAATATTACAGACTAACTTTAAAAATATTGAAGCGTCAGCTATTGGCACTCCGAGTGAAGATAATTTTAAAGGACTGTTTGACGACATAGATGTGAACAGCAATAAGCTTGGTCCAACCGTTATTAAGAGAAACAAACGACTTAAAAGGTTAATTACAGTTATTGGGGATATGGATCTTGGTAATTATCAAGATAATTCCATTGATGCTTTTGGCGATACATATGAGTATCTGATGAGTATGTATGCTTCCAATGCCGGCAAAAGCGGTGGTGAATTTTTCACTCCACAAGAGGTATCCGAGTTGCTTACAAACATTTCGCTTCTTGATAACAAAGGTAATATGAAAACAGAAGTCAATAAAGTGTATGATCCTGCTGTGGGTAGCGGTTCATTACTTTTGAAGTTTGCAAAGATTCTTGGTAGAGATAATGTTCGAAATGGCTTTTTCGGTCAGGAAATTAACATTACCACTTATAATCTGTGTCGTATAAATATGTTCCTGCATGACATAGGTTATGATAAATTCAGCATCGAACACGGCGATACTTTAATTGATCCTAAACATTGGGACGAAGAACCTTTCGAAGCTATCGTTTCAAATCCGCCCTACTCTATTAAATGGGAAGGCTCTGATAACGGAACATTGATTAATGATCCGCGTTTTTCTCCTGCAGGTGTGCTTGCTCCTAAATCAAAAGCAGATTTTGCGTTTATTATGCATTGCTTGCATTGGCTTGCTACAAACGGAACAGCAGCTATTGTTTGCTTTCCCGGTATTATGTATCGTGGCGGATCAGAACAAAAAATCAGAAAATATCTAATTGATAACAACTACATTGAATGTATTATCCAGCTACCTGATAATCTATTTTATGGAACAAGCATTGCAACCTGTATTATGGTGCTCAAAAAATCTAAAATAGATAACAACACTTTGTTTATTGACGCTTCAAAAGAATTTGCCAAAGCTACAAATAGCAACAAATTAGCTCCGGAAAATATTAAAAAAATATTAAACGCTTATAAGAGCAGAAAATCAATAGATCACTTTATTGCACTTGTTAAACAGGAAGATATTGAAAAAGCGAATTATAATCTTTCCGTATCAACCTATGTAGAAAGCGAGGACACAAGAGAAGTTATTGATATATCTGTTCTTAATGAGCAAATATCTCAGATTGTTCAGCATGAAAACACATTGCGTACCGAAATTGATGCGATTATTGCTGCAATTAAGGAGGCGAAAATATGACGTTAGGTGACATACTTTCCAAGCCTCCAATTGATGAATACAAACAAGTAGAGGGTTTCTTAGTTAATAAAAAGGGAAAAATAGGACAACAAGAAAAACTGTTGAACTGCAATATTGCACTGAACTATTATTGTAGAATTTGTGATGATATCCGTACATTTTACTCGGTAGGTAAAATAAGTTGCATTTTTGAAAGTAAAACTTTAATTAGCATTGATGGTATTTTATCTTGTAATTGCGGAACCACGGTTCGGGTATGGTTCTTGGTTGAAAGCAAAAACGATATTACTCTTGCTGCACCTGAAATACGAATACTGAAAAGAACGGAAAAGTTTTCAGAAAATGTTGCACTTATCAACAGTGAATACGGAGATTTTACAGAGTTTCTTGAAAAGTCCAAAAGAGCTTCAAGAGAGGGGTTTGGAGCAGGTTCTGTTGTATACTTGAGATCAGTTTTTGAATCAGTTATTAAACAAGTAGGAACAACCGAAAACATATTAGATACTTTTGTTGATAAAAACGGGAAAACACAACATAAATCAACAGAAAGATATCTTAAAGAAGTTAATGAAAAACGCAATATAATCCCTGAGGAGTTTTCCAATAATGGTTACAGACTTTTTAGAGAATTAAGTGGCGTAGTGCACGGTCGTTGTAGCGAAAAAGAAGCTCTATTAAAATTTAATGCTTTTTATCGTTTAGTTACAGGTGTATTAGAAAAAATTAAAACCAATCGAGAGCTAATGGAAGCTATCGGGACTTTAGGGTGGAGCACAGGAGGTGAGGAAAATGAGTAAATTAGAACAGCTTATCAATGAATTTTGTCCTGATGGTGTTGAATTTGACTTTTTATATACAGTTATAGATTATGAACAGCCCACCAAATATATTGTAAAAGATACTAAATATAATGATGATTTTAAGATTCCGGTTTTAACGGCAGGGCAATCTTTTATTTTAGGGTATACTAATGAGAGTACAGGTATATATGAAGCATCGCAAGGGAATCCAGTTATAATTTTTGATGATTTTACCACTTCTTTTCATTGGGTTAGCTTTAATTTTAAAGTAAAATCTTCTGCAATGAAGATGTTAAGGTTAAAAAAAGATAGTCCTCATGATGCGGATTTTAGATATTTATATCATGTAATGACAAACATTCAATATATTCCGGTGGATCATACTCGTCAGTGGATCGAAAAATATTCAAAATTTAAAATTCCTCTTCCTCCCTTACCAGTACAAGAAGAGATTGCCCGTATATTAGACGAATTTGCAGAACTCACTGCTGAACTTACTGCTGAACTCACTACTGAACTTACCACGAGAAAACAGCAGTATGAGTATTATAGAGATAATGTTTTGAATTCGATTAAACATAGTGAATTGCATCCGGTAAAAGGGGTTTGTGATAAAATAACTAATTTTGCTGCAGCAGGTTCTTTTGCCGAAGTTGCTAAAAATGTCCCTTATTTATCAAAACCAGATTACGCACAACTTATTAGAACGGTTGACATAAAGTGTAATTATACACATGAATCTCCTATCTATATATCAAAACATTCTTATAATTATTTATGGAGAGTTCAATTAAATGAGCCTTGTATTGTTTTGCCGAGTGTAGGAAATTGCGGAGAAGTATATTATATCGATCCGAAAAAGCTACCTTATAAATATAATGCTCTTGCTAAAAATGCCTTGTTAATTCATAGCAGCAAGGTTAATTTGTTATATTTAAAATATATATTCGAGTCTTCTGATTTTCAAAGAAATTTAAAAAAGGTTACTTCGAATATGGGGCAAAGTAAATTTAACAAAACTGATTTTGAAAAATTAACTATTCCAATTCCATATCCAGAAGACCAGGATAAATCTCTTGCGGAGCAACAACGTATTGTTGATATTCTTTATCGTTTCAATCAACTTTGCAACGATATCAGTGAGTGCTTGTCTGCCGAAATTGAAGCACGGCAAAAACAATATGAATATTATCGAGATAAAGTCTTAACTTTTAAGAAAAAGGAGGCACCGGAAAATGAATAGCTTTGAAATCGTGGCAAGCTCTACAGAAAGTACAGTGGTGGCTGAGTACACACCCGAAAAAAGAAAAAGCACCGACTATCAAAGCGAAGCGACGCTTGAACAGGATTTTATAAATCGCCTTGTTAGTCAGGGCTATGAATACATTACTATAAAAAGCAAACAGGACTTAATTGACAATCTTCGTGCTCAGCTTGAAAAATTGAATAACTACACCTTTTTTGATAAAGAGTGGAACGACTTTTATAACGGTGTTATTTCAAACGGAAATGATGGCATTGTAGAGAAAACCCGCAAAATACAGGAAGATTATCTGCAAAACCTTACCATTGATAACGGTTATGTAAAAAACGTCAAGCTGATAGACAAATCAAATATCCATAATAATCATTTGCAGGTAATAAATCAGTATGAAGAAAACGGCGGAAAGCATGATACTCGTTATGATGTGACAATTTTGGTAAACGGATTGCCGTTAGTGCATATTGAACTAAAAAAACGAGGCAATGCGATTCGAGAAGCGTTTAATCAAATCAATCGATATCAGCGTGACAGTTTTTGGGCTGGCAGCGGATTGTATCAGTATGTACAGTTATTTGTAATTTCCAACGGTACACATACAAGGTATTATTCTAACACAACAAGATTTCAGCATATCAAAGACAATGCAGAGAAAGACGCCGCCAAAAAGAAAAAAACTTCCAATAGTTTTGAATTCACAAGTTATTGGGCGGATGAGAAAAATCGCACCATCCCAGACCTTGTGGATTTCACAAAAACCTTTTTTGCAAAACATACCCTGCTTAATATTTTGACTCGTTACTGTGTGTTTACTTCAGAGAATTTATTATTGGTAATGCGTCCTTATCAAATTGCAGCAACTGAAAAAATTCTAAACCGCATTATCGTTTCTACCAATCTCAAAAAAACCGGCAGAAAAGATGCGGGCGGTTATATTTGGCATACAACCGGAAGCGGCAAGACTTTAACCAGCTTTAAAACCGCACAGCTTGCTCAAGGATTGAAATTTATTGATAAAGTATTGTTTGTTGTAGATAGAAAAGATCTTGACTATCAGACAATGAAAGAATACGACAGATTTGAAAAAGGTGCCGCTAACAGCAACACCTCTACTAAAATTCTGCAAAAACAAATGGAAGATGATAATGCAAGAATCATCATCACAACCATTCAAAAGTTAGATAAATTCATATCCAAGAACAAAGAACATGAAGTTTATAATAAACATATTGTTATGATTTTCGATGAATGCCACCGTTCTCAGTTTGGAGATATGCACAAGTCAATTACAAAGCACTTTAAAAATTATCATATTTTCGGTTTTACAGGCACTCCTATTTTCGCAATAAACTCGAACAGTTCCAATGCTCCGAATATGCGTACCACAGCACAGGTTTTCGGCGGTGAACCGGATGAAAACGGAAACAAAGTAAGACCTCTGCACGCATACACCATTGTAGATGCTATCCACGATGGAAATGTACTGCCTTTTAGAATCGATTACATCAACACGATTAAAAACCCTGAGCTTTTATACGACAAGCAAGTAAAGGCAATTGACCGTGAAAAAGCTTTGATTGATCCTAAAAGGGTATCTGAGATTACACAATATATTCTTGAACATTTTGAGCAAAAAACTTATCGCAATCAAAGTCGTTCTTATTATGACCATAAAGTGATTACGAATGTAGAAAAAATGGCGAAGTCCAAGAATAACACTGTATCAGAGCAAAAAACAACTGCAAAAGTAAATGGTTTTAATTCGATTTTTGCAGTCGCATCTATTCCGGCAGCGATTGCATATTACAATGAATTTAAAAAACAAATGGAGGAAACCGGTCATAAATTAAATATTGCCACAATATTCAGTTTCAATCCAAACGAAGAAGATCCGGATGATATCTTACAAGACGAGAATTTCGACACAAGCGGTCTTGATCAGACTTCACGAGATTTTCTTGACAGTGCCATTGATGATTATAATAGGATGTTTAATGTTAGCTATGATACATCTGCTGATAAATTTCCTAACTATTATAAAGATGTTTCATTACGAATGAAAAATCGTGAGATTGATTTGTTGATCGTAGTCAATATGTTTTTAACAGGATTTGACGCAGCTACACTCAATACCTTGTGGGTAGATAAGAATTTAAAAGATCATGGTTTGATACAAGCGTTTTCCCGTACCAATCGTATTTTGAACTCAGTTAAAACATTTGGAAACATTGTTTGTTTTAGAAATCTTGAGATTGCTACTAATAACGCCTTAGCGCTTTTTGGAGACAAAAACGCAAGAGGTATGGTTATCCTAAAAACTTACAATGAATATATGAATGGCTATGAAGATGATAACGGAAAACATATTGAAGGTTATAGCGAGCTTGTAACCAGACTTGTGAATGAATTTCCGATAAGCAGTCAAATCGTTGGTGAGGATAACGAAAAAGAATTTATTAAACTGTTTGGTCGCATTTTAAAATTAAGAAATATTTTAAGATGTTTTGACGATTTTGAAAGCGATAATGCTGTATCCGTTAGAGATTTACAGGATTACCAAAGCATTTATATTGATTTATATCAAGATTACACTAAAAAAAGTGACATTGAAAAAGAACGGATTAACGATGATATTGTCTTTGAAATCGAACTTATTAAGCAGATCGAGGTCAATATAGATTATATCTTGATGCTTGTCGCCAAATACCATGAATCAAACTGTGAGGATAAAACAATTCTTGCTAATATTAAAAAATCAATAGATGCAAGTGTTGAGTTGCGCAGTAAAAAAGCCTTAATCGAGGGATTTGTTGCCCAAATGACAATAAAAACAGATGTTGAAAAGGACTGGAAAGAATTTGTCAAAAAGCAAAAAAAGCAGGACTTGGAAATAATCATCAAAGATGAAAAACTTAAACACGATGAAGCTCAAAAATTTATAGAAAACTCATTCAGAGACGGTGGGATAAAAACCACAGGAACAGATCTTGATAAAATATTACCTCCAATTTCAAGATTTTCAGGTGGTTCAAATAGGGCTTTAAAAAAACAAACTGTTATTGATAAGTTAAAAGACTTTTTTGAAAAATATTTTGGCTTAGTATAAAGCAAAATCCGCTACCAGTTAAAATCTGGTAGCGGAGTTAACTATATAAAAATCAATTTAGAATTTACAATTTCTCTTGCTCTGATGCAAACATTGTTCATTTGCGCAACCCATTCCATCTGATCTTTTGCCTTAAGTTCTTCTGTTATATTTTCGCTTCCCATCAGTTGTTTTACGAGTTGAAGAAACATATTTTCAGCCTGATTTTCAATATCGACAAGATAGTCGTTTAGTTTCTCACTTGTCAACAGGTTCATATAAATAATTTTATGGTGTTGTTTCAAATATATTGCGTGTCGCTGTCCCCATACTCCGATTGGTTGATCTTGTTGTTCGGGTAAGATAAGATTTGGTAGCAGACAATCTCCAATTTGCGTATAAGTACCACCCATTTGTTCAAATAATGATTTTTCCATAGTGTTTTTCTCCTGTGTTTTAGTGTGCTTTTATTTTACAGAAAAACGGGCAATAACACCAATGTGCCAATTAAAAATACAGCGTAGCCGTTTTTATAGCAGATACGCTGTATTTTTATATATTTATTTCGGGATATGTTGCTATCAATTGCTGATATATTTTTCTTGATGACTGTTGTGATCCACCTTCCCATTTAGAGTAGATACTCCAACTTATGCCTGCTTTTTCAGCGAAAACTGCTTGATTTAATCCGTATGTTTTCCTTACTTCTCGCAACTTGTAGTTGTAGGAATAATCCATAAATTGAGCAAAGTCATCAAAAAGCAAATTTCTATCAATTTCAAGAATATCTGCAAATGCTACCGCAGTTTGATATGGTATCGGAAACTGTTCACGCTCGTACATTAAAAGTGTGGCATGGACAATTCCAGCACTCTCGGCTAACTGCTGTGTAGTTAATCTTTTGCGTTGTCGGTAGTATCTAAGCATTGCCGTAGGGGTTAGTTCATTGGGGATACTCCCAAAACAAAACTTTAAGTGCATTAACATCTTGCCGTGCTTGTATTCGTATAATTCTGTGTGATTGAGAATAGTATCGTATTTGCGCTTAAGTTCAGAAGGAAAAATATATGGAGTGTTGAAGAAAGATATAAGAGAGATATTAAGAAAACTGTGCGATCAAAAGAAAAAATCACCGCCTTGCTTGAAATGGTAAATCTCAGTTAGGCGGCGCATAAAAAGCTTGGAGCGTTCTCGAGAGAGCTGAAACAGCGCGGTTTGATTGCGCAGGCTCTTTTAAATAATCCCGAAGTCCTGATTCCTGACGAGCCTACGGCAGGACTTGATTCGAAGAAGCATATCCGTATACGCAATTTTATCAGCGAGATTGCAGACGATAGAATTGTGCTTATTTCAACCCATGTTGTGTCGGATATCGAATTTATAGCAAAGAAAATTTTTGCTCAAAGAGGGCAGACTTGTATCATGTGATACACCGCAGAACCTCGTAAATGAAATTAGGAATAAGGGTTTTGAAATTGAGATTGAAAAAGAGGATTTAGCTCGTTTTCAATCAACCTATCGGGTATCAAACCTCGTTCACAGCGGTGATAAAATCACTGTGAGGATAAGTGATTATCTGCCAGAGAACCATAAATGCACTTCAGTTAAACCAACCCTTGAAGATTTGTATCTCTACATTTTTGAGGAGGAGAAATAGTGAAAATATATTTTTGAATTTATGGAAAAAGGCTGTAGTTTGCATTAACAAGAAAAAAACAGAAGGATAAGGTAAAATTACCTTATCCTTCATTTTGCGTAAAATCCATTTTGCAGACGTTTTAACTACCATGATTTCACTTATAAACTTCTCTATGAAATATCTACCTTGAACGGATGATTTTGATTATTCCCCCGACTCTATAAACTTTTGATTGATTTTCTCAAAAGCAGATACCGCTTTGTTAAAATCTTGTTTTTCGTTTGTATAGAGCAAACTTTTGTGTAACTGCTCATAAATATCTTTAATCCGTGTGTCAAATCTGTCACGCCATGCATCAAAATTATACGCCCCTAAAGGGTTGTACTCTTTAGGAATGTTTCTCTTTTCTAAATAGGCTGAATCTGTGTTTTTGGTTAGCTGAAGTAGTCGCTTAACTTCATCTCCGTTATCAAGAAACCGCTTAATCTCGTCAAGTTCAAACAATCGGGTGACATCGTAAATGTGTCGCACTTTTTTATCAAGCGTGCCGCAAATTGCATGGCGTTTGACAGACATAACTTTATCGATAAAAGTTCTTTCAATATTCAGCGTATTGATTTCTACTGGTACTAACTCAAAATTGCTGATTTCATCAAAAAGTTGTTGCGATTCAAGATATTCCTGTATATAGATTTTCAAACTCTTTTTGCTGAAAGGCTCGGGTCGAACGGAAGAACCAATCTCTAACTTTACACGATTGTTTTCATCGTCATACCAGAAGTATGTGCTTTTGTTTCGTTTGTTCCTTTCTACAAGGATAGGCTCAGTTTGGAAACCTTCTGTCATTGTTTTTTCGACTGCTTTCAGTTTTCTTTCGATTTGTTTATCTGATAAGCCTTCGGTTTGATAGAAGGTTAAGTCGATATCCTCAGAAAAGCGTTCTATGGAGTTTGGATAGCATTTACTTAGTGAGGTTCCGCCTTTGAAAACACACGCGTCGCCTAACTCGCTCTCTGCAAGGCGCTGTAATGCCATTACAATAAAATAGTCGCGTTCTACGGCGGATTCTGGGATGTTTTTATATCTTGCCGATAGCTGTATCAACGCATGGAAATCTTCAGGTTTAGTGTGCAGATTCATAGATATCCTCCATATTAGGAATGTTGTATTTGGAAAGAGGCGAGAGGTACTGGTTGAGTGAATGATTGACTTTAAAGAAGTTCAACACCTCAGCCAGGAAAGCAATAGTCCATTTCGGATAACCGGTCTTTTCAATAACATACTCTGTTTCAAATTCATTATATTCACTTGCGAATTGTTTGCAGTAGATTAAAAAAGCTTTGTAATTCAAATCTTCTATGTTCTTGAAATTATAAAGTATATCTAACATACATATTACCGATTTTCTTTTAGCAGTAAATACCATATTCAGCTTTTCAACATAGATATTATTCAGATTTCTTTTTTTGTCAGCAATTCGTGAGGAGAGAATATGAACAGTTTTCGATACCTGTGTGGTAAGACCGATAGAATTGTACAGAGAGTATCCGAGCACAACTCCATTCTCATTGTCAACAAAGTAATTAATAATCTCTTTTTCGGATGGTGTAACTATGCCGAATCTTGTTTTTTGAGGAATACAGTAAATCCCTTTTGATAATCTAATCAATTCCTTTTGCTTACACATACGCGTGAGCGTTTGATAGTACGCTTCTTCGCTGATTGTGTTGTTGAAGCTCTTTTTATATATATCCGAAGCCATTAAAAGACACTCGGGTTGCTTTTGTAATGTACTGCCAATCTGTGAAACTGTTTTCATAATTCTCACCGTCCTTTCACTATTATTATATTCGGTCAATAAAGTTATGTCAAGTGAAAATAAATTTTACTTGACATAATCAAAGGTTTACCTTCTCTGATTTACACCGCTATCTCAAAATCCTCCGTCATTATGTACTACCCAAGCCTCAGCCTTTCGTTCAACTTGCTCATATTTTTGCAGAAGCTGAGCCACGGTGTCAATGTTGTCTGAAGCGGGTCGCCCTCACGAATACGCAGAGTTCGTCTTATTTCCTTGGGTATGACAACTCTTCCTAAGTCGTCAATCCTTCTTACAATACCGGTTGCCTTCATATCTAAAATCTCCCTTGATTAAATAATTTTAGCAAAACATTTGCATTTTTATTGTTTGAAAGCAAGGCAGATTTTATGCAGAAATTTTTTGTTTTTTTAGAACATTTAAAATTTGTTTTATTATTTTATAAAAAAATTTGCGACCCTAAGATATACTTCTATTTAATAGTAAACATTATAATTTCTATCTAAACTCGGACAGAGATTATGGATTGTTACCTAACAAGAGAAGTAAATCTTCGGGTCGCAACAGTTGCATTATAAATTTAACTTATGAAGCAACAATAAATTTCTTAATGACAGTGGTCACATTCCGGAATGTTGCCCACAATAGGTTCAGGGTCAATACCCTGTTTTGTATAGTAGTCAGAAATTGCTGCCTTGATTGCCTGCTCGGCAAGTACAGAACAGTGAACCTTTACTGGTGGAAGTCCGTCAAGAGCTTCCATAACTGCTTTGTTTGTAAGCTTAAGAGCATCATCAATAGATTTGCCCTTAATCATTTCGGTTGCCATACTGCTTGTAGCAATCGCTGCACCACAGCCGAATGTCTTGAATTTAACATCTACAATAATATTGTTTTCAACTGTGATATACATTTTCATAATATCTCCGCATTTTGAGTTGCCCACTTCACCAATGCCGTCAGCGTTTTCAATCTCGCCGACATTTCGTGGGTTTGCAAAATGGTCCATAACTTTTTCTGAATATGCCATTATATCATAACCTCCTAAGCCTTTATTTGATCAAGCATTTGCTTGTTCCTGTGCTTCTTTCTTTTTAATAGCTTCCCAAAGCGGTGACATTGATCTAAGGTAAGATACAATATCAGGAACAATTTCAAGAATATAATCGATATCTTCTTCTGTATTTTCATCAGAGAATGAAAGTCGCATACTTCCGTGAGCGATTTCGTGGGGAAGACCGATTGACAAAAGTACATGGCTCGGATCAAGGCTACCCGAAGTGCATGCAGAACCTGATGATGCCTGTACACCCTTTAGGTCAAGTCTTAAAAGCAGGCTTTCGCCCTCGATGCCCTCAAAGCACATATTAACATTGCAGGGAAGTCTGCGTACTCTGTCGCCGTTTATTCTTGAACGCTCAATTTTGAGTAAGCCGTCAATAAGACGGTCACGCATTTTTGTGAGCTTTTCATTTCTTTGTTCCATTGTATCTATTGCAAGCTGAAGAGCTACGTCAAGACCGACAACGCCGGCAACATTTTCTGTGCCTGCTCGTCTGTTCCTTTCCTGAGCACCGCCGTCGATAAGGTTTTGTATTTTTACACCTCGTCTGACATACAAAAGACCGCAACCCTTTGGTCCGTGAATTTTATGTGCTGTCATTGAAAGCAAATCAATGTTTTCCTCAACAACATTGATTCTTACATATCCTGCCGCCTGAACTGCGTCCGTATGGAACAAAACACCCTTCTTTTTGCATACAGCGCCAATCTCTGAAATAGGCTGAATTGTGCCGATTTCATTATTTGCATACATAATAGTGACGAGGGCTGTATCCTCTCTAATTGCATTCTCAACATCCTGGACACGCACAAGACCGTCTTCGTAAACATCAAGATATGTTACCTCAAAGCCCTCTTTTTCAAGAGCCGCACATGTATGAAGAATTGCGTGATGTTCAAATTTGGAAGTGACAATATGCTTTTTTCCGCTTGCTTTGAGTGCGTGAGCCACACCCTTTACAGCCCAGTTATCAGATTCACTGCCGCCTGATGTAAAGTAAATCTCGCTTGCCGATTTTGCACCAAGGTTGCGGGCAATATTCTCGCGAGCGGTTTCAAGTGCTTCCTTAGCCTTGCCGCCAACACTGTAAAGGCTTGACGGATTGCCGTAAACCTCTGTAAAGTAGGGCAGCATCTTTTCAAGAACTTCGGGAGCGATTTTAGTAGTAGCCGAGTTGTCGGCGTAAATATTTCTCATCTATAATCACCTTCGTATATAATGCTTATAAACGGCAACACACCGATGCCGTTTTGTAAAACACCGATAAGCGGTATTTTACATAAAATCTAAAGATTTTGATTTTATTATGCTTATGAATACTTGCGCGCCGCAGCAACAGCAAGTTGGTCACAGCGTTCGTTTTCAGGATGTCCTGCATGACCTTTTACCCAATTTACTTCAACCTCGTGAATGTCACAAAGATTTAAAAGCTTGTCCCACAACTCGGGATTAAGAGCAGGTTCCTTTTTGTTGCGCATCCAACCGTTTGCTTTCCACTTTTTTGCCCAACCAAGCTTCAAAGCGTTGCAAACATATTGAGAATCGCTGTAAAGCTTAACCTTGCAGGGTTCTTTGAGCTTACTAAGTGCAAATATTACTGCTGAAAGCTCCATTCTGTTGTTAGTGGTATTTGCCTCACCATCGGATAATTCCTTTTCAATGCCGTTGTAGCGTAAAATTGCACCCCAGCCTCCAGGACCGGGATTTCCGCTGCATGCTCCGTCGGTAAAAATTTCAACTTGTTTCAAGACGATACTCCTAATATGATATTCGACTTATATTATAATACTCAAAACAGCCAAATGCAACCATTATTTTATTATTATTTTTCCAAAAAGTGTGCATAATATAAGCGTAATTTCTTTAGTATCAAGCAAAAGCCAATTTTACTTATGAATTTTATCGGTTTTGCATGAGTAATGTCATATTATTTATAGAATTAATCTTCTGAATTTTACAATACCATTGAATGTATGATTATATATTCATATATTATGTTTAATATAACATTTATACGCTTTTTTGTCAACAGTGTTTTTATTATGCTTTCTAAGTTGTATAGAATGCATATTGAAATCTTCTAAAGATAGGTGAACACTCTATAATTACAGCCAAACTTATGCAGTGTATAAAAATTACTTTTTATTTCTTTTGTTACCTTGACTAACTACTGTATTTGAGTTAAAATAATAAAATATAATATTATGGGATAGCTATGCTATGCTCATAAAAAATTAGTTTATGTACATTTTATCCGTAGAAAAAATAGGATAATTATATATTTTTAAATTCACCGTTTGCCTTGATATGATCGTGTGTTATTTACGGCAGCGGTAATTATATAGTATAAAAATTTTATGGAGGTAAATTTGTGAGTACAGAAAATAAAACAAAATTTAAGCCAAGACAAAATAAGTACTCAAAGGGAAATAACAAGCAAACCTTTAAGAAAGGCTCAAACGGCAGAAATATTAATAATAATTCACAGGGTAAACCGGGTAATTTAAAAAGAGTAAACGGAAAAATATCCTACAAAAAGCAGAACAGAACCTCAAACAAGCCTTCGGTTAAGATTATTTTTTTGGGCGGGCTTAATGAAATCGGCAAAAACATCACGGTCATTGAGTGTCAAAATGACATTATAATTGTTGACTGCGGAATGGCTTTTCCGGACGGGGATATGCTCGGCGTTGACCTTGTAATTCCTGATTTTTCCTATATTGAGCAAAATTTTGACCGAGTTAAAGGCATTGTGCTAACTCACGGTCATGAGGATCATATCGGCGGACTTCCTTTCTTGCTTTCAAAGGTAAATATTCCTATTTACGGAACACCGCTTACACTTGGTCTTGTGGGTAACAAGTTAAAAGAACACAGTCTTTTAAACCACACACAGCTCAATGTAGTAAATGCAGGGGACAGCATAAAGCTTGGCTGTATGGATATTAAATTTATTCATGTAAACCATTCAATTCCCGATGCAGTTGCATTTGCAATTCACACACCTGCCGGTACTATTATGCACACAGGTGACTTCAAAATTGACTGCACACCGATAACAGGCGATATGATTGACCTTTCCAGCATTGCCCGTGAGGGTGACAACGGTGTGCTTGCACTTCTTGCAGAAAGCACAAATGCAGAGCGACCCGGATATACACCGACAGAGCATATGGTGTCTGACAGCCTTGACGGACTTTTCAAAAGTGCCGAAAACTACAGAATTATTATTGCAACCTTTGCATCAAATGTAAACCGTGTGCAGCAGATTATCAACTGTGCTGCAAAGTACGGCAGAAAGGTAGCATTCTCCGGCAGAAGTATGGTCAACTATATGGATGTTGCCGGCAGACTCGGATATCTGACAATTCCTGAGAATATTATTATAGATATTGATATGCTTGATAAATATATGCCTGAGCAGGTTGTTTTGGTAACAACAGGCAGTCAGGGCGAGCCGATGAGTGCACTCTCAAGAATGGCTTATTCCGACCACCGCAAGGTAATGGTAGGCGAGGGCGACTTTATAATCATTTCGGCAAATCCTATTCCCGGCAATGAAAAGACAGTCGGCAATGTTGTTGATGAACTTCTCAAAAAGAACTGCAAAGTTATATATGAATCAATGTACGATGTTCATGTTTCGGGTCATGCCTGTCAGGAAGAACTCAAGATTATGCACCGCCTTGTAAAGCCAAAATACTTTTTCCCTGTTCACGGTGAGCAAAAGCATCTCAGAAAACATGCCGAGCTTGCGGAGTTTTTGGGAATGAGCAAGAAAAATATTTTTATCGGTGATGTCGGCAGTGCAGTCGAAATTAGCGAAAATGGTATCAAAGAGCTTGCACCTGTGCAGTCAGGAAAGGTGTTTGTTGATGGACTTGGTGTTGGTGATGTAGGAAGTATTGTACTGCGTGACCGTAAGCATTTGGGACAGGATGGTCTTATCATCATTGTTGCTTCTCTTGATGTTTATGATGGTCATGTTATAAGCGGTCCTGATGTGGTTTCAAGAGGATTTGTGTATGTAAGAGAAAGTGAAGGTCTGCTTGACGAAGTCAGAAAGCTTTCACTTGATATTTTGGATAATTGCGCAAGCCACGGAATTCATGAGTGGGGCGTAATAAAGAATAAAATAAAGGACGATGTGGCAAAGCTGATTAGTCAGCGTACACGCAGAAGTCCTATGATTTTACCGATTTTGCAGGAAGTATAATATAATACTAAACACCAATTAAAAATGGATATCTTTCAGGCAAATTTCGCGTTATACAT
>JAFLSM010000017.1 GCA_022510955.1 Ruminococcus sp. | reverse complement strand
GTAGGAATTTTTAACCTATATTTGTGGGCAGAAAGGCTATGGAAATTATTATGAATAGTAAAATTATTGTAATCGAAGGTCTTGACGGCAGCGGAAAGGCTACTCAGACTAAAATTCTGGCTGACAAGCTGTCTGCACAAGGCAAAAAAGTAAAAAAGCTTGAGTTCCCTGATTATGCAAATCCAAGTTCATCACTTGTCAAAATGTATCTGGGCGGTGAATTTGGCGACAAGCCTGAGGATGTCAACGCCTATGCGGCATCTGCGTTTTATGCGGTTGACAGGGTTGCAAGTTATTTGCAGTTTTGGAAACAGGACTATTCTGACGGTACAGTTATTCTGAGCGATCGCTATGCAACCTCAAACATTATATATCAGATGTCAAAACTTCCTGAGAACGAGTGGGACAGCTTTATTGATTGGCAGGCTGACTTTGAATACAAAAAGCTTGGAATTCCTCAGCCCGACAGGATTGTATACCTTGATGTTGAACCTGAGGTTTCTCAAAAGCTTATGGAAAAGCGTTACAATGGCGATAACTCAAAAAAAGATTTACACGAAAAAAACCTTAAATTTTTGCTTGATTGTCGCAAAAGTGCCCTTTATGCCGCCAAAAAATGCGGTTGGTTGGTAATTAATTGCTGCGAAAACGGAGAAATTAAGACTATTGAAAAGATTGCAAAAGAGATTGAAGAGGCGACACTGAATATTTTATGCTAAATTTCAAGTTGATTGAAAAGAAAGATATTAATTATTTTAAGCAGTTTTACGACTACTCAGAGGCATTCGGATGTGATATTAATTTGCTGAATGCCTATTTGTGGAGAAATGAATTCAACATTAAATTTGCCGTATATGATGATACACTTATAAAGGCTTATTTTAATAATGAGAAAAAGGTCTGGGGCTATTGTATGCCTACAGGCAAAAATGTGAAACAGGCTTTGGAACAGATTTTGATTGACGCACAACAGCGAGGACAAAAACCTCAAATTGTTATGATGACCAACGCTCAAAGGGCTATGCTTGAAAGCACATTTCCGTTTAAATTTGAATTTGTGCGTTCTCCCGAAAATCAGGATTATATCTATAATACAAAGGATTTGGTTATGCTTGCGGGAAAGAAATTCCACGCAAAACGCAACCATATTTCAAAATTCTACAAAACCTATACCAATACACGCTTTGAAACGATTGACAACTCAAATGAGCAGGATGTCTTGCAGGTTGTAAAGGATTGGTGCAGTGAAAATGGTTATAATCCGAAAGGTTACGAGGAGCTTGCCGTGATTGAGGAAGCTCTTGAAATGCGTGAGGATTTTGGAATGAGCGGTGCCGTGCTGTATGTTGAGGACAAGCCTGTTGCAATGACACTTGGCAGTGAGATTTCCGATAAGGTGTATGATATTAATTTTGAAAAGGCTTTAAGGCAATATGACGGTGTTTATGCGGTAATTAACAATGAATTTGCAAAAATGCTGACAAGCTATGAATATATTAACCGTGAAGAGGATATGGGCATTGAGGGTTTGAGAAAATCAAAGCTTTCGTACAACCCTGTGATGATTCTTGACAGATTTAATGCGACACTGAAATGATTGAATTTTTTAAAGCAGATAAAAATGATGTTGCACAACTGAAAATGCTTTGGCTTGAATGTTTTGAGGATACAAATCAAGCAGTGGATTTGTTCTTTGATAAAAATTGGCATCAGATGCGGGCCTTTTGTGCAAAGGATAATGACAGAATTGTGTCGGCTTTGTATTTAATTAATGCTGTGCTTAACGGGCAAAAGGCTCATTATTTGTGCGGTGCATCAACCAAAGTTGGTTACCGTAAAAGGAATATTATGTCAAATCTCATTGAGTTTGCACTTGAAATTGCAAAGCAGGACGGCGATAAATTTTCAACACTTGTGCCTGCACAAGCCTCTTTGTATGAGTACTATGCAAGGTTTGGATACAAAGCTGAATGTTTTGTTGAGAAAAGAATGTATTCAAGAACTGAACTTTTAAAACTTGATGATTGCAGTGCAATAGAAAATTATGATTTTGAACAGCTTCAAAGAATTTATTTAGAGAATAATTTTCTTTTGTGGAATAATAATTACAAAAAATTTGCTCGTGAATATTATAGACTTTATGGTGTTAGTGTAATTTGTACAAGCGATTGTTTTGCACTTTTTGAAGAGAATAACGGCTGTGCAGAGGTTTTTTATGCCGTGAGTGCAAACGAAGGCGTTCTTGCTAAAAGGCTGATTGAAAACAGCAATGCTGAGCGTTTTATGATTTTTGGTAAAGCGAAAGAAAATTCTAATAAAGAAAAATGTGGGATGATAAAATCCCTTGACAATAATATGACAATTCCTAAAGATGTTTTTATAGGAATAACTTTGATGTGAAAGGAAATGCGATATGTTCTATGTATTTTTAGCTGACGGCTTTGAAGAAGTTGAGGCTTTGGCCCCCGTTGATATGTTGCGCAGAGCAAAGCTTGATGTAAAGACTGTTGGTGTGACAGGCATTGAGGTTACAGGCTCTCATAATGTGACGGTCAAGGCTGACATTGCATTAAGTGAGATTAATCTTGATAATATTGAGGGTGTAATTTTGCCCGGAGGAATGCCCGGTACTGTTAATCTTGAAAAGTCACAGGGTGTGATTGATGCCGTAAAATATGCTTATGAAAATGAAAAGATTGTTGCTGCCATCTGTGCTGCTCCGTCAATACTCGGACATCTCGGCTATCTTGAGGGCAGAAAGGCTACCTGTTTTCCAGGGTTTGACACAGAACTTAAGGGTGCAGAATATACAGCGGCTCACACCGAAATCGACGGCAATGTGATTACTGCAAAGGGTGCAGGCTGTGCCGTTGAATTTGGACACGCAATAGTATCAAAAGCTATTTCAAAGGAAGCTGCTGACAAGGTAATCGGTGATATGCAGTGCCTGTGATTAATGTAAAAGCATTAAAAGCTGACCTGCGTGCAAAGCACAGGAAAATAAGAGAAAACTGTCCTGCTGATGTTAAAAAATTGCTTGACAAAAGTCTTGCCCAAAGTTTTTGGAGCTTAGAGGAGTACAGGCAATGCAAAAATCTGTTTGTGTTTGTGTCGTCAAAAATTGAAGTTGATACAATGGATATAATTGAGCGTGCTTTTAACGACGGCAAGCAGGTTGCTGTGCCGAGATGCACGGACAAAAAAGGCAGGATGGAGTTTTATTACATAAGCTCTATGAATCAGCTTGAAAAAGGTGCTTTTGGCATTATGGAACCGAATGAGGAGATATGCGAACAAGTTAAAGATTTAGATGACGGTTTGTGCATTGTTCCGGGTATTTGCTTTGATATGTTTGGCTATCGTGTCGGTTTTGGAAAGGGATATTACGACAGGTTTTTGGAACGCTTTGGAGGTATAACAGTCGGACTGTGCTATTCAAAATGTACAGAACACGAGTTGCCAAGGGGAAATTACGACAGACCTGTGGATATTTTAATTACGGAAAAATATATAAATCATACAAACAATTTGTATTCAAAGGGATGATTTTATGGGCGTGGACAACTACAACGAAACTGAAAAATTGCTTGAAGAACAGCGTCGTCGCAGAGCAGAGCAGTTCAGGCTTAACATTGAAAACAATAGGCAAGAGCCTGATTGGGATGATAATGATTCCGAACTAAATTCTTTTAGTGGCGAGGATGTTAAGGAACAACTTGAACGCAGTTCAAAAAAGGCGCTGAAAAAATTAAAAAAAGAAGAAAAAAAGGCTCAGAAGTCAAAGGATAAGCACAATCGCAGGATTTTTAACCTGATTTGGCTTGTGTCGGTGGTTATTGTCGGAGTAATGACTGCAATGTTTATCATTACAGGTATGAATGATATGCTGGCTATCAACCGTAAGGATTCAGGAACTGTTCAGGTTGATATTCCTGAAAATCCGACGCTTGAAACGGTTACAGCGGCACTTGTACATAAGGGTATTATTGACGAGCCGTCATATTTTAAGTTGTATGCAAAGCTTACAAAAGCTGACGATGACTTTACACAGGGTTCATATGAAATGCGAAAGAATATGGACTATGAAGCAATCGTAAACTATTTGCTCAGTTCATCTAACAGAACAGATACAGTATCTGTTACCATCCTTGAAGGACAGAATGTACTTGAAATTGCAAACACTTTGCAGGAACAGGGAGCATTGAATGACAGAGAAGGATTTTTACAGCTTCTCGGCTCTGATGATTTTGACGAAGATTTTGATTTTCTTGCTGCAATCACGAACAAGACTGACAGATATTATAAACTTGAGGGTTATTTGTATCCCGATACATATGAATTTTACTTGAATGAGGACCCAAAGGCGATTATCTATAAGTTCTTGAACAACTATGAGTTAAAAATTCATGAAAAACAAGAGGTCAGCGGATATTCAAAGAAAACAACTGTTGTCAAAATGGCAGAAGAGCAAAAGTCAAATTATTCTTTTGACGACATTATGATTATTGCCTCAATCATTCAGGCTGAGGCAGCCAATGCTGACGATATGTATGTTATTTCTTCGGTGCTTCATAACCGTCTGGAATCAGGTGCCGATATGGGTGTGGGAACACTCGGTTTGGATTCAACACAGTTCTATCCTTACAGAACAGCAAAGGATGTGCCTGCAAGCGAGGGCTCAAACTATTCGAGTAAGTATGAAACATACAGCCACTCAGGTCTGCCGGCAGGTGAAATTTGCAGTCCGGGAATGGAAGCTATTTTGGCAGCACTTAATCCGTCTTCAACAGGATATTATTATTTCTGCCATGACAAACAGGGAAATGCGTATTATGCATCAACACTTTACGAACAAGAAGCTAATTTGGAGTATATAGCAAGCTATGATAACTAAACCTGAAATTTTATCCCCTGCAGGAGATATGGAATGTCTAAATTCTGCACTGAATTTTGGAGCAGATGCAGTGTTTCTTGCAGGAAAAATGTTTGGTATGCGTTCGGCATCCAAAAACTTTGACAATACACAATTAAAGCAGGCATGTGAGCTTGCACACAGCAAGGGTGCAAAAATTCATGTGACCGCAAATATTTTACCACGCAATCACGAGCTGGAAGCGTTGCCCGATTTTTTGAGCTATGCGCAGGAATGCGGAGTGGACGCACTGATTATAGCAGACCTCGGTATTATGGATTTGGCAAAGAAGTATGCGCCAAATGTTGCACTTCATGTGTCAACACAGGCAGGTGTTACAAACTACCAGACAGCTAATGTGCTTTATAATATGGGTGCATCAAGGGTAGTGCTCGCAAGAGAAATTCCTATTTCTGAGATTGCCGAGATGCGTGCAAAAATCCCGAAAGAACTTGAAATTGAGTGCTTTGTACACGGTGCAATGTGCGTGTCTTTTTCAGGCAGATGTCTGATTTCAAGTTATATGACAGGCAGAGATGCAAACCACGGCGATTGTGCTCAGCCTTGCAGATGGAAGTATCATTTGTTTGAGGAGAACCGAGAGGGTCAGTATTTTCCTGTTGAAGAGGAAAACGGCGGTACTTTTCTTTACAATTCCCGTGATTTGTGCATGATTGAGCATTTGCCCGAGCTTATAGAGGCAGGTGTTTCAAGCCTTAAAATTGAGGGCAGGGCAAAGTCGGCATATTATACGGCTGTTACAACCAATGCTTATCGTCACGCCGTTGATGATTATGTTGCCGAGGGAAAGAATTTTGTACTTAAGCCTTGGATTAAGGAAGAGCTTGAAAAGATTAGTCACAGGGAATACAACACAGGTTTTTACCTCGGCGGTGAGCCGGGACAGGTTACAGGCAACGGCGGATATATTCGTCATTATGATGCCGTGGCTGTATGTGAGGAAGAAATTGACAACACAACCTGTGTTATCACACAGAGGAATAAATTCTTTACAGGAGATACCTTGGATGTTTTGCCGCCAAGCGGTATTCCTTTTAACATTAAGTGTATTTCACTTGAAAATCAGTACGGTCAGATGGTTGACAGTGCACCGCATCCTGTTGAGAGGCTTAAAATGAAGTGTGATTCCTTTGTACCAAAGGGTTCGGTAATTCGTAAAAAACGAGATTTATAATCTGTATGACTATGGTTTTTATTTGAAAGTTAATTTTATTCATTGTTTTTCAGTCAATGTGTTATATTCAATTTTATTTTTTACCGTTAGAGCGTATAAAAATGAAGTTTGAAACACAATAGAAGTTTAAATTTTGGGAGCATAAGTTTTAATATAAATTAAACTCATGAAGCGAAAGTAAAAAACTTTGAAATACAACAAAAGTTTAAACTTCGGGAGCATAAGTTTTAATATAAACTAAATTTATGAAGCGAAAGTAAAAAAAGCGAAAGTAAAAAACTTTGAAACACAACAAAAGTTTAAACTTCGGGAATCTGAATTATAATTCAAATAAAATTTATGATGCGGTGAAAAAAATATTGACAAGTGGCGAAAACGGATTTATACTTTAATAAGTTTAATATTTTATTTGGCTGTGACGGGATTAGTCAGTTTTTATAGCCTTTCAGAGAAAAGTCGGTCGGTGCAAGACTTAAGGCAGGATTCTGACACGCTACCCCTGAGCTTTGTGTGATTAAGCACAACGCAGACCTGCGTTATGGGCATGTAATCTGACGATTACTCAAAGCGGATATTAATACTAATCTTCAATAGAGTAGTATAACAGTGTCAATTTGGGTGGTACCGCAGGATTTGTTTTATCCTGTCCCATTGTTTTTCAATGGGGCAGTTTTTATTTTTTGTAAATTATTTTAAGGAGAGATATAAATGGAGTGGACAGGACTTAATGAACTAAGAGAAAAGTTCCTTTCTTTCTTTGAAACAAAGGGCTGCTTGCGTTTGCCAAGCTTTCAGCTTGTTCCAAAGGATGACAACAGCTTACTGCTTATCAACAGTGGTATGGCTCCAATGAAGAAGTATTTTACAGGAGAGATTACACCGCCGAGAAAGCGTGTGACAACTTGCCAGAAATGTATTCGTACACCTGACATTGAGCGTGTTGGCATTACTGCTCGTCACGGCACATTCTTTGAAATGCTCGGTAACTTCTCATTTGGCGATTACTTTAAGCGTGAAGCTACTGCATGGGCTTGGGAATTCTTTACTGAGGTTCTCAAAATGCCTGCCGAAAAGCTGTATGTTTCTATCTATCAGGATGATGACGAAGCTTATAAGATTTGGACAGAGGAAGTAGGTGTTGCTCCTGACCATATGGTTCGTATGGGCAAAGAGGATAACTTCTGGGAGCATGGCTCCGGTCCTTGCGGTCCTTGCTCTGAGATTTATTTTGACAGAGGCGATGAAAAAGGCTGCGGTAAACCGGATTGTCATGTTGGTTGCGAATGTGACCGATTTGTTGAGGTATGGAATCTTGTATTTACACAGTTTGAAAGCGACGGAAAGGGCAATTACACTCCGCTTGCTCATCCAAACATTGATACAGGTATGGGTCTTGAAAGACTTGCTTGCGTTATGCAGGGCGTTGATAATCTTTTCCTCGTTGATACAATTCAGAATATTATGAAGCACATATCACAGATTACAGGCGTTGAATACGGCAAAGATGACAAGAGTGATATTTCGCTTCGTGTTATCACAGACCACATCAGAAGCACAACATTTATGATTGGCGACGGTGTTATGCCTTCAAATGAGGGCAGGGGCTATGTACTTCGCCGTTTGCTCAGAAGAGCTGCCCGTCACGGCAGACTTTTGGGATACTATGAGCCGTTCCTCTATAAAGTTTGCGACACTGTTATTAAGGAAAATCTCACTGCTTATCCTGAGCTTAAGGAAAAGCAGGAGTTTATTACAAAGGTTATCAGAGTTGAGGAAGAAAGCTTTGCAAAGACTATTGACCAGGGCTTTAGAATGTTGCAGGATATAATTGATAAGGGCGATATTAAGACTCTGAGCGGTGAGGATGCATTTAAGCTTAACGATACATTCGGATTCCCTATTGACCTTACAAGAGAAATTCTTGAGGAAAAGGGTATTGATGTTGATGTTGACCGTTTCCACGATCTTTTAAAGGAGCAGAAGGTTCGTTCACGAAATGCCAGAAAAAATGCAGGCGCAGATGCGTGGATTTCTGATACAACTGACCTGTCAGATATTGCAAAGACAGAGTTTTTGGGATATGATGACCTTAAAATTGATACAAAGGTTTTAGCTATCGTCAAGGACGGCGAGCGTGTTGACAGCGTAAGCGAGGGCGAGAGTGCAATTATAGTGCTTGACAGAACTCCTTTCTATGCTGAAAGCGGTGGTCAGGTTGGCGATACAGGTGTGATTGCAGGTGCTAATTTCTCGGCTGATGTTGACGATACAACAAAAGATCTGAGCGGTGTATATCTGCATGCCTGCACTGTTACAAGCGGTATGGTAAGTGTTGGTGATATTGCTGACGCCACAGTTGATGATGAACGCCGTTACGATATTACTCGCAATCATACAGCAGCTCACCTTTTGCAGGCTGCATTGCGTGATGTGCTCGGCAACCATGTTCAGCAGGCAGGTCAGCTTGTTACCGATTCATATTTCCGTTTTGACTTTACTCACTTTGAGGCTCTTACAAATGATGAGCTTGCAAAGGTTGAAAAGCTTGTAAATGAAAAAATTCTTGACGGTTTAAAAGTTGTTACAAAGGAAATGCCTATTGAAGAAGCTAAAAAGCTTGGTGCTATGGCTTTGTTCGGTGAGAAGTACGGCGATGTTGTGCGTGTTGTCAGTGTTGATGATTTCTCAATAGAGTTCTGCGGCGGTACACATGTGAAGAATACATCTAACCTCGGACTTTTCAAAATTCGTCAGGAGGGCTCTGTTGCTTCCGGTGTAAGAAGAATTGAGGCTATCACCGGCATTGAGGTGCTTAAATATATTAACAATGCAAATGCGTCAATTATGGCAGTTTGCGATGCTCTTAAGATTAACAATCCAAAACTTCTTATTGAGGGTGTGCAAAAAGCAAGCGAACTGATTAAGGCTCAGCAGAAGGAGATTGCCGACCTCAACAGAAAGCTTGCAGTTACTCAGATAGACACACTGTTTGCGGGAACAGAGGTTGAAAACGGCGTTAGAATTATTACAGGGAAAATTGATGATGCAAATGCTGATGTTTTGCGTGCAATGTGTGAGCGTGCAAGAGACACAGCGCCAAAGAGCGTTGTTGTACTTGCTGCAGTCAATGACGATAAGGTGACATTTGCAGCATCTTGTGGCAGTGAGGCAAGACAGCTTGGAGCAAATGCAGGAAAAATTGTAAAGGCTACTGCTCAAATTGCAGGCGGTAACGGCGGTGGTAAGCCTGATATGGCTATGGCAGGTGCCAAAGATGCCGACAAGGTACAAACTGCACTTGACAGTGTTAAAGCAACTGTTTTTGAAATGTTGAAGTAATTAAATTAGTATCACGGTGCAATCATTTATTTGATTGCACCGTTTTAATGTAATAATTTTCCGTAAAAGTGAGTATTAATGATAGTGGCAAATAATTGACAAGCAGTTATGACAACGCTGTAACGATTTTGGTGTGATAAAACTTATCATTATACTGCTAAAATTCTATTTTGTAGCATTTATTGTGAAATTTCAACAAACGGGAAATTAAAACATTGTGCAAATAAATGATTCTGAAATATTGAAGTTTTAGTTAATTTATTGTATAATAACTATACTAAGGTAAATATATTCCTTGGAATATAATGAACAATTTTAGGAGGAGACAAAATGTTCAAAAAATTTGCAAGTATTGCTATGGCTGCTGCTATGGTATTTGGCACAGCTGCATTTTCTGCAAGTGCTGCAGAGGTTGATGATGTTGCAGTTGCAGCAGACGATAATTCATCAGCAGTTGGTGCAGATCAGGAATCAGATTCAACAGGTTCCGGTAAGACAATCAACTTTGACGTAAAAAGTGCAAAGTGGGGCGACGCTGTAAAGACTGTTTACTGCCATATTTTCCGCAATCCAAGCGTTCAATCAGATGGTAAGAAATATACCGGTTGGCAACTTAAGGAAGAAAAGTGTAGTTATGATGCAAGCACAGGTATTGCAACTTATGACCTTCAGACAGGTATTGATAAGGGTGCAGACGGACTTTCAACAATCAATGAAAAAAATGAGTGGGTTGTAATGTTCTCATCTAACACAGGTGCAGAGACATATCAGCTTGTTTTCAACTCAAAATGTTTTGGTGACACAGTTGTAGCTGATCCTAACACAAAGTATGAGAATACAGAAGATTCTCAAAAGTCATCAATTAAGATTAGCTATACAAAGAATACAAACATCACAGCACCAAAGGCTATTACTTCAACAGGTAAAGTACAGGGTGATACCCTTGTAGAAGGCGCTACAAATGCTTCACTTCTTGCTGACTATCTTTTCAAATATGCTGTTGATGATGCAAAGGTAAATAAGGATAATATTTCTTCACTTGCTAATCAACTTGGAATCAAAGCTTCTGATGCTTATTCACTTGCTGTAGATAAGATTAATGCTGATGATGGCACTAACTATGCTAACGATGATGCAAAGAAGAAGGCTATTGCTGCTCTTGATAATGTAATTAAGGCAATTGAAGGCGAAGCTCCTAAGTATGAAAAGCCATCAGGCTCAAACGGCGCTTCAAGCTCAAACGGCGGTTCAAGCTCAAATGGTGGTTCAAGCAACGGCGGTTCAAGTTCAACCGGTTCAGGTTCAAGCTCAACTGGATCAGGTTCAAGTTCAACTGGTTCAAGCTCAAGCAGTGGTTCAAGCTCAGTTAGCTCAGGTCAGGAAACAACAATTTTCTTTGTATTCGGTGGCGTTGTAGTTGCTGCAGCAGGCGTTATGTTCCTTGCAAGAAAGAAGAGACAGTTCTAATTTGAACTTAATTTATTGACTTTAAAAGCGTTGTCATATGACAACGCTTTTTGTCTTTTTGATTATAGATTTAATAAGTATTTACAATTCAAAATTCATTGGTTTAAGAGTAATTCACTTAATTACAGTGATTTGTTTGAGTTTGAATTATGATGTTTTTTAAAACATCAGGAGTAAATATATTGAAAACTGTTTTATAGCTGTGATTAAGCTTAATATTCACGTAAAAAAGTTTGACTTGACAATAATATGCAGATTTGATACAA
The DNA here is from genome assembly GCA_022510955.1 of Ruminococcus sp. Classification (GTDB taxonomy): domain Bacteria; phylum Bacillota; class Clostridia; order Oscillospirales; family Acutalibacteraceae; genus Ruminococcoides. The sequence goes on along the minus strand of JAFLSM010000017.1, from coordinate 33,406 downwards.
TGGAAAATGTAAATCGGGATGTAGCGCAGCTTGGTAGCGCACACGTCTGGGGGGCGTGGTGTCGCAAGTTCAAATCTTGTCATCCCGACCATAAAAAATCCCTTTGCTTTGCAAGGGGATTTTTTGTTTTATAGGAAATATCGTGTACATAACAGTCGGGCACGAAAGGTTTATAAAAAACTCTATCTGCTCGCATTGAATGTAATGTACTTTTTATGACAGGAGTGTTTAATATGTTAAATATTGGTTCGCATCTTTCAATTTCAAACGGTTTTGAGGCTATTGGAAAACAAGCACTTGAAATTGGTGCAAATACATTTCAATTTTTTACACGAAATCCTCGTGGCGGTGCTGCACGAAAAATTGACACAGCAGATGTAGAGAAACTACAATCACTGATGCAGAAAAATGAATTTTCACAAATCCTCGCTCACGCTCCATATACAATGAACTTGTGCTCAGCAAAGGAGCAGACAAGAGAATTTGCATTTAATACTCTTGCTGACGATGTGAATAGAATGGAATATTTACCAAATAATCTTTACAATTTTCATCCTGGTAGTCATACGGGGCAAGGGGTTGATATTGGAATATCACAGATTGCCGATGCATTGAACAGGGTAATTAAGCCGAATATACAGACTACGATTTTGCTGGAAACAATGGCAGGAAAGGGCAGTGAGATTGGCTCAAAATTTGAAGAGCTGAGAGCTATTATTGATTTAGTTGAATATAAGGATGTTATGGGTGTGTGCTTTGATACCTGCCATGTTTTTGATGCGGGATATGACATTGTTAATGACCTTGACGGTGTGCTTGATGAGTTCGACAGAGTCATCGGCATTGACAGACTGAAAGCAGTTCATCTTAATGACAGTATGAATTATCTCGGCTGTCATAAGGACAGGCATGAAAAAATCGGTATGGGCGGAATTGGTATTGATGCGATTGAAAGAATTATTAATCACAAGTATTTACGGAATTTGCCGTTCTTTCTTGAAACTCCAAATGAGCTTGACGGTTATGCCAAGGAGATAGCATTGCTGAAAGAAAAATATATTGTTTTTTGATTTTGCAATAAGATGTAATAAAAGAGCTAAAGTTTTCAATATTATAATCAAAAAGGCAAATGGTCATAATTACTAAAATGTCTATTGTTTTCTTGTGTATATAGCAAATTGAATAAAAGTTAATAATTTGGTATTATTAAATAGTAATATGCAGAATTGTGGAATTCTGTTTTTGCAATGCGTTAATCGCAAAATATTAATTTAGGAGTGAGAAGAATGAGAAAAAAAGTCACAAGTATTGTGCTTGTGTTATGTATGATGTTTTCTTGTATCGCAGTAGGCACTTTTGTTTCAAATGCCGTAACTGTTGACAATGAAACTGTATCAGCAAGCACAGACGCACAAAGTTCAATTCAGGGAAGCGCGGTTCTTCACTGCTTTGACTGGTCCTATAATTCAATTAAGGCAAACTTAAAGGATATTAAGGATGCAGGATATACAGCAGTTCAGACTTCCCCTGTATTAACACCAAAAGATTACAATGCAAAATGGACTGACCAGACCGGTCAGTGGTGGAAGCTTTATCAGCCAATCGAAATTAAAGTTGCTGACGGCAACACTTGGCTTGGCACAAAGGCAGAGCTTAAGTCAATGTGTGATGAAGCTGAAAAGCTTGGCATTAAGGTTATTGTTGATATTGTTGCTAACCATATGGCAGATGTTGACGGCTCAGGAAATGTTGCAAGCAACATCAATGCAAGCATTGAGCCGGAAATCAGAAATAATATGTCTTACTGGCATATGAACGGCAAATGGGCTGATGATGACAGAGAAAATATGACTCAGGGCTCAATTAAACAACCTGACCTTAATACAGGCAACAGCTATATCCAGCAGCGTTATAAGGATTTACTTATTGAACTGATAGGTCTTGGTGTTGACGGATTCCGTTTTGATGCTGCAAAGCACATTGAGCTTCCAACAGATGGAAGTTACGGAAGCCAGTTCTGGCCAACAGTAATTAACGGTTCTCAGGCAAGCACAAGCAATGAGATTTACTATTACGGTGAAATCTTAAATGGTGTCGGCACAAGCATTTCAAATTATACTAAGTATATGAGCATTACTGATAACTATTCAGGTGACCTTGCATTAGTATCTGCAAATAACGGAAACGCTTCAGGACTTGCAAGTTCTACTTATTATAAGGGTGCAAGTGCAGATAAGAGTGTATTATGGGTAGAATCACATGATACATATATGGGTGATTCAGGTTCAGCAGGAATCAAGACTACAACCGGTGTATCTACCAGTACCATTACAAAAGCATGGGCTATTGTTGGTTCAAGAGCTAATTCTACATCACTGTTCTTTGCAAGACCTGCTACTACAATGGGTACTGCAAGTACAGATACAACATGGAAGTCAAAAGCTGTTGCCGAAGTAAATAAGTTTAAGAATTACTTTGAAGGTGAGTCTGAGTACCTTGCAAGCGAAGGCAAAGTTGCTTACAACGAGCGTGGCACATCAGGTGTTGTAATTTCAAAGCTTGATGGCGGCGGTTCAGTAAGCCTTACAGTTCATAAGATGGCACAGGGTACTTATGTAGATCAGGTTACAGGAAATACATTTACTGTTGCAAACGGTAAAATCTCAGGTACAGTAGGTTCAACAGGTGTTGCTGTTGTTTATAACAATGTTGTAGAGCCAAAGGCAACTGTTACTCCGGGTTCAACTACTTATAAGACAGACACACTTACACTTACACTTAACTACACAAATGCTACAAGCGGTTCATATTCAATTGACGGCGGTGCATATACTAACTTTACAAATGGCAAGACAATCACAATCGGTAAAGGTCTTGCTTACGGCACAAAAACAACCGTTTCTGTAAAGGCAACAGACGGCTCAAAAACTTCTGAACCGGTTACATACACATATACAAAGACTGACCCGTCAGATGTTCAGATGGTTTACTTTGACGATTCATCATACAACTGGTCAGCAGTTTATGCGTATATTTATGATGGAAGCGGTGCAAGTGTTGTCCAGAATGCAGCTTGGCCGGGACAAAAGATGACATATAATTCTTCAACAAAATTATATGAGCTTGAAGTTCCCGAAAATCTTTCAAACGGATTGGTAATGTTTACAGAAAGCTATTCTGCAACAACCAATCGTTATCCTGCTGATGGCGCGGATGGTTTGGCACTTGAAGGCAAGTCAAAGATATTTAAGGCTAATCATGTTTGGGCAGATTATGACGCACCTCGCCCAACACAGCCTACAACATCAGCACAACCTACTACTTCAGTACAGCCTACAACTTCAGTTCAGCCAACTACAGCTCCTTACGGAAAAGTTTTAATTGGCGATGTAACCCTTAACGGTGTAATAACAATTGATGATGCTACTGAAATTCAGAGATATCTGGTTGATATGATCTCACTTTCTGCTGAGGCTCGTATTGCCGCAGATACAGACGGTAACAATGGTATAGATATTTCTGATGTAACCAGAATTATGTTCTACCTTGTTGATTTGAAAGACCGCAGCGGTAAGTGTGGCGAATATGTTGGTGATGTTGAACCTACAACTTCAGTACAGCCAACTACTGCACAACCGACAACTGCTCAGCCGACAACAGCTCAACCAACAACAAAAGCATCAACCTATACAATGACTCTTACAAACAACTATAATTGGAATGATGTATATTGCTATTATTGGTCAGATTCAAATACCAATATGACAAAATGGCCTGGTGATAAAATGAAGTTCTCAGAAACAAATGATTATAATCAGGACATTTATACAATAGAAATTCCAAGTACTGCTGAATATATAATCTTTAGCAATGGATCCGGAACACAGACTGTTAATATCCCGGTTACAGGAAGTGCAAGGTACTACATTTCAGGTGGTTCAGGAAACAGCTGTCAGGTAAAAACTTGGTAATATTCATATCAAAATTGAATAGTAATCAAATTTAATGAGAAAACTCCCTCAAAGAAGTACTTTGAGGGAGTTATTTTTGTATAAATAGCCGTTTGTTTTTAAAGTAATTCCATTTTGTTGTAAAATGTAAAATTGTGTGTTATAATTATTGCTAAATACCATTAAAAAGCGGATATATTTTTTTGACGGATTTTTCGTCAAGCTTCGTGACTTGAACTCGAAAGCTGTTAGCTTTTCTATGAAATGTCGCTTCTTTGGGCGAATAATCCTGCTCAAAAATCTATATCGCATTCAAATGATGTTATACTATTCTATTGAAGATTAGTATTAAGTATAAATCTGTTAATTGCACTGAAAGAGGGCAGAGATTTTGAGAAAGATGACACAACGCACAGTTGCGGTTGTAAATCTTGAGCTTCTTGAGCAAAATGTCAGAAATATTCGCAGTCGACTAAATGACGGTGTTGAGATTATGGCGGTACTCAAAGGCGACGGATACGGTCACGGAGAAAAGGGAATTTATCCTACACTAAAGAAGTGCGGTGTTGAAAGTTATGCTGTTGCAGTGTGGGAAGAGGGGGCCTCACTTCGTAATGCAGGTGCGGTTGAACCTATTCTTTTGCTTGGTGACACCTGCGACGGACAGCTTGAAAACCTGATTAAGTATAATCTTACTCCTACAATCTTTTCGGTAGATACTGCTGAAAAGTTAAATTTGCTTGCAAAATGGAGCGGTATTATACAGCCTGTTAATATTAAGCTTGATACAGGTATGAACCGAATTGGCTTTGCGGCAGATGAGAAATCAATTAAGAAGATAAAGCAAATTTATGAGATGTCAAATCTTGAAATTACAGGTGCGTTCACTCATTTTTCAAGAGCTGATGAAAGTGACGGAATAAGTGCCACTGAACAGTTTAAGCTATATCTTGATATGATTGAAAAAATTGAGGCTGAGGGAATTAAAATTCCTAAAAAGCATGTGGCTAACAGCCCTGCAATTCTTCTAAGACCAGAAACACAGCTTGATGCAGTCAGAGCAGGCGATATTTTGTATGGTTTGTGTCCGATTGACGAGAACGATTGGGAAAAGGAAAAGTTAAGACAGATTATAAGCTGGTACACCTATGTTGTTATGGTTAAGGAAGTACCCGCAGGTTCAGAGATAGGTTATGGCGGAACATTTGTTACAAAGCGCCCTACAAAGATTGCAACAATTCCTGTTGGTTTTGCTGACGGCTACAGCAGAAGACTGTCAAATATCGGTAAGGTTATAATTAACGGAAAGGAAGCTCCGATTATTGGCAGAATATGTATGGATCAGTTCATGGTTGATGTTACTGATATTGGTGATGTTAAGCGTGGCGATACGGTTACTTTGCTTGATGAGCATTTGAGCGTGTTGTGGATGGCTGATTTGCTCGATACAAATGTTGACGAAATTGTTTGCGGAATTTCAAAGAGAGTTCCAAGAATTTATGAATAATACAGGAGAGTGAAATAAATGAAAGATAAAGGGTATATTTTCAGAGTTATTCGTCATGCAAGCTTTGGAAGAATGAACAAGGTTATCAAGGATGTTCACGAGCGTTCGGGAAAAAGCAGAATTGCAACATTTTTTGATATTCTTTATTGTATGAAGAAGTATGGCGCAGGCTATTTTGATTATGAGATTTTTGCTTTCTACAACCTTAATAAAGAGCAGAGAAAGACCTTTGTAACAAGAATGTGGAGCAAAAAGTTTATGGAGTTTATGAATGACCCTGTTTATTGCGACCTACTTGACAATAAAGACGAGTTCTATGAGAAGTTTAAGGATTACATCGGAAGAGGTTTTATTAACCTTAAGACTGCTTCTAAGGAAGAAGTTAAAGAGTTTGTAAGCACCAGAAAACAGCTTTTTGGCAAAATTAAGGACGGTGAATGCGGTCACGGTTGTGAGCGACTTAATATTGCTGACTTTAAAGATTTTGATACTCTCTATTCATACCTTATTGAGCATTTTGATACTGTTGAAGATGTCATCATTAATCATCCTGACCTTGCAAAGCTATACCCAAATGCTGTAAACAGTATGAGAATTATTACTGTACTTGACAAGGATAAAGTGCCGCATTGTATTTATATTGTTCAGAAAATGGGTCTTAATGGCAGTGTCATTGACAATAACTGCTTATTTACTCCTGTGGATATGGAAACAGGTAAGCTAAAATATGTAGCTCATTCTGGTGATACAACAAAGGGTATTATCTATGAGGAACACCCGAATACGCATATTAAGCTTGTTGGCTATCAGATTCCATTTGTTAAGGAAGCCATTGATATGTGCCTTAAAGCGGCACTTGTTGTACCACAGGTTAGATACATCGGTTGGGATGTTGCGATTACCGAGAACGGTCCGGTTATAATTGAGGGTAACAACTATTGTGCTCACGATTTTTGGCAGCTGCCACCGCACACACCGAACAAGATTGGTATGATTCCAACAATTAAGAAGTATATTCCTGAGTATTTCGATAAAAAATAATGCTTGGAAATGTACTAAATTACTCAAACGTATGTTTGTAATAATTTCTTTAAAATTGTAATAAAATTATTCAGAATTTAATCAAACAGCACTTAATTCATCCGTATTTCGTGGATAATTAAGTGCTGTTTTTCTTTTTATGAATATAAAGTGTAAACTTTGATATAAAAATTACAATATCTTCCTTTTTTAAATATTTTTGTAAATTTTATTTTAAAAACACGTTATTTTGTCTTGATTTTTCATATTGTATAGGTTATAATGTGTACACGAGGTGTCACATTGTGTCAAATCGTGTTTCAGAAAGTCAAATATGAATTGCAAAGTGGCAAATCCGAATGGAGGTGGGCAATGTGTATATAGGAATGACAAATCATTCAATCGACTCAAAAGGTCGAATCGTATTGCCTGCAAAATTCCGTGAGGAGCTTGGCGAAACTTTTTATATTCTAAGATGCCACAATGTTCCGGGTATTCAGGTGTTGTCCGTTGATGCTTATAAGTCAATTAACGAGCAAATTTCTGCATTGCCTCTTAGAAAGGCTCAGATTTTACAATATACCTACGCTGCCACTGCATCTGAGGTTACTCCGAATGCACAGGGCAGAATTGCAATCCCGCAAAAGCTTAGGGAGTATGCGGGTATTGAGAATGAAGCCATTGTAATTGGTATGTATGACCACATCGAAATCTGGAATGAGGAAAGATATAACAGCTATGTTGCCGAAACGTCAGCAGATGTTGATGAAGCGCTTGAGGCACTTGACAAAATTTCACTTAAGGGAGGAATTTGATGGAGTTTTCTCATGTTCCTGTCCTTCTTAATGAGGCCATTGACGGTCTTAACATCAAGGAAAATGGTATTTATGCTGACGGCACAGCAGGTGGAGGCGGTCACAGCAGTGAGATTTTGAAACACTTGACAACAGGCAAGCTCATATCTATTGATCAGGATCCTGATGCTATTGCAACGCTGACACAAAGATTTAAGAATAACGAAAATTCTATAATAATCAAGGGCAATTTTGCTGATATTAAAGAGCTTTTATGGCGACGAGGTGTTTGCGAGCTTGACGGTGTCTTGCTTGATATAGGCGTTTCGTCACATCAGCTTGATACAGCTTCAAGAGGTTTTTCTTTTCATGAGGACGCACCACTTGATATGCGAATGAGCCAGAGCGGGACAACAGCCGAAGAACTTGTAAATCATCTGTCAATAGGAGAATTAAAGCGTATTTTAAGCGTGTACGGCGAAGAAAAATACGCTCAGTCTATTGCAAGAGGAATTGTAAATGCAAGGGAAAAAAGCCCGATAAAGACAACTCTTGAGCTTGCAGAGATTGTAAAAGAGAATGTTCCGCAAAAGGTAAGGCGTGACGGTCATCCTGCACGAAAAACATTTCAGGCTTTGAGAATTGCAGTCAACAAAGAGCTTGATGTGCTTGAAAAAGGGCTTGACAGTGCTTTTGAACTGCTTGGTAGCGGTGGAAGATTGGCAGTAATCACTTTTCATTCGCTTGAAGACAGAATTGTTAAGCAAAAAATGGCAGGCTGGTGTATGGGCTGTACTTGCCCGAAAGACTTTCCAATTTGCGTTTGCGGTAACAGACCAAAGGCGAAACTTGTTAATAAAAAGCCTATTTGTGCAAATGAAACAGAATTAGGACAAAACCCAAGAGCGAGAAGTGCAAAGTTGAGAATTTGCGAAAAAATTTAAAAAATTTCTTTCCAACTATGGACAAAACAGTATATTTATAGTAAAATATAACAAAGTTGTAAATAATGTTACAGGCACTATAAATAGTGGACAATTAGTTTGTAATAACTAAATATTAGTGTTTTTGGTATATTCCCCGTTAAAAGCGGGAAAAGATTGTGTGAAAAAACTCAAAAAATTGTAAAGAATTTGAAACTTTTTTGCATTATAGAATTTTAATGCAAAAAATGTGTGTTTTATGAGAATTTGAATATAGAAAGGGACTTAACATGGCATATAATTCACAAAACGCTGCTTATGATTTGAGTCTTTTTGATGATGAGAGTATCTATACCGACGGTACAGCTGCTCCGAAGCGTGAAAAAGAATCAGTACATAAGAAAAAGAAAAAAGCTGACAGTGCTAAAGCTAATAAGGTTGTAAAGCTTCCTCAGGATGAACTTTATAAAATAAGACGCCGCAAGCATAATCCTCTTAAACTTGCATTGGGTTCGATTGCCGGTACTGCCGCTGCAGTTGTAGTAGGCATTATCATTGTCGGACAAGTTCAGCTTACAGAACTTAATGAACAAATAATTGAAGCACAAAGCACTCTTGCAAATGCTCAGAGCATTTACACTGAAAATGAGATGAAGCTTGAAGCCGGTCTTTCCGGCTCAGCTATTGAAATGTATGCTGAAAATAATCTTGGTATGACCAAGGCTTCTAACGCTCAAAAAGAGTTTGTTAGTTTATCGGGAGGAGATAAGGCTGAAGTCTTTTCTCAAAGTGATGAAAACATTTTTACTCAGTTTTTTGACTCCATTGCAAATCTTTGGTCATAACAATCATTTAAATTTAATAAATATGTTATGAAAGAATGAGAGTTGAGACTGACTGCGTCTTAACTCTTTTTTCGGTATTGATTATAATATTTAAATTTTTTGCGGTGAAAGGAGTTTTGTTTTGAGTAAAAGTAATAATTCTTCCTCGTTCTTTAGCGGAAAGCGAGCCGCAAAAGGGCCAAATCAAAGACTTATTCAGCGTGCTTTTGTGCTGATTATGGTAATCCTTATAGTAGGATTCGGTGCTGTGTTTTCAAGACTTTCGTATCTTACTGTTATCAAGAGCAGTGAATTGCAGGAGGATGCAGTTGACCAACAGCTCAGCGACACAACTGTGTCGGCAAAGCGCGGTACAATTTATGATGCAAACGGAAAGGTTCTTGCTGAAAGTGCGTCGGTATGGCAGGTTGTTATGGCTCCTGCATACTTTAAAGAGGATGAACAGCGTGTCTATGCTGCAACTGAGCTTGCAAAGATTTTAAATCTTGAATATGAAGACCTTTATGAAAAATCTAAGCAGCACAGCTATTATGTAATTGTAAAAAGAAAGATTGAGTCCGAGGCAAGAGAACAGGTTCTCGAACTGATTAATAAATTATCAAAGGATTATGACTGTGGCAAAGCAGTTCAGCTTTTTGATGATTATAAAAGATATTATCCATACAATGACCTTGCGTCCTGTGTAATAGGCTTTACCGGCAGTGATGACCAGGGACTTGAAGGAATTGAATATAAGTACGACAGCTATTTAGCAGGTACTCCTGGCAGAATCATCACAGCAAAGAATGCTTTGCAGACTGATATGCCTTATGCCTATGAACAGAATGTTGACGCAGAGGACGGTAACAACATCTATTTGACTATTGATGAAACAATTCAGTCAATCTGCGAAAAATATATGAAGCAGGGGATTATTGAAAATAATGTTCTTAACCGTGGCGTTTGTATAGCAATGGATGTAAATACCGGTGCTGTTCTTGCAATGGTTACAGTTGACGGCTATGATCTTAATGACCCATATACTCTTAATGAGGCAGACAAGGCAAAGATTGCTGCCCTGCCAAAGGATGAACGGGGTGCGGCAGAGAGTGCAGCACTTTCTGCAATGTGGAGAAACAAGGCGATTACCGATACATATATGCCGGGTTCTGTATTTAAGATGGTAACAGCATCGATGGCACTTGAAGAGAATGTGGTGAGTGACAAGTCAAGCTTTACCTGCACAGGCTCAATTACTGTCCAGGACAAAACGATGAACTGTCACCAAACATCAGGTCACGGAACACAAAGCTTTAGGGACGCTATTGTAAATTCCTGCAACCCTGCTTTTGTTAATATCGGTCAGTTGGTCGGAATGAATAAGTTTGTCGAGTATTACAAGGGCTTTGGCTTTGCTGACAAAACAGGCATTGACCTTCCCGGTGAAGCTGACGATGCTTTTTGGAGTTCAATGACAGATGTTGACCTTGCGGTTGCATCTTTTGGTCAGAACTTCTCAATTACACCAATTCAGATGATTACAGCGTGTGCGGCTGTTTGCAACGGCGGTTATGTATTACAACCATATGTTGTTTCAAAAATTACCGATTCACAGGGTAATGTTATTAAGAATGTTGAAAAGAAGGTTAAGCGTCAGGTCATTTCAAATGAAACATCAAATAAGATGAATGAATACCTTGGCTACAATACAGAAACAGCCGGTTCAACAGCAGGATATGTTGCCGGATACAAAGTTGCAGGCAAGACAGGTACATCAGAGAAAACCAATGTAAAGAAAGCTGAAAGTGTGTTTGGCGAGGACTACATCGCTTCATTCTGCGGGTATGCTCCTGCTGATGACCCACAGATTGCAATGCTCGTTTTCTTTGATACACCATCGGGCAGTGCTTATTACGGTTCTCAGGTATCTTCACCTGTATTTATAAACATTATGACCGAAGTATTACCTTATCTTGAGGTAAAAACCTCCTACTCTGAGGAAGAACTGGAGTATGTTGACATTACAGCTAAAAACTATGTTGGACTCAGTGTCAGCGAGGCTGAAACGGCAGCGGAAACAGACGGATTTAATGTAACGGTAAAGGGCGACGGAAGCACAGTTGTTTCTCAAATTCCGCCTGTATCTTCAACACTTTCAAAGGGTGGTAATATTGTACTTTATACCGACAGCGAAAGTCAGGCAGAAACAGTAATAGTACCAAGCCTTATCGGTTTATCTGTATCAGAGGTAAATAATGTTGCAAGCCAGTACGGTCTTAATGTAAGCTTTGTAGGTGCAGCAAGCTCAGGCGTTGTAAGTACGGCACAGGATATTGAGTCAGGTACAGAGGTAAGCCCGGGTACGGTAATTTCTGTAACCTTCGCTTCATCAAACACAGTTAACGATTAATTTTTATTTTATAAATTAATGATGTAACAAACACTTGAAAGGAACGAAAACAATATGGTATACGGTATTTGGACTTTTTGTTCGGCAGTATTGGCTTTTGCTATTTCTGCGATTTTAGGCAAATTTTTAATTCCATACCTGCACAAACTGAATTTTGGTCAAACAATACTTGATGTAGGTCCTAATTGGCACAAAAATAAGCAGGGCACACCCATTATGGGCGGAATAATGTTTATTGTTGCAATCGTGGTTGTTACAGTAATCAGCACTCTTGTGTATATTATGACAGGTGCTCAGTTTATTCATGTTTTCTTTGCTGATATTCCACGAGAGGTTGTATTCATCTTTGCAGGTCTTGGTCTTGCTCTTGCAAACGGCTTAATCGGATTTATTGACGATTTTACTAAGGTGGTTAAAAAACGTAACCTTGGTCTTACAGCGATTCAAAAGCTTGTTTTGCAGTTCATTGCCGCAGGTGCATATCTTGCAGTGCTCGGTATTGCAGGATTTGGTACAACAACAATCATTCCTTTTGTTGGTGAAGTTGATCTCGGTATTTTCTACTATATTATTGCGGCAATCGGAATTGTCGGTATTGTAAATTCGGTAAACCTTACAGACGGCGTTGACGGTCTGAACGGTTCAGTAACATTCTTTGCGTGCGTTGCGTTTATGCTCATTTCATGTATGATGAGCTATCTTGGCGTTACTGCAATGAGTGCGGCTTCTGCCGGTGCTTGTCTTGGTTTTCTTGTATGGAATTTCCACCCTGCAAAGGTATTTATGGGCGATACAGGTTCGCTGTTCCTTGGCGGTCTTGTGTGTGCACTTGCATTTGCAACAGGTATGCCGATTCTTCTTTTGCCGATAGGTATCATATATATTGCAGAGGAGCTTTCCGTTGTGTTGCAGGTATCATATTTTAAGCTTACACACGGTAAAAGACTTTTCAAGATGAGCCCGATTCATCACCATTTTGAGATGTGCGGTTGGAGCGAGGTTAAAATTGTTGCTGTATTCAGTGCTGTTACAGCATTGTTTGGTGCAGTTGCCTTTGCACTTGTATATTTCGGCGTATTATAACATAAGTATTGTGTAGAGTACAATTAAATAATTTATGTTTCAATGTTCTATAAGGTGTTATAATATAAAACTATAATAAATAGATAAATAATATATAAAGAGGTGATTGGTCTAATGGCTCCAAACAAACGAGTTATGCTTAGAGCAGACTTAAATAGAATTTACGACGAAAAATACTATTCGGAGCAGAGAATCAAAGAAGAAAAGTTCTTTGTTAGACCTTCCCGTCAGCGCAAGATGAAAAAAGCCAAGTGGTTTGGCGTGGGAATGGGAATTGACCTGCCTTTCTGCATCATTATTCTTGTGCTGCTGACTATCGGAACAATTATGATGTTCTCGGCAAGTTATGCAAATGCCTATTACTATCAGGACGATAGCTACTATTATCTTAAACGCCAGTTGATTTTCATTGCGCTTGGAGTTTTTGCAATGGGATTTATGTCGTTCTTTAATTACAATAAGCTTCACAAGGTTGCCCCTATACTATTGGGAGTTTCGTACATAGCATTGCTTATTGTTTTGATTTTACCTGCTAATGGCGGCGTTCGCAGATGGATTCCTCTGGGTCTGTTCAATATTCAGCCGTCAGAGATTTCAAAGCTTGCCATCATTCTGTTTTTTGCTCATTGGTGCAGCAAATATTATAACAAAATTCAGATTGCAAAATACAGTGTTGTTCCCGGTGTTATTATCTTTGGTTCAACTGCATTGATGCTGTTTATGGAACCGCACTATTCGGGTATTGTAATTATCTTAATTCTCACCGTTTTAATGCTTTATATTGGCGGTATGAAGACAAAATATCTTGCTATCGGTTTTTGTTTTGTTGTGGGAGCAGTACTCATTCTGGCACTCACGGGCGGACTTAGCTATGCTATGAGCCGACTTGACGGTTGGGGTCAGGCACTTGAATATACCACTGAAGATATGTGGCAGACAACATGGCAGACAAGAAATTCTCTGTATGCAATCGGATCAGGTGGAGTTTGGGGCCTTGGTCTTGGTCAGTCACGCCAGAAGTATTTGTGGTTGCCGGAACCTCAGAACGACTTTATTTTTGCGGTTGTAGTTGAAGAACTCGGTCTTGTAGGTGCCGCAATAATTCTGATAATTTTTGCACTTCTCATTTGGAGAGGCATTACGCTTTCTTTAAGAGCAAAGGATAAATTCGGAAAACTTCTCGGAATCGGTCTTACATCACAAATTGGTATTCAGGTGGTACTAAACATTTTGGTTATCACAGACTGGCTGCCAAACACAGGTATCAGCCTGCCGTTTTTCAGCTATGGCGGTAGTTCGCTTATTATGTTGCTTGCACAAATGGGTATTGTGCTTTCAATTTCGAGAACAGCAAATATTGAAAGACAGTAATTTTCGGAGGTCAAATAATGAAGGTTTTGCTTGCAGGCGGTGGTACAGCCGGTCACATTAATCCGGCACTTGCCATTGCAGGATATATTAGAGAAAAACGCCCGGATACAGAGTTTCTGTTCATCGGTAACAAGGACGGAATGGAGCAAAGGCTTGTTCCTCAAGCGGGCTTTGAGATTAAGTCGATTGTAATTAGTGGCTTCAAAAGAAGTCTTTCGCCAAAGAATATGATTGAGAATGTCAAAACCGTAAAAAGAACATTTTCATCTTCTCGTGAGGCAAAGAAGATTATAGCAGAATTCAAACCTGATATCTGTATTGGTACAGGCGGATATGTTTCCGGCCCTGTAATAAGAACAGCGGCAAAAATGGGAATCCCATGCATTATACACGAGCAAAATGCTTTTCCGGGAGTAACAAATAAAATGCTTGCAAAGAGCGTCAAAAAGGTAATGCTTGCCGTTCCGGACGCTAAAAAATATTTTGAAAAGGCTGATTTTGTCATAACAGGTAATCCTGTCAGAGGTGAAATTCTTACTGCCGAAAAGGAAAAGTCAAGACAGGAGCTTGGACTGGATTCAAGACCTGTAATTCTTTCGTTTGGCGGAAGTCTTGGCGCACGAAAAATCAACGAGGCTGTGGCGGATATTGTGGCTCGCAGTGGTAAGGACGGAAGATATCAGCACATTCACGCATACGGCAGTTACGGACAGTGGTTTCCGTCTGTTGTTAAGGAGAAAGGCACAGATATAGAAAAGTGTGATAATCTTGATATTAGACCGTACATTGACAATATGTCAACTTGTATGGCTGCAGCCGACCTTGTAATTTGCCGTGCAGGTGCAATTACACTTAGTGAAATTCAGGCTATGGGTAAACCTGCAATATTAATTCCGTCACCGAATGTTGCTGAAAATCATCAGTATCACAACGCTATGGCACTTGTAAATAAGGGTGCAGCCGAAATTATTGAGGAGTCACAGCTTACAGGCGAACTGCTTATGCAAAAGGCAGATAAGTTGCTGATTGACCCGCAAAATTTGGCTAAAATCAGCGAAAATTCTAAGAAAATGGCTATTATTGACGCTAACGAGAGAATTTATTCTGTCGTTAAAAGAATCGTGGGTATTATATAAATAATTTTAATTTGTCACAAGAACATTTTTCAATCATAGAATATAGAGGTATTCTATTTAAGAGGGTGTTACTGTGTCAAGATTGCTTGTTACAGGACGGCAAAAACTCAGCGGAGAAACTTATGTTCAAGGAGCAAAGAACAGTGCGTTGCCGATTTTGGCGGCAACAATTCTTTCAAAAGGTGAGAATGTAATTTATAATTGTCCGCAGCTTTCTGATGTTGAGGCATCTCTCGGGATTTTGCGTTATCTCGGATGTGAGGTCAAGCGGAGCAACCGAACATTGCTTATTAATGCAAACGGTGTTTGCAGGTCTGAAATCCCTCACGAGCTAATGCGAAAAACCCGAAGCTCGATAGTTTTCTTGGGTGCTGTGCTTGCACGCACAGGCAGGGCAAAGCTTTCATTTCCGGGCGGATGTGAAATCGGACCAAGACCTATTGATTTGCACCTCAAAGCATTGCGTGAACTTGGTGCAGTTATAAAAGAGAAGCACGGTTATCTGGATTGCAGTGCACCAAACGGATTAATTGGAGCAAAGGTTACGCTTTCGTTCCCAAGTGTGGGTGCAACCGAGGACATTATGATTGCGGCGTGTCTTGCTAAGGGCACAACCACTATTATTAATGCGGCTCGTGAACCTGAGATTTGTGACCTTGCTGATTATCTTAACGCTTGCGGTGCCAAAATTTACGGTGCAGGCGAGGGTGTGATTGTAATTGACGGTTGCGATAATCTTGAAGGTGCACACCATACAATCATTCCCGACAGAATTGTTGCGGCTACCTTGATGGCATGTGCAGCGGCAACGGGTTCGCAAATTACATTAAAGGGAATTATTTCAAGCCATCTTGCCTCGATTATACCTGTGTTTGAGGATGCAGGTTGTAAAATCAGGTGCAGAGAAGGCAGTATGAAGTTTTCGGCTCCGTCAAGACTATCTTCAATGAGGACGGTAAGGACAATGCCTTACCCGGGATTTCCGACTGACGCACAGGCACCAATGCTTGCAGCGGCCTGTACGGCAGAGGGTACATCGGTATTTGTTGAAAATATTTTTGAGAATAGATATCGTCATATCAGTGAGCTTGTGCGAATGGGAGCAAATGTTAAGACAGAGGGCAGAGTGGCCGTGATTGAGGGCGTTCCGTCATTGTACGGAGCATCAGTTGAGGCAACTGACCTAAGAGGTGCAGCGGCACTTGTGGTTGCCGCCCTTGGTGCAGATGGCTCCAGTGATATCAACGGAGTGGAGTACCTTGAAAGAGGCTATGAAAGCCTTGAAGTTACTCTCTCAGAGTTGGGTGCCGAGATAAAGAAGATTTAGGTATAAAGATAGATGTTTAAAATAAAGGAAGTTTGGAAGGGAGGAATTGACTGTGGCAAACGTCAAAAGACCGCTTACGGCAAAAGAGAAAAAGCAAATTGAAAAAAGACGCAAGCAGGCGGCTAAACAATCAAAACAGTACCATAAAATACATGAAAGGCAGAGCCTTGACAGCCGAAATTTAAAGAAAAAGTCAGCTCCAAAATCCCAAAAGCAAAATAAAAATCAAAGAGTAAGGGCGTCGGTTTCTGAAAATTACAGGAAAAGAAATCCACGCACCACCGCAAATCAAGAGGAATATATGTTGTCGGAGAATCAAGTTGTTCAGGATTCCGGCAGTAAAATTATAGATACAATTAATGCTCGTCAAAAAAACGGCAATAATAAAATCAGCCGTGAGCAGAAATACAGGCTTCAAAGCGAAGAAAAAATTAAAAAGCTTGAGCCTAAGGAGTCGAGCAATGGCGGCTATTATGTCGATGAGTATGGTGCTCGCCAAAGACAGGAGCGTCGTGCAAAACAGATAAGAAATCAGGAAAACGAGTACATTTATCGCCCGAAAGCTCCAGTTTCTCCAAAACAGATCAGGCGTAAACGTATTTTAATATACAGCGGAATTTTTCTTATTGTTCTTATAATTGGCGTTGTGTTGAGCTTGACTGTTCTGTTTAAAACAGAGAAAATCAAGGTTGACGGCGACCAATATTATTATGAAGACCAAATTATTGCATTCAGCAATATTCAGTTACAGCAAAATATTTTTATTGCGGCAATGGGAGGAACCCCTGAGGAGATTATAAGTAATTTGCCATATGTTGAGGAGGCAAACATCAGTTTTAATATTCCCGACACGGTTATTATCAAGATTACTAACGCAGTTCCCTCATATGTAATTAAAAATGCAGACGGATTTTTGATTATAAGTGCAAAGGGTAGAATTATTGATAAAACTGCCGACAATCCGTCTGAACTTCCCGAGCTTTTTTGTGAAGACCTAAAAAGTACAGAAATCGGCGATTATGTTAGCTTCAGCGACAACAACATTCCCGATATTTTAGAGGATGTGTCTGAAAGCCTAATCAAAAATGAAGTTAATAATATAAAAGGTTTTGATGTTACCGACACAGCAAATATAACTTTGAATTACGATAACAGAATTTCAATAAACCTTGGTTTGCCGGAAGATTTGGATTACAAAATCAGAACGGCTATGGCAATCATAAACGAAAAGCTTGACCCTAATAACACAGGTACAGTTACCGGCACACTTGATGTTTCAACCTGTAACAGTACAAAGACATCACGCTTTAAGCCTTCCGACACAAAACCGGCAAGCAGTGATAATCAGTCTGCAACAACAGCAGATGGAGAAACTGTAACCAACCCGTCAGCACCAACAGAGAAGAGTACAATTACCTGGCAGAGCATTACGGGTACGATACCTTCTCCAACGCAAGGTGAAAACTCAACTGAACCTAATGAAGATAACAATTTCGATTGGGAGCAGGTAGACAACGCCGACGGCAATTATGATTGGGACTATTCCTATGATTACGGTCAAGATACAAATTATGATTCCAACAACGATTGGTATGACGAAAACAACGGCGGCGACGAATATGCAGAGTAAAAATTTTTGCTATTATTTACTTAAAAACTAATAAAGCAACATAAAAGTATTGATATTTTCGCGGAAGTATGATACTATATAATAAATATTTATGTGTTTCACGAAATTATTTATTATTGAATTTCCTGTATAAAATAAGGAGGACGAGAAAATGGCTTTTGAATTGGAATTGGAAAGCGAATATATGCCGAGAATTAAAGTAATAGGTGTCGGTGGCGGCGGCGGTAACGCTGTTAACCGAATGGTTGCAATGGATGTTAAGAATGTAGAGTTCATTGCTGTTAATACTGATGAACATGTGTTAAGACTTTCAAAGGCTTCACAAAAGATTCAGATTGGTGAAAAGCTTACAAGAGGTAAGGGCGCAGGTTCAATGCCTGCAATCGGTCAAAATGCTGCTGAAGAAAGCAAGGACGAGATTGCAGCCCTTCTTAAAGATACAGATATGGTATTTGTTACTGCCGGTATGGGTGGCGGCACAGGTACTGGTGCTGCTCCGGTTGTTGCAAAGATTGCTAAGGATATGGGCATTCTCACAGTCGGCGTTGTTACAAAGCCATTTGCTTTTGAGGGTAAAAGAAGAATGACACAGGCAGAGCAGGGTATTGCAGAGCTTGCAGCTTGTGTTGATTCACTCATTATTGTTCCAAACGAAAGATTAAAATATGTTTCTGACACAAGCATTACATTGCAGAACGCATTTGCTATTGCTGACGATGTTTTAAGACAGGGTGTTCAGAGTATTTCCGACCTCATCCTTCTCCCAGGTCTTGTAAACCTCGACTTTGCCGATGTTACATCAGTTATGAAGGACGCAGGCTATGCACATATGGGTATGGGCGTTGCTACAGGCAAGGACAAGGCTACTGTTGCTGCTGATAAGGCTATCTCAAGCCCGCTTCTTGAAACTTCAATCGACGGTGCAAAGGGTGTTATCATCAACATCACTGCATCTTCTGATGTAAGTCTTGATGATATCGACGCTGCATCAACAATGATTAAGGACAAGGTTTCTGATGATGCAAATATCATCTGGGGTGCTGTTATTGACGAAAAGATGGACGACGAAATGAGCGTTACAGTTATTGCCACAGGTTTTAATGCTGACGGTCAGATAGCTGCCGCAAGAATGGCTGAGGCTGCTAAAAATACAAACAGCCGTTCATCTGCAAATGAATCAATTTTTGCTCCTGAGAAAAAATCAGAATCTACTAAGATTGTTGATACAACAGAAGATGAGGATGACGATACATTCTATGACATTATGTCAATCTTCAATAAGTAATATTTTATTATGAATAAATTGAGAGGCAAGGTTTTCCATGCCTCTTTTTTATTTATAGGAATTTACTCATAACATTGCAGTCGAGCACTAAAGAGTGTTTTTATATAGTGCTATCTACTATGATAGGTGCAGACAATCGGTTGTTTTTTACTTCCGATTTATGGATAAAGATAATAAAATTCTATCAAATTAAAGGAGCGGTACATAACCGCTCCTTTAAGTATCTCATTTATTATTTAAGTTCGATAAAGCTTAAACAATTCTGTTTATAAATAATTGCGCTGTGGATAGATTATCATATCTATAAACCATTTTACATCAACAGGTGTATCCTGTTTGTGTTTTGTTAGTATAAACCTATGTATTTTTCCGTTGTTCTTTTTTTATGTATGAGCTATTTTCGCTATATTCTGATTGTTCGTGACTATTACAAAGGGCAAACCATATTCATTATTTTATTGTATATTCAACTGAATTTATGACCAAGCAATAATCGTCTTTCCAGTAGAGCTCCATGTCATAAAATTCACCCCAATCACCATGATATATTCTCTGAGGTTCTTTTGATATTTTGAAAATTAATGTATCTATACCTTTGTTTTCATAAACATCTACAAGCGTGTCTCCGCCAAGTGCGCCCTGATCGCTGTCTATCACTTCAGCATAATATATACCATTTGGTGATTCAACAGACTGAACAACTGTATTTTGACCGAAATTACCGAATATAAGTGCAATAAATCCGAAAAAACCAATCGGTAAAATCATTAAAGCAGATAACACTAAAGTGGTTATTTTTAATGCCAATGGTTTTCCGTGTCTTATAGCTAAATAGGCGCAGCAACAGACACAAACAAACATACTTATCGTAGTTGATGCGGTACTGCACTCAAATAAATAAAATACAACATTTATCAATGAAAACGGAGCTGTTAAAGCAAATAAAACCTCGACTACTTTATTTTCGATAGGCTTCTTCATAATAACACAGAGGATCACTGTGCTCACCGCTGATAATGCTGTAACAACTGCAAAAGCAGTATAACTTGCGAGTTTAAATGTATATCCGAAACAATCGGATAATATTACCCCAAGCGGCAATAAAATGACGAGTGCAAATAAAGCACAACCTAAAACTAATATGGTTTTTCTCATATTGTCACCCCGTTTTTCATTTTTATAAAGCGGCAGGAATTTCTTCCTGCCGTTATATATTTTGATACTTGTAAACCTCTTGATACTGTTCTTATTCCAATTTAGTCATTCCTGCAAGATATTCACCAAGAAGTGATTCATTTGTATCCTCATAAACAAGAGTTTCACCTTGAACTTTTCAGGATGAAATTATAGATTGTAATTATTATATAACAAATATTTACAAAAATCAATCATTGTGACAATAATTATTAATGTGTGTTTGAACAATATTTCATTTGTATATTTATTGAATTTCACTAAAAACAATAAGGCAACACTGTACACTATCTTTGTGCAATGTTGCCTTATTGTATCTTTATAGAGGTTTAATAATATTCCTATGACAGAAGCGATTTTAAATACTTACCCGTAAATGAGCCTTCTACTTCTGCCACCTGTTCAGGAGTGCCCTGTGCCACGATTTTGCCACCCATATCGCCGCCCTCAGGTCCAAGGTCAATGATGTGGTCAGCTGTTTTGATTAAGTCGAGGTTATGCTCAATAACCACAACGGTGTTGCCACTTTCAACAAGCAACTGCAATTCATCAATCAGCTTGTGAACATCAGCTATGTGCAAGCCCGTGGTCGGCTCATCAAGTATATAAATCGTCTTGCCTGTACTGCGTTTTGACAGCTCTGTCGCAAGCTTTACTCGCTGTGCCTCACCGCCCGAAAGTTGTGTTGCGGGCTGACCAAGCTTCACATAACCCAAGCCGACATCAAACAGAGTTTTTAGCTTGCGGTAAATTTTCGGCTGATTTGCAAAGAATTCAAGAGCCTCTTCAACTGTCATCTCAAGCACATCGTTAATCGACTTACCTTTGTATTTAACCTCAAGAGTTTCTCTATTGTATCTTTTGCCTTTGCATACCTCGCAAGGAACATAAACATCGGACAAAAAGTGCATTTCAATCTTTATAATGCCGTCGCCCTGGCAGGATTCGCATCTACCGCCTTTGACATTAAATGAAAATCTGCCTGGATTATAGCCACGCATTTTTGCATCGTTCGTTGCGGCAAAAAGTGTGCGAATATCCGTAAATACGCCTGTATATGTTGCAGGATTTGAACGAGGCGTTCTGCCGATTGGACTTTGGTTAATATCAATTACCTTGTCAAGATGCTCAATACCTTTAATTTGCTTGTGTTCGCCCGAAACAGTTTTTGCTCCATTCAGCTCACGGGCAAGGGTTTTATACAAAATTTCATTAATAAGTGAGCTTTTGCCTGAGCCTGAAACGCCTGTAACGCAAACAAACTTGCCGAGCGGAATTTTTACATTTATATTTTTGAGATTGTTTTGCTTTGCACCTTTAATTTCAAGGAATTTACCGTTGCCCTTTCTGCGATTTTCAGGAACAGGCACACAGCGTTTTCCGCTTAAGTATTGTCCCGTAATTGAATGTTCGCAAGCCTTGATTTTTTCAACATCGCCCACGCAGATAATTTCACCGCCGTGAATGCCTGCGCCCGGACCGACATCAACAATGCAGTCGGCAGCATACATTGTGTCCTCATCGTGCTCAACAACAATTACCGTGTTGCCGAGATCTCGCAGGTGTTTTAGTGTGCCGAGAAGCTTTTCGTTGTCACGCTGATGAAGCCCTATGCTCGGCTCGTCAAGAATATACAGAACACCCATAAGCGAGCTGCCAATCTGTGTTGCAAGGCGAATACGCTGACTTTCACCGCCGCTTAATGTGCCGGAACTGCGTGAAAGCGTAAGATAATCAAGGCCAACGCTTTTCAAAAAGTTCAGTCGCTCAATTACCTCTTTAATAATTTCTTCACCGATAATCTGCTCTTTTTCTGTCAGGGTTAATCCCTTTACAAAATTAATGGCATCCACAACGGACATTTTGCAGAAATTGGCAATATTAACTCCGCCAACGGTTACTGCAAGGCTCTCTGCCGACAGTCTTTCACCCTTACATTCATCACAGGGTATTTCTGTCATATATGAACGGATTTCATCCTTAATCCAATTACTGCTTGTATCACGGTAGCGTCTTTCAAGGTTATTGATAATGCCCTCAAAGGTCTGCTCATAACTTCCGCTTCCATACACGGACTTGCGGTTGATTTTCAGCTTTTCATCACCCGTGCCGTACAAAATAATATTGACTATGTTATTTGGCAAATCCTTAATCGGTGTGTCAAGTGAGAAATTGTACTGCTTTGCAAGTGCTTCAAAATACATTTGTGCTATTGAACTGCCTTCAAGAGCCCAACCGCTTCCCTTTATTGCACCCTGACGAATGCTTTTATTACTATCCGGAATTATCTTTGCCTCGTCAATTTTTAAAAATACACCCAAGCCCGTGCATTTTGGACAGGCACCAAACGGATTATTAAACGAAAACATACGAGGTGTAAGGTCATCAATGCTCACACCGTGTTCCGGACAGGCATATTTTTGTGAGAAAATAATATCCTCTCCGCCGACAAAATTAACCATAGTAATGCCACCAGACAGTTTTGAGGCGGTTTCTATGCTGTCGGTAAGGCGAGAGATAATGTCGGGTTTAATAACAAGTCGGTCAATTACAACCTCTATATTATGCTTTTTATTTTTCTCGATAGGAATTTTTTCTGACAAATCATATACGATTCCGTCAACTCTTACTCGCACATATCCCGATTTTCTTGCTGAGTCAAGCACCTTAGCGTGTTCGCCTTTTCTGCCTCTTACAACAGGCGACATAACCTGGATTTTTGTACCCTCATCATACGACATAATCTTGTCAACAATCTGGTCAATCGATTGCTGAACAATTTCTTTTCCGCAAACTGTACAGTGAGGAATGCCAATGCGTGCGTACAGCAGTCGAAGGTAGTCATAAATTTCGGTTACTGTGCCGACTGTTGAACGGGGATTTTTTGAGGTTGTTTTTTGGTCTATTGAAATTGCAGGTGAAAGTCCCTCAATGCTTTCTACATTTGGCTTGTCCATTTGTCCCAAAAACATTCTTGCGTAAGATGACAGGCTTTCAACATAGCGACGCTGACCCTCTGCATAAATAGTATCAAAGGCAAGAGAGCTTTTGCCCGAGCCTGAAAGTCCGGTAATAACAACAAGCTTGTTGCGTGGAATCTCCACATCAACATTTTTAAGGTTATGCTCCTTTGCACCTTTTACAATAATTTTATCATGTGCCATAAATATCACCCGAAATATTATAATATTCTAATATGATTATAGAACATTTGTTCCGTATTGTCAATGATAAAAGATGTGAATATTTTGCTATACCAATTTGATATTTTTTGATATAATAAGTATCGTTATACTAATCGCCAATAGAAGATTAGTATTGATATTGATACAAATATGATACAATAATGATATAAAATGAGTTAATACTAATCTTCAATAAAATAGCAGATATCTTTTCTATTGGCGATTAGTATAAAAGTAGATTTTCGAGGTTTTAAAAATGAATCAAATTCTTGTTGTTGAGGATGAAAAGAATATATCAACTCTAATTAGTATGGCATTGTTACAGGTCGGGTATAAGTGCGATTCTGCATTTGACGGAGAAATGGCGGCGGATATGATTGAGCAAAAAAGATATGACATTATTTTGCTCGATGTTATGCTGCCGAAAATTGACGGATTTGAGTTGATTGAATATATAAAAGATTACGATATTCCGGTTATTTTCATTACTGCAAAGAGTGATGTCAAGGATAGGGTAAAGGGACTTAACCTTGGGGCAGATGACTACATTACAAAGCCATTTGATGTTGCGGAACTGCAAGCAAGGGTTGAGGCGGTTTTGCGACGATACAACAAGTCGATTACGCACTTTGCGTTTGATGACATTGAGGTTGATACCGAGTCAATGCTTGTGACAAAGGGCGGTGAGCCTGTTGATTTGACTATAAAGGAATTTGAAATATTACTGCTTTTTTTGAGAAACAAAAACATTGCTCTGTACCGTGAGATGATTTATGAAAAAGTGTGGCAGGAGCAGTATATGGGCGACACAAGAACAGTAGATTTGCATATTCAAAGGTTGAGAAAAAAGCTTGATATTAAAGATAAAATTCAGTCGGTATTCAAGATTGGATACAGATTTGTTGATAAATAGGTTGTGATAGCTGTGAGATTCTCGTGGAAAATATTTATATTGTCTTTTTTAATTATTATCATATCATTTGGTGCAGGCGGATTTGTACTTGTCAATTCTGTTTTTACAAGCAGTCTTAATGCCAAAATTGAGAGTGTTTGTCAGAGCAATGCCTATGCAACGGCTTCATTTTATTCAATGAATATCAATGCTCAGGCAAGCGGATATAATGCGAGCTATATTGATTATACGATTAAAAATTCTACTAAACAGCTAACGTCGAGCAGTGATGATACCAAGGTTGAAATCGGCGACAAAAGTATTGTAACTGCACTTGGTGGTATCGAATTTGCAGATGAGGTAAAGGAGAATGAGCGAAATTATAGAATTATAAGTGATAACGAACGAAAATATTTGCAGGTTGTCAGTCTTGTAAATATACTTGGCAAGGATTATTATATCCAGAGTATTGCTGACATTACAGGTGTTTATGAAAATCGTAATAACTATTTTAGGACTTATCAGATAATTTTGATGTGTGTGGCATTTGGTGCATCATTTTTGCTTTTGGTTTTTTCAAGGCTGATAACCCGTCCGCTCGTAAAGCTTACGCAAACTGCAAATGAGATTGCAGACGGCAATTTTGAAAAACGGGCTGAATCGTCCTCAACTAAAGAAACTTATGAGCTTTCAAACAGCTTTAACACAATGACAGATTTTGTTGAGAAATATATTGGCGAGTTAAATGAAGAGGTGCGGAGGAGAGACGACTTTGTATCGGCATTTACCCATGAATTGAAAACACCGCTCACCTCTGTTATAGGCTATGCCGATATGATGAGATCATATGAACTTGACGCCGATAAGCGTCGAAAATGTGCTGACAATATATATAAAGAGGGAAAAAGGCTTGAATCGCTGTCGGCAAATTTGCTTGACCTGTTGGTGCTTAAGCATACTGATGTTGAGTTCAGTGAGATTAATACAAAGATTATTGAAAGCGATACCAAAAGTTCAGTCTTGTTTTTGCTGAAAAAATACGACATTACACTTGAAATTGAGTTTGAACAGGCAACAATTATTGCCGAACCTGCACTGCTTAAAACGCTGATTTATAACCTTATTGACAACTCCTGCAAAGCGTCAGAGCAGGGTGGCAAGGTAATTGTAAAGGGTGCTTGTCAGGGTGAAAGATATGCTGTTTGTGTAGGCGATTACGGCAGAGGTATACCTAAGGAGGAACTTGCAAAAATTACAGAGCCTTTCTATATGGTTGACAAATCAAGGGCACGCAGTATGGGTGGAGCAGGCATTGGTCTTGCACTGTGTAATGAAATTGCAAGACTGCACGGCTCTTCTCTTAAAATTGACAGTGAGGTAGGTGTTGGAACGGTAATTTCGTTTGATGTTCCTATTGCTGACTTAAAGGAGGATGAGAGTGTTGGAGAATATTAGAATTAAATATATTTTGAGTGTGATTTCATTACTGCTTGTGACAGCTTTAGTAGTAATTACCCCATACGGTTTCAATTATATAAATGATAGTATTACGGAGGGACAACCCCATAATGACGGAACATTCTCATACTCTGCCGGCAAAAATGCCCTGACATATGATGAGGTTAGAATTTTGCTTCAATCTGATCCTGTCTGGATTAACGAAAAACCCGGAATAGTGGATGCTGACTTGTATAATGAGATTTATTCAGCGTTAAAATCATTCAACTCTGCTATGGAGGGAAATGATTATATGAAAGAGATAACAGGATATCCTCTTTCTAACGATGATATGGAGTTATCCTACTGTACTGCAAGCAAAGTAAGCGGTGTGGTAGACAATGAACCGATGACAGTCAATCTTATGACGGTTGCATTTTATTCAAAGTCTGACTCTTTAATTTTTGATATTACATTTATGTATAATCGTGATAATCTAAAGGTTTATGAATATATTTGTAATTTTAATATATATGACAGTGCAGAAAGTTCCGTGTCTGAGGAACTTCCTCTTGAAGAAATAATTAATTCATTTGAAGAAAAAAAGTTAGTAGAATATTTTGATACTACAACCAAAAGTTATCAGGGGGAATTTTATTACGGTTTTGATTCTCTTTCGATTTTTGCTTTGGGTGGGGTTTATAATTATAATTCTTTTTCATATAACGATTCATATAAAGAGCGATATGATTAATTGGGTAATTAACGGAATTTATAATTCTTATTAATGATACAAAACTGATACAAAATTGAATAAACTGTGAAACAAGCCTTTCCTATAATAATATTGTCATAGGGAAGGCTTATAAACCTTTTTTATGGTTAATTTGTAAATATCATAGGGAGGTTTGAGTATGAGTTTAGAAAATTTTGAAAGATTTTGTGAAAAGAACGGAAACTTTATGCAGTCGGCAAATTGGGCAAAAGTGAAGAACAGCTGGAAAGCTGAATATATAGAAGTCTGTGATAACAGCGGGAGCATTGAGGGTACAATGCTTGTGCTTGTCAAGAAAATTCCTTTTCTTAATACTGCAATGCTTTATGCTCCAAGAGGGCCTGTGTGCGATATTCACAATAAGGCTATTCTGGAAAAGATATTTGCAAGGCTTTGCGAGATTGCAAAAAAATATAATGCCTATATGCTTAAGATTGACCCGTTGATTGACGAGAGAGATGTGTATGCAATCAATAATTTAAAGAGCCTTGGATTTGAATATCATCCCGAAAAGGTGGGGTATGATAATGTGCAGTGCCGTGAAAATTATGTACTCGACATTGCAGGTCAAAGTGTCGACGAGGTGTTTGCAGGCTTTAAGGCAAAGTGGCGGTATAACATTCGTCTGGCTCAAAGAAAAGGTGTTGTGTGTGATTTTTATGATGATGAAAAGCTTGATGATTTTGAAGCCTTAATGAAACAGACTTCTGTTCGTGACGGATTTGATATGCGGTCAAAGGAGTATTTTAAAAATTTGCTTAAAAGCTTTGACGGCAAGGCAAAGCTGTGTATGTGCTATGCAGACAATGTGCCTCTTTCTGGAGCGTTGTGCATTGAATATGCAGGAACTATGAGCTATGTTTACGGCTGTTCTTCAAATGAAATGCGAAATTATATGCCAAATTATCTTATGCAGTGGACGATGATTAAAAAGGCGGTTGATGACGGCTGTGACACATATGATTTTTGCGGAATACCTTATTGGTATGACATTGAGCATAAGAATTTTGGTGTATACAAATTTAAACAGGGATTTAACGGACAGGTCAAGGTGTGGGCAGGTGAGTTTGACTATGTGTTCAGAACGGGACTAAAGCATTGTGCGGACATTATGATGCAGATTAGGGGATTGAGTGCTAAAATCAGTGCAGGACATTCTGCATAACAAAAAACAGCCGTATGCATACGGCTGTTTTACATTTAATAGTTATAATTTAATAAGTTTATGAAGTGCCATAAAACGGCTAAAATTATTGTTCCGGTACAACAGCAAAGAACACAAGGTCGTCTTTGCTGTCGTTAATCAGACTGTGGGTGTGTCCCTTTGGACAGTAATGCACCATACCCTCGGAGATTTCAAGTTCTTCTCCGTCGTACAGTACCTTGCCCTGACCGCTTAAAATATAGATAATCTCGCTGTTTGTTTCGTGTGTGTGCAGGCCAATTGTAGCGCCCGGAATGAGCGTGCCGTGCAAAATTCTGTTTTTGCCGTCAAAATTCATTTTGGCTGAAAGGTACTTTTCACCGCCCTTAAAATTTGGGAAGTTTGTAGGTTCTGTGTTTTTAAAGTCAAGTATCATATTAATTTCCATAGCCTTTCCGCCCACAAATATAAGTTAAAAATTCCTACAGTCTTATCGTGGGCGGATAAGGCGTAAATGGAAATTTAGCCATCGCTCGTTGCCGCTTGCGGCAAACTGAGCGGGCAATATTAATTCGGAATAGTGTGATTTTTCACACTATTTTCTCCTTAAAGTGTGTGATAATATGGACAGATGTCCTCATAGTGGCCATCTTTCATTAAAAATCCCTGCGGAATAGTGCCAAGCTGAACAAAACCGAGTTTTTCATAAAGCTTTCTGGCAACTGTGTTTGTGCTTACAACGGCGTTGAACTGTAAAATCTTAAAGCCGTTTTTCTTTCCCTGCTCAAGACAGTCCTTCACAAGCTTTTCGCCTATCTTCTTTCCTCTTGCATTTTTGCTGACAGCATAGCTTGCATTTGAAATGTGACCGCATCTGCCCACATTGTTCGGATGCAGAATGTACAATCCTAAAATCTCGTTGTTGTCAAGGTTTTCGGCTACTCCGCAATAGGTTTGCATATCAAAAAATTCCTTGCCTGACCGCAAGTCAAGAATTTCTGTTTGAGGAAAAGCAATGCCGTCCTCGACAACTTCATTCCAGATTTTTAGCATCAGCGGAAGATCATCATCTGTGTGTTTGCGAATGACTATATTCATATTGTTACCTCATTGTATGTAAAAATATTATTTATATTATAAGAAACTGCTTGGACAGTTGCGACCAACATATCTTTTATTTTACCACTATGCACACTGATTTGCAATTCAATACGACAATTTATGTTCCAAACGGACAAATTTAAAAAAAGATGTTGTAATTTTATTTTGTTTGGTATATACTTATAAAGTAAACTTAATAAGAGTCTTATCAAGAGCGACGGAGGGGACAGGCCCTGTGAAGTCCGGCAACCTGCATTTGCAAGGTGCTAAATCCTGCGGTATTTACCGAAAGATGAGTTTATTGTGGCACCTTTCGGTTGAAAGGTGCTTAATTTTTTGTAAAGGAGTAATCATTATGGCAAGACATTTATTTACATCTGAGTCCGTAACCGAGGGACATCCCGACAAGGTGTGCGACCAGATTTCCGATGCTGTGCTTGACAGCATTTTAGAGCAGGACAAAAATGCTCATGTTGCTTGTGAGGTAACTGCTACAACAGGAGTTGTACATGTTATGGGCGAAATTTCTACTGATTGCTATGTTGATATTGCTGGAGTTGCAAGAAAGGTTATCAACGAGATTGGCTATGACAATCAGGAATGTGGATTTAACGGCAACACTTGTGCTGTTCTCACATCTATTGATGCTCAGTCACCCGATATTGCAATGGGTGTTAATGAAAGCTACGAGCTTAAGGACGGCGAAAATGATGCCGACAACCAAATCGGTGCAGGTGATCAGGGTATGATGTTTGGCTATGCGTGCGACGAAACCCCTGAACTTATGCCTCTGCCTATTTCACTTTCTCACAAGCTTGCAAAACAGCTTGCAAAGGTGAGAAAGGACGGCACACTCAGCTATCTTCGTCCTGACGGCAAAACTCAGGTTACTGTTGAATATGATGACGATAAGGCTGTGCATATCGACACTGTTGTTGTTTCAACACAGCATGATGAAGATGTTACACTTGAGCAAATCAGAGCGGACCTTATTGAAAAAGTAATAAAACCTATTATTCCTGCCGATTTGTTTGATGAGAATACAAAGATTTTTGTAAACCCTACAGGCAGATTTGTAATCGGCGGCCCTGTTGGCGATTCTGGTCTTACAGGCAGAAAGATTATTGTTGATACATACGGTGGATTTTCTCGCCACGGCGGCGGTGCATTCAGCGGCAAAGACCCAACAAAGGTTGACCGTAGTGCGGCATATTATACAAGATATATTGCAAAGAACATCGTTGCAGCAGGTCTTGCCAAAAAGTGTGAGGTTCAGCTTGCATATGCAATCGGCGTTGCAAAGCCTGTTTCAATTATGATTGACGCATTCGGAACATCAGAGTACACAAACGAACAGCTTGCAAAGGCTGTTGAAAAAGTGTTTGACTGCCGTCCTAATTCAATTATTCGTCAGCTTAAGCTGACTGAAACAAAGTATCTTCCGCTTGCGGCTTACGGTCATATGGGAAGAGAAGAACTTGGTGTAAGCTGGGAAAAGACAGACAAGGTTGATGAGCTTAAAAAGGCACTTTCATAAGAAAAATTTATATATCTGCATAAAATTAACGGCTTGGATTTCCAAGCCGTTTTGTTTATAAAGTGATCAAGCCTAAGCAGAGTGAAAGAGTGAACATTGCTGAATAGAAAAGAGTGATACTTCCAATTACAATATTTTTGACTGTTTTGAGGTTGTGGTTTTTATATTTTGCTCCAAAAATTATTGAATAAATCGGGAATACATTGCTCAGTAAAGTCAGAATTAAACTTATGATTTTTAAGAGGATTTTGAGAATTCCTGCTGTTGATGAAATAACAGGCAAACAAAATGATGCAGAAAATAAAAAGACATAAATTGAAGCTATGCAGAACGGGATTAACCTTATACTCTGATTTTTGATTTTGGCAAGCTTTTTTGGTGCGATTTTTTCGAGCTGTCCATTATTGCTGATTAGACTTTGATTGTATATATTATACATATGTGAAATATCTGTAAGATAACGGTAATATCCGCTTGCTCTGCTTTTATCAAGAATAATCATCTGCTTGCTTTTGCATGTGACAAAGTAGTATTCTTCCGTTTCCTTGACAGAAGCAAGTTCACTGTACGGAATAGCAATAACATTTTTTCTGTCACCGTCATATTCAAGTCGGTTTTCGTAGATTCGTACTTCCGTTTGGTGTGGCATTATATTAAGAATTTTCTTTGCTTTTTTTAAGCGAATAATCTCAAAAGTAATGAAAAATGAGACGACGGCACAAACCATTAAGCTAATAGAGGTACACCACACAACCGTAAAAATTTTGCCGAATATCATGTCGTTAATCATAGATTTCATAAGAGAGAAATAGAAGCACAATGCAATAATATAAATCAGCAAAACAATTATTGTCATAATGGGGGACAGGGTGTAGATTATATGTCTGCGTGCTTTAAGTGCAGAACGTATATTCTTTTTTGTATAGTCAATTTCAAAGCTTGCAAAGGGCTTTGCTTGATTACTCAGAGGCTTTTGTTCCTGTGTCATATTGCTCTCCTTTTATGATTATTACATTAATCTCCAAACGATATATAATTGCTCAAACTATCCTTTATTTCTTCCTTATATTCCGAATCAGAACAAGTGTAGATGACCGTTGTATCATAAATATAAATTATAAAATATTTATCTGAACTTTGTCCAATAAAAAACTGGCGGTATGAATTTTCATAGTGTTCATTGGTCGAGTAGAAATGTTCGCTGATTTTATATTCGCTTTTTGTCTTGCTATAAAAATCTGTGGCGTAGGTTAAACCGTATGATGGAGATGAATCAAATTCCAAACAATATATTTCATAATCTCCTGTCGGACTTGTTGCAACATAACATTTTTCAAGGTAGTTTTCGGTTCGGCTTGTAGTTATATCCTCAATCAAAAAATTTTTTTCTTCCATTACAGACACAAAACTTTGTGGCTTTACAGGTGAAATTGATAATGTTGGCATCATAGCAAATATTGAGGAATACATCAGTGTAAAGAACAATATTATTGCAGAGGCAATAATGAGCCTTTTACTTTTTACTTTTTTGCAAAATACAACAATGCCAATAATAAGTGCAGTGAGCGGTATCAAAACAGGTAGGAAGAATAATATCGAATTGATAAATTTGTCATTTGATAAATACCTTGTCATCATAAGAGTCATCCAAATGAACAAAGATAAATAGATTGAACCAATGACAATGACAGTGAATCCTGTAACTAAAGATTTTAATGTCAAAAGTGTGCTTTGGGTGAATTTTGATTTTTTGCCAATTCTGGTGACTGCATAGTTTTTAACTTTGCCTTGTGAGCGAAGAATGTTTATTGCAAAATCAATGTATCCTTCTGCTGTTTCTTTTTTTAGGCAAATAATTCTTCGGTCTGCCATTAACATCACAATGTAATAATCAAGGTCATATATCTTTTTAATTGATAAATATTGAATGTTGTGTGATGTGCCGTCTGTATGCTTAACTGTAATAAAGTTGTTATAGAACAGCAGATTACCCTCAGCGTGGCCGTAAGCCGTTGACCTTGTGATGTATTTGATAATCAGCAAAATTACAGCAGCAATCAATAGGGCAATGGGATAGAAAGATATCCGAATAATATCAATAGAAGATAGTATCGTTGTGCTTGTTGATGTATCAATATATCTAAATAAAAGAAATGCTGCTAAAAATATGAGTGTAATTAATATTGCAATAGATGATAATACAGTGATTGAATTCAGAAACTTAAATTTAAAAATTTTATTTATTTCCTTTTTATCAGTAACAATCTCTGCCTTTGCAATAGGTCGCTCATAATTGCCGTTTTGTGTGTTTTCTAATAGTTCATCAACTGATACTCTAAAAAGCTGACTCAACTTTATAAGCATATCAATTGACGGTGATGTTTCGTCTGCTTCCCATTGAATAATATTTTGTGTGGTAACAAAAAGCATTGCTGCAATATTATCTTGAGAAAATCCTGCGGTCTCTCTTAAATTTTGAATTTTTTGTCCGATAGTCATAATTAATCACCCCTTATGCTTTGATTATAAATGAGAAAGTGAATATTGTCTATAGATTTTAGACAATATTTTGCAATTTTTTGACAAAACAAAAAAGGCTGCCCATTTGGACAGCCTTAATTTATAAAGTTAAGTTATGATTAGCCTAATTCAGCAAAATACTTAATTGTTCTAACCATCTGGCTTGTGTATGAGTTCTCGTTGTCATACCATGAAACAACCTGTACCTCATAAAGATCGTCAGAAATTTTTGAAACCATTGTCTGTGTAGCGTCAAAGAGTGAGCCGTACTTCATACCGATAACGTCTGAAGAAACGATCTGATCCTCGTTGTAGCCGAATGACTCAGAAGCAGCAGCCTTCATAGCAGCGTTGATGCCTT
>JAFLSM010000016.1 GCA_022510955.1 Ruminococcus sp. | reverse complement strand
TCAGTTTGTCGCAAGCGACAACGAGCGATGGCTAAATTTCCATTTACGCCTTATCCGCCCACGATAAGGTTGTGGATTTTTTAACTTAAATTTGTGGGCGGAAAGGCTATGGAAATTAATATGTTTGATTTGTTTAGTATGTTGGGGCAATATCTGTGCTTTTTTATTCTGCATGTATGCGGAAGCGGTTCTTTTCCTAAACCGCTTTCCGAAAAGCAAGAAAGAGAATATCTTGAACAAGC
Organism: Ruminococcus sp.; assembly: GCA_022510955.1. GTDB lineage: Bacteria > Bacillota > Clostridia > Oscillospirales > Acutalibacteraceae > Ruminococcoides. The sequence goes on along the minus strand of JAFLSM010000016.1, from coordinate 44,492 downwards.
TGCAAACGGCAGTGTTGATGCACGCAATAAGCTTGTTGAACACAATCTGAGGCTTGTAGCACATATAATCAAAAAATATTACGGAACTCAAGGTGAACAGGATGACCTTGTGTCAATCGGCACAATCGGACTTATCAAGGCAATCAACACCTTTAATATGGACAAAAACATACGCTTAAGCTCATATGCAAGCAGATGTATTGAAAATGAAATATTAATGCATTTTCGCTATTCAAAGAAAAGCTCACAGGATATATCACTAAACGAAACCATTGACACCGACAAGGACGGTAATCCGCTCACCCTGCTTGATATTATGTCGGTAGATGACAATATAATTGACGAGCTTGATATGAAATTTAATCAAGGAAAGCTCGCTCAATTTATTAACGAAGAACTTAACGAACGGGAAAAGCAGATAATCATAATGAGATACGGTCTTAACGGCAACAAACCTATGACACAAAACAGCGTTGCAAAAAAAATGAATATCTCTCGCTCATATGTGAGCAGAATCGAAACTAAAGCACTCAAAACACTTAAAAAGCGCTTTGATACAAGTTCAAATATTTAAAGCTTTAGCTGTTAAATCTGCGGTGTTGCCTTAAAACATTTGTATCCAATAGAAACATATAAACAGCACACAAAAAGCGGTTGACCATAACAGTCAACCGCTAAAAAATTTATAAACTCATACTAAACACTAATTAAAAGTGAGATAAGATTTCAGAGCAGATTTTGTGTCAGACGAGTGTCATACCGCAGAAAAGCTGATGCCTTTCGAGGACAGGGCACGATGTATGACACGAAATATGCCTGAAAGATATCCATTTTTAATTGGTGTTTAGTATCTATTATTTAATTTCTACAATCCATCCTTCAGGAGCTTCAATTTTGCCCATCTGGATACCTGTGAGAGTATCATAAAGTTTCTTTGTTACAGGGCCCATTTCGTCCATACCGCTTGGGAAGCAGATTTCGTTGCCGTGGTCATAAATTTTGCCAACAGGAGAAATAACAGCAGCAGTACCGCAAAGTCCGCACTCTGCAAAGTCCTTGAGTTCGTCAAAATAAACTTCTCTCTCCTCAACCTCAAGACCAAGATAATGCTCTGCAACATACATCAAAGAGCGTCTTGTTATTGACGGGAGAATACTGTCTGATTTAGGAGTAACTATCTTACCGTCCTTTGTAACAAACAAAAAGTTTGCTCCGCCTGTTTCCTCAACCTTTGTGCGTGTGCATGGGTCAAGATACATATTCTCGTCAAAACCCTCTTTATGAGCGGTTACGATTGCGTGAAGGCTCATTGCATAGTTAAGACCTGCCTTAACATTGCCTGTACCGTGAGGTGCAGCTCTGTCAAGGTCGGATACCTTTATTGTGATTGGCTTTGCGCCACCCTTGAAATAAGGGCCAACAGGTGTTGAAAATACTCTGAACTGATATTCTTCAGCAGGCTTTACACCAATTACGGCACTTGAGCCAAACATATAAGGACGCAAATAAAGTGTTGCGCCTGTACCATAAGGAGGAACAAAATCGGAATTTGCCTTTACGACCTTGCAGACAGCCTCAACAAATTTATCCTGTGGGTAAACAGGCATTTCAAGACGCTTGCAGCTGTCTTCCATTCTCTGAGCGTTGAGGTCGGGTCTGAACACAACAATTCTGCCATCACAGGTTGTGTAGGCTTTCATACCCTCAAAACAAGTCTGGGCATACTGCAAAACACCTGCACACTCACTCATAGTAACTGTTGCGTCAGTTGTCATTATGCCATCGTCCCAGCTACCATTCTTGTAGTTTGATACAAATCTTTCGCCTGTTGGCATATAGCCAAAGCCGATATTTGACCAATCAATGTTTTGCTTTTCCATTTGTAAAACTTCCTTTCAGTATTAGTCATAAATACAAGTTTATTTTAGCACTTTATTGGTTAATTTGTCAATGTTATATAGCATATTTATTAATTTGTTTTGAAATCGTCTGTTATATGATACAAAATGTATCATATATAAGCTCATTAATAAAGCGGGAATATCTGATAAGCAAAAAGGTATGTACTATCATAACCCTGAAAAAACAAGCGGTGTTTAGAACACAAAATTCTTAACACTGTTTTAATTCTTCCAAAAGCTTTTCGGCTGCCCTTGAAAAAATATTGTGCTTTTTCCAAATTATGTGCATTTCCTCTTTAATATCGTATGACAGAGGTCTAAATGTAAGACTGCTGTCACCTGATGTATTAATTATTTTATCAAGTGCAAGCGCATATCCCAAACCCTCCTGCACCATTATTGAACCGTTAAAAAGCAGACTATATGTTGCTGATATATTAAGATTACTTTCATCTCTGCCAAGCAACTTTTTTAAAATCCCATTGCTGAGAGTTTGCCTTGAAACAATAAGCGGTTTATCATATAAATCCTCTGCATTTATGGTGCTTTGCTTTGAAAGCTCGCAGTCCCTTCGCATAAGTATTCCCCATCTATCCTGAATAGGGAGCTTAATTGCTTCATACTTTGAATAATCTATATTACCGAACACAAGACCAAAATCTATCAATCCGCTGTCAAGCTGCTCCTTAACATCTGAATCATCACCGCTGATTATATGAAAGTGAATATCGGGGAATTTATCCTTTACTGCTTTTGCGGCATTGACTAAGAATCTTACACCTTCGGTTTCCCCTGCACCTATATAAATATTACCTGCAACTGTATTATCCAAAAAACTTATTTCACTTTGGGTTTTATTTACGAGTTCTATTATCTCCTGTGCTCTTTGGCGAAGCATTATACCTTCGGCAGTAAGTTCAATCTTTTTATTTCCTCTGATAAACAGTTGCTTTCCGAGTTCATCTTCCATATCCTTTAACTGTCTTGAAAGTGTAGGCTGCGATAAGTGCAGTGAATTTGCAGCCGCCGTTATACTTTCCTCTCTCGCAACGGCAAGAAAATATTGCAGTACCCGTAATTCCATTTTTTCACCTCACATATTAATAGTTATATTATAGCTTGTTTAATTATGCTTGTAAAGCATAATTGTACATTCAATATAAGTATTTGCTATTTCATTTGTTTGAAGATATAATATAGTAAAATAACAAATGCAAATGAGGTTGAGTATGAATAAATCAGAATTTTTAGAAGCTATGGATAGCGGTAAAACAACTGTTGCAAATTCACAAGAACATAAATATATGACTTATCTTTCACAGGAAGCAATGAAAATTACAAGCGAGCTTAATAATAGTTATCATACTCCCGATGAAATAGTTAGTATTATGGAAAAGCTGACAGACAGAAAAATCGGCGATAATTTTGCTATGTTTCCGCCATTTTATACAGATTGCGGAAAAAATCTGAAAATAGGTAGCAATGTGTTTATCAATTCAGGTTGTCAGTTTCAGGATCAGGGCGGAATTACTATTGGCGACGGCACATTAATCGGGCCTAAGGTTGTTATTGCAACACTTAATCATGAGTTTAATCCAAAGAACAGAGGTAATATGAATCCCTCACCTGTTAAAATAGGAAAAAATGTTTGGATAGGTGCAAACGCAACAATCCTTCCCGGTGTCACAATCGGTGACGGTGCAATTATTGCTGCAGGTGCAGTTGTAACAAAAGATGTTGCTTCTAATACTGTTGTCGGCGGTGTTCCGGCAAAATTTATTAAAAATATTGAGGTGTGATTATTGTGTAAAAGTCTGATTGCTACAGGAAAGATTAATCATTAAATACATTATATGAAATGGATAAATATATGAAAAAATTAAGTTTGATATTATTAACGCTTTTAACGGTATTTGCTTTTTGTGCGTGCAGTGGTGAAAATGAAGAAATTTTAGTCACTGAAATTACAACCAAAAGCGAATCACAAACTTCTGTTCAAACAACAACTCAAGCAATCACAGAAACATCAAATCAAACCGCAACTCAAACTACGACAACCACAACAGAGATTATTAATACAGAAACGGAAACAACAGAGAATATGATTAAATCAACTGAAACAACTACAGAGAAAAAAGAAACAAATTCGATTATTATTAAAGCAGGTGATAAATCCTTTTCGGCACAGCTTTATAATAATAAAACTGCACAGGCATTTGCTGATATGTTGCCATTAACTATTAATATGACAGAACTGAACGGTAATGAGAAATACTATTATATGAATAGTCCTCTGCCGTCTGACAGTTCAAAGGTAGGCATGATTAATAACGGCGACATAATGCTTTACGGCGATGATTGTCTTGTTTTGTTCTACGATAGCTTTTCCACAAGCTACAGTTATACAAAAATAGGACAAATTGATAATCCGCAAGGACTTGCCGATACACTTGGCAATGGTGATATACAAATTACATTAGATACGGAGGAATAATTATGTTAGGAAATTTTAGCTACTGTAATCCAACAAAACTTTATTTTGGAAAGGATTCATTAAATAATTTAGGCGGTGAACTTGCTAATTACGGCAAAAACATACTGCTCGTTTACGGAGGCGGCTCTATTAAAAAGAGCGGTTTATATGATGAAATTGTAAACATCTTAAAGGAAAACGGCAAAAATATTTTTGAATTACCAGGAGTTATGCCTAATCCTACTGTTGAAAAGCTTTATGAAGGCTGTAAAATTGCAAAGGAAAATGATATTGATTTAATTCTATCAGTTGGCGGCGGTTCTGTATGCGATTATTCTAAGGCGGTTTCCGTTTCTGCGTATTGCAATGAAGACCCATGGGATAAATATTATCTCAGAATGGAAGATGTTGATAATAAAATTATCCCTGTTGGATGTGTGCTTACCATGGTAGGTACGGGTTCTGAAATGAACGGCGGTGCCGTTATTACCAATCACGATACCAAGCTTAAAATAGGTCATGTTTTCGGTGAAAATGTTTTTCCTAAATTTGCAATTTTAAATCCTGAGTTAACATATACTCTTCCGAAATATCAAATGGTTGCAGGATTTTTTGATATTATGTCTCACATTTTAGAACAGTATTTTTCAGATGAGGATGATAACACATCTGATTATATTATGGAAGGTCTTTTAAAATCCTTAATCCACAGTTCTAAAATTGCTGTTGAAAATCCAACTGATTATGAGGCACGCAGTAATATTATGTGGGTTGCTACATGGGCTCTCAATACACTTGTTGCAAAGGGTAAGACAACAGACTGGATGGTGCATATGATAGGTCAGTCTATCGGTGCTTACACAGACGCAACACACGGAATGACCCTTTCTGCAATTTCAATTCCTTATTACAGATATATAATGCCGTATGGACTTGCAAAATTTAAGAGATATGCAATTAATGTGTGGGGAGTTGACACAAAAGGAAAAACAGATGAAGAAATTGCAAATGAAGGCCTAAATGCAATGGAAAAATATATGAATGAAATCGGTCTTGTTATGAATATCAAGGATTTAGGTGTAACCGAGGATATGCTTGACGGAATTGCCGACGGTTCATTCATTATGGACGGAGGATATAAAGTATTAAATCACGACGACATTGTTAAAATACTAAAGCAAAGTATGTAAGACTAAAGAGAAAAATCAGCCGGTGAGATGCACCTCTCCGAGTAGACAGTACCATCTAAAAATGCTATTTTGTGCCCGACTGTTATGTACAAGCAATTTTCTAAAAAGTAAAAAACAACAACGGACAATCCTTACGGACTGCCCGTTGTTGTTTTTTAGTATAAATAAATCAGCATAACTAATTAATACAGCTATGTTTTTAAACAATACATTATTCGCTAACTTTTCCGCCTTCAACTACAAGCTGGTCTTCATATTCAGAACCGTAAGTGTCTTTTAATGTTGCCTCATAGTCTTTGTGGAAGAAGTTTTCTTGTCCGAGTGTTTCAATCTCTTCGTTAATCCAGTCTAACAGAGTTGAGTTGCCCTTTGAAACGGCAGGAGCAATAGTATCATTGCTGCCAAGACTTGGAATACCAACCGTGTAGCCGTCATTTTGAAGAGAATATGCAATTACCTCTGTGTTATCATTTGCCCAAGCAACGCCGTTACCGTTTTCAAGTGCTGTCTTTGCTGCTGCGTATGTGTCATACTTCTGCAACTTAATTTCAGGATGATTTTGAGCGAAATATGTTTCGGCTGTTGTACCTGAGATTACGATAACCTCATCATTTTCACCTATATCATCAAGACTCTTAATAACTTTTGAGTTAGGTGACAACACGCCCAGAGCTACATTCATATAAGGAAGTGCAAAGTCAACCTCTTCTTTTCTCTCATCTGTCACGGTAAAGTTTGCAAGAATAATGTCAACCTTTCCTGTCTGTAAATATTCAATGCGGCTTGCAGCCTCTGTTGATACATACTCGACTTTTACACCTAAATCTTTTGCAAGTCTTTCTGCAAAGTATACATCATAACCTTGATATTCTCCGTTCTCATCCACATAACCAAAAGGATTTTTGTCGGAAAATACACCGATTTTTATTGTGCCGCTTTTAGTAATTTCATCCAAAGTACGATAAATTGCTCCTGTTGATTTAGAATCGGAGTCTCCGTTAGAAGAATTTCCGCATCCTGCAAATACTGTTACCGTCATAACCAATGCTGTTAATAATGCCAAAATACTTAATAATCTGTTCTTTCTCATAAAACATACATCCTTTCTTCTTGGTTTACACCATATAATATTAAACACCAATTATATTGATGTTATTTATAAAATAATTAAATATTGTGATGCTTAACAGCATCATACTCAAAGGTATTTAAAAATTTCTTTGCACGGTCTGTCTTTGGATTTTCAAAAAATACCTCAGGCAAACCTTCCTCAACAATTTCACCGCCGTCCAAAAAGAGGACACGGTCCGATACAGCCTTTGCAAATGACATTTCGTGAGTAACAATTACCATTGTGCTACCAGATTTTGCAAGTTCAATTATTGTATCCAGCACTTCTCTTACCATTTCAGGGTCAAGTGCGGCAGTAACTTCATCAAACAGCATAATTTCGGGATGCATACAGAGCGCCCTAACAATAGCAACACGCTGTTTTTGTCCCCCTGAAAGTTGGCGAGGATAAAAGTCCTTTTTATCAAGCAAGCCGACTTTTTGGAGCAACTGTTCAGCCTCTTTAATGACATCCTTTTTGTTTCGCTTCTGCACCTTAACAGGTGCAAGAATTATATTTTGAAGCACTGTCTTATGCGGAAATAGTTCATAATTTTGGAATACCATTCCAATGCTTTGCCTAATTTGTGCTATATCTTTTGATTTTCCATCAATCAGTTTGTTCTGCAATGTTATTTTACCTGCCTGGATAGGTTCAAGTCCATTGATACATCGCAGAAGCGTACTTTTCCCGCAGCCTGAGGGACCTATAATAACAACAACTTCACCTCTGTGTACAGTCAGGCTGAAATCTTTTAAAATAACATTATCGCCATATTCTTTTTTGATGTGTTCTATTTTCAACAGTTCTTCAGACACACTATCCCCCCCACTTCTTTTCAAGAAAACCTGCAAGCAGGCTTATCGGCCAGCACGCTAAAAAGTACAAGACGAATACAGCTGCGAAAACTCCGAATGCAGCATTCGGAGAGGACATTCTGTTTGCTTCAATAATCTGCTGAGCAACCTTTAACGCCTCAACCACACCAATCATCATTACAAGACTTGTGGTTTTTATCATTCTTGTAACAAGATTTATAGAAAGCGGAATCAGTCGTCTGAGCGTCTGAGGAATAACAATATGATAATATGTTTGTACATTTGTCATTCCCAAGGCATAACTGCTTTCATACTGATGTTTTGGAATAGATGTAACAGCACCTCTTACAAGGTCACCCATCTCAGCAGTTCCCCAAAATGTAAACACAATAATTGAAGCGGCTTCTGCAGACAAATTCCAACCAAATACCCTTGTGGTTCCGAAAAATACTATAAACAAAAGTACCATCTGAGGCATTATGCGGACAATTTCAAGATAAATTCTTGTGAATATCCTGACAATAGGATTTTTACTTGTCATAATAATTCCAAAAAATATTCCTAAAATTATGCTGAGCAAAACGGAAATAAGACTTATCTCCAAAGCAACCCACAATCCGCCAAGCAATCTTGCAAAATTGCTGCCCTTAAATAAAACTTCAATGCCCAAAGCTTGCATATCGCAGTCTCCTTTCTAAGACAGAACCTAAAACGGAAACCGGCAATAAAATAATCAGATAGAAAACAACAAGCAATACAAGACACTCTGATGTTTTATAATACAGTCCAATTAAGTCCTTTGCAGTAAACATCAAATCCATAAGGCTTATAGCACTGAACACACTCGTTTCCTTTAACAGAAAAATAACATTTGCAACAAACGCAGGCATACTCAGTGAAACTGCCTGTGGCAGTACTATATGTCTTAATGCCTGAAAATGCGTCATACCAAGACTCATAGCACTTTCAAGCTGAATTTTATCAACAGCCTCCAGACCGCTTCTGAATGTTTCAGCCATATAACTTCCACCCAGAAGTCCCAATCCGACTACACCGCACATTTCAGCCGATATACTGATTCCTATTTTCGGCAGACCGAAATAAATAAAAAACAGCTGAATCAAAAGCGGTGTGTTTCTAAAAATCTCAATATACACTTTTGCTATCTTGGAGATAATCGGTATTTTGTAATGCACAACAAGTGCAGTAACAAGACCGAGTGCAACTGATAGCAACACACCTATCCAACCAATATATAATGTTAACAGCATGGCTTCCTGATAAAGCGGAAGATATTGCTGCATTACATCCCAGCTCATAATAATTCCTTCTTTCATATTACGACTAAACAAATCACCTATTTATAGTGTATGATAATGTTTTTATATGCGAGAATAAAATAAAAAGCCGGAAAGCACCAAAGCTCTCCAGTCCGAACTGCAAAACAAAATTCAGCATTTCATTTAGGAAAGCATAGAAAAACTGCACCTATAGCAAATACACATCATATTCATCTTTGCAAATGCAGAATATTTCATTTTGAGTTCTCCCTCTTCGCTTTAACATATTAAACCTATTAGTTTTATAGGTTTAATATGTTAATAGGATATCATACCAAAATATATTTGTCAATGCTCAAAACAAAATTTTTCTGCTTTTTACTAATTCTGTCGATTATATACGCATCAACGGCTAAAAAACAGAATATTGTTAAACTTGATAATAAAATATAAAAATCATTTGTTATGCTGATAAATACTCTCGTATTTATATTATTCTCTTGAAAAATAAATGTGATTTTTCATATAAACACTGATAACACTTTTAGAGTATGCTAAACACCGAAATAACGGCTATATATTTAATAAACAGCACCCTACAATAAAGCAAAAGGACTGTTCTGTTTCAGAACAGTCCTCAATTTGTTATATTACTTTTCTTCTTGTTTATGTATAAAGTATTTTATAATATCCTGACGGGTTACAATACCAATAAAAGTTCCTGTATCATCAACCACTGGAATAAAGTTCTGCTGCATTGCACGCTCAAGCAGTTCATCCATTGTTACATCAATCTTGACCGCAGGATTGAAATCCTTACGCAGAATATCACGCACATAGTAATGTTCCTGCTCCTTCATTCCCTCAGAGCCTACATCAAGAATATAATAAAGAAAGTCACCCTCACTGACTGTGCCAACATATTTTCCGTCATCCTTGGTAATGACGGGAATAGCCGTATAGCTGTTAGCACGCATTTTTTCAAGTCCTTGCCTCAGAGTGTTGTTTGAATGTATATATTTTACAGTATCCTTTGTTTTTAATAATTTAATAACATTCATATATTACCTCAGGTTTAACTAATATTTGAAAGAATTACAGAATCTTTTTTGTTGCGTAAATCTCGCCTGCTAAATACACTACACCTGCAAAAAGCAATAATGATTTAACCTGCAATAATCCACAATACATAAGTATAAAACCTGCAAGGATTGTAATTGCATATGCAATTCCCTTTTTTTCGGTCTTAATAAAAAATATCCAAAGTATAATGTAAATTGCAACTAATACCGCTGTTGAATAAAGCCAAAACTCTTTCATCAAATCAGAGGTAAACCTCATTTCTAAAATGCCTATATTAATAGCCATCAAAAATGCTCCGCAATATTTGCCAATGCGGTCTATGTAAAGCATTGCTCTGTTTTCGATTGATTTTGTATTATAGCTGTGTGTGCGAGCATAAACAATGTGAGGAGCAATCATAATAGTAACAAAAAGCAAACCATACACATTAACAACATCAAAAAATCCCATATCTTACACCTTAAATTTTATTAATTTTTTAAAGGCATTATACCATATTACCCATATATTTACAAGTAACGGCAAACGAAATCAGTGTTTTAAAAATATATTTATTTTAAAATAAATATTAGCTAAGCAACTATTTGGTTCTTGATTTTTCACTAAAAAGAATGTATGATTTAAATTGAACTATTATATCTTAAAATTGGAGAAGATTATTTTGACAAAACCAAAAAGAAAATTCAAAATCAGTGCAAATATGATTTTGAATATATTTGTCGGTGCATTTACGCTGTATTTAATTTACTACTTTTGCACCTCTGAGGACGGTCTGATTGACCTTTTTTCAACGCCAAACAGTTTTATTCCGCTATGGCTTGTAATTGCAGTTGTTGTGTACGATTTTAATATTATCATTGACTCAGTTGTCACACTGCTGTTTATACGAACGCAATTTCCTAACTTTAAATTCATTGATGCTATGAAAGCAGCATTTGTCGGTGTGTTCTTTTCAGCTGTTACGCCATCAAGCACAGGCGGACAACCTATGCAGCTTTATCTTTTTTCAAAGATGAATGTAAGTGTAGGATTCAGCTCGGCGTGTATGACACAGAAGTTTTTGATATATCAAATTATAACTGCGGCATACAGTGTGTTCTCAATTATATTAAGACCGTCTTACTTTGAAAGTGCCTTTACAAATTTCTGGTCAACAGCCTTTGTAATTATGGGACTTGTTTTTCAGCTTTCAGTAATGGCAGGCTTTGTAGTACTTTCGTTCTGTCGTAAGATTACATCAAAAATTTTGCAGTTTGTTGACTGGATTATGCACAAGATTAAGTTTATAAAAAATCCCGACAAAAAAATTGCAAGCATCAGACGAGAGGTTGAAGGATTCCACAAGTACAACCATATTATTATGAGCAACAAAAAGCTTCTCATTGCATCTTACACACTCATTTTCTTTCAAGTGCTTTGCGTTATGTCTGCCACATATTTTATTTATATTTCTTTTGGAATGCCTGAGATTGCAGTTGCAAACGGTCAGCCTGTTGGCTCATTCTTTGACTTTGTCTGTATTCAGTCATTTGTTGTTTTCACTTCAAATCTTGTTCCGCTCCCCGGTGCATCAGGTGGTGCAGAACTTGCTTTTACTATGTATTTCTCACAGTTCTTTATTATTGGTGCTGTCAATAAAATCAAGCCTGCTGTACTTTTGTGGCGGTTTGCAGCATACTATGGCCCGCTCATTATAAGCGCACCATTCTCCTACCTTACTAAAGGCAAAAAAGATGAAGATGAAATGCAGGATACAACTGATGAAGAGGAACAACTTAAGTGTGACGATGAAAACTCAATGAAAAGTTCAATAGAAAATATCACAAAATAAATCCATAAAATTAAGGAGTTGCCGAAAAAGCAACTCCTTTTTTTACCTATATTATAGGTTTTTAACTCTATGAATACCGCTGAAATCAGAAGTAACAATACAACCTGTAGTACATTCCCTTGCACATACTCCAAAGTCATCACAGTCAGGGCATTTTGCATAATCAATTACAGCAAGGTTATTCTCAACCTTGATTGCACCCAATTTACAAACCCTTTCACATTTTTTACATCCGATACAACCATTTTTGCAAGCTTTGCGTGTCAATGCGCCCTTATCTCTGTTACTACATGTTACAATAACCTTTTCAATGTCATCCATAAGTGTAATAAGTTGATTAGGACATGCCTTTGTGCAAAGTCCACAGCCGATACATAATTTTGTGTTGATATGAGCAATGCCGTTTTCAATGCAAATCGCATTGTTAGGACACACTTTAACACAGTCGCCGAGTCCCATACAGCCAAAAGAACATTCGCCCTTTGAACCGAAAATCAACTTTGCCGCTGTACAGCTTTCGATTCCGCTGTACTCAACCTTATCCTGTGTAAGTGAACAGTCACCTGCACAACGCACAACGGCAACCTTTTCAACAACATCCTCAAATTCTACTCCGAGGATTTCGCTTAGTTTTCGTGAAACTGTGTCGCCTCCAGGAATACAAAGATTTGTTGCTGTGTCCTCATTTTCTGCCAGTGCCTTTGCGTAACCGTCACAACCTGCAAAACCGCAAGCACCGCAGTTAGCACCCGGCAGGCACTCTCGAATTACAGGTATTTTTTCGTTCTCTTTTACAGCCATAAATTTCGACGCTGCCACAAGCACTACCGCACAGATTATGCCGATTATTACAACGGGAATTACTGCAATTAAAATTTCATTCATTATCAGCACCTCCGTTATGCAAAAAGATTTTCAATAACGCCTGAAAATCCAAGGAAAGACAGCGAAGTTATAGACGCCGCTACAAGTGTAATGGGAAGTCCCTGAAAAGCCTTTGGAATATCTGCGCCCTCAAGCTTTGAGCGAACACCCGAAAACATAACCATTGCAAGGAAAAATCCAAGACCGCTACCAAGCGAATTTATCATTGATTCGGCAAATGTATAACCCTCATCAATGTTTAGAATAGTAACACCGAGTACGGCACAGTTTGTTGTAATAAGAGGAAGGTATACACCGAGCGATTTATGAAGCGAAGGGATATATCTCTTTAAAATAATTTCAACAAGCTGTACAAGCGTAGCAATTACGAGGATAAATACGATGGTTTGCAGATAACCGAGGTTGTTCGGAGTGAGAAGGTATGTCTGAAGCGGCCAAGTAACAGCAGTAGCCATAAGCATTACAAAAATTACAGCCACACTCATACCTGTCGCCTGATTGAGCTTTTTAGAAACGCCTAAAAACGGGCAGATTCCAAGAAACCGTGAAAGTACATAGTTATTTATAAACACGGCAGAAAGCATAATTATAATAAATTTTGTCATTTTGCTTCCTCCTTTTCATCGCAACAGGCCCTTCCGCAGAGCTCAGCAGACGGACAGCCTGCACATCCAAAGCTTTTTTTAACATTTTTGCCCTTTGAAATTTTACCTACTATCGCCATAAGAATACCAAACACAAGGAATCCGCCGGGCGCCATTGTCATTATCGAAATATTGTTCTCAGCAAGCACAGGGATTTGGATTCCCATCCATGTTCCGTTACCCAGAACCTCACGAATTGTACCCATAAGAAGCAATGCAAATGTAAATCCAATGCCCATTCCGAGTGCGTCAATCGCTGAATCAAGAACCTTATTTTTGTTTGCGTACATCTCGGCACGACCGAGAATTATACAGTTTACTACTATAAGAGGAAGAAAAATTCCCAGCGACTCGTCAAGAGCAGGAGCGAAAGCTTTGACAAGCATCTGAACCATTGTTACAAAGCCTGCAATCAGAACAATGTAGCATGGGATTCGTACCTTGTCGGGAATTATATTGCGCAAGGCTGAAACTACAATATTAGAGCAGAGTAAAACTACCGTTGCCGCCGCACCCATTCCGAGTGCACTTATAACGCTTGTTGTAACTGCAAGCGAAGGGCAGGTGCCGAGTACAAGAACGAGAACAGGATTCTCCTTAATAATACCCTTTAAAAAATTCTGTCTTTTGTTCATTACTCTGCCTCCTTTACCAAAGCAAATGCCTCAAAGGCATCCTTAACAGCGTTAATATATGCCGTAGAAGAAATAGTTGCTCCTGAAATTGTATCAACTTCACTGAGTGTATCTACGGTTTTACCGCAGTATTGATTTCTATAAGGATCCTCGGCAGTTTTAGAGCCGAGTCCGCTTGTTTCGGAATGTGAAAGAGTTTTACAGGCTTCAATCATTCCGTCAGTCTTAATTCCGCAAATCAACTTCATATCGCCGCCATAGCCCTTAGTTGTCAGCATAAACACATAGCCTGAGCCGTTTTCGGCACGGTATACTTCATCTACTCTCTCAGGAAGGTTGTCAACGGTAATCTGTTCAAATGAGTCTGCCTCAGACAAAACCTCTGCCATAGCTTCCTGTGCACTCTTTTGCTCGGCTTCGGTAATAATCGGAGAAGTAACCGAGTTGACATAAGCAAGCATTACTGACACAACAAGGCAGATACAGGTAAGTACAATCACGGGTTTTATAATATTTCTGAAAGTATTTTTCACTTCCTGTCACCTCCAACAAGAGGCTTTGATCGTGTAAGCCTTGAAATGTAAGGCGTAAAAATGTTCATAAGCAGAATTGAGTACGACACACCCTCGGGAGAAGTACCCCAGAATCTTATAAGTATTGTAATCAAACCACAGCCTATGCCGAAAATCACTTTACCCCATTTTGTGCTTGGAGTTGTTGCGTAGTCGGTAGCCATAAAAAAAGCACCAATTACAAGTCCGCCCGACATAAGCTGGTAGAGCGGTGCCTTATCGAAAATCAACGACATTACAAGTACCGTACCGATAAAAGCAACAGGTGTATGCCATGTTATAACACGCCTTACAATTAGGTAAATTCCGCCTGCAAGCAGGGCAATTATACAGGTTTCACCTAAGCTGCCGCCATGAAGTCCAAGTAGCATATCAGAATAGGACGGCAAGCTGTTGAGCTCGCCTTTGAACATAAGTGCAAGCGGTGTTGCAGTTGAAGTTGCGTCGGCAAAAGTCCAGGTCGTCATAGTTCCCGAAAAGGCAGTCAACATTACAACTCGTGCCGTTATTGCAGGATTTGCAAAGTTCTGACCGATTCCTCCGAAAAGCTGTTTTACAACAACGATTGCAAACAAGCTACCAAAAGCCGCTTGCCACAAAGGAATAGAAACCGGCAAATTGTAGGCAAGCAAAATGCCTGTTACAACAGCGGAAAGGTCAGGTATTGTGTTTTCTTTTTTGCAGATTTTCTCAAACACCCATTCGGATACAACGCACACGGCAACACATACGCCGATAACAAGCAACGCCCTTGCCCCGAAAATTATAACCGAAGCAACACCTGCCGGGAGCAGAGCTATAATCACATCAAGCATAACTTTCTGCGTTGTTCTCTTTGAAGAAATGTGGGGAGAAACAGAGGATATTAGCTTGTTCATTTTTTGTCCTCCTTTTCTGTCTTTTGTTCTCTTAAATATTTATTTAACTTTGCCTTTGCAAGCTTGTTGGTCTGAACAATCTGCCTTTTTGCAGGGCAGACATACGCACAACATCCGCACTCCATACACAAATCAGCACATATCTTTTTAAGGTCCTCACACAAATCAAGCTTGTATGCCTTTGAAATTTCACGAGGATCAAGGCGCAAAGGACAATGATTAGCGCACTCACCGCAATTTATACAAGCAGTAGTTTTGGGAGGTCTTGCATCTTTTTCATTAAATGCAATGACAGCATTTGTCATTTTCAGCACAGGACTGTCGAGCGAAGGTACAGCTATACCCATCATAGGACCACCGTAAAGAACCTTTTTAGGTTCGGACTTAAAACCTCCGCAGAAATCAAACAGTTTTTCAATCGGTGTTCCTATGGGAGCAATTATGTTTTTAGGCTCTTTAACAGCAGAACCGTCAACAGTTATGCACTTTTCGACAAGCGGCATACCCGTTTCAATATATTCCGCAATCGCTGAAAGCGTAGTGCAGTTGATTACAATTGCGCCCACATCAAGCGGCAGACCGCCCTTAGGAATCATCCTTCCCATAGTATTATATACGAGCACTTTTTCACCGCCCTGAGGATAAACCGAAGGAAGAACCTTTACCTCAACGCCGTTTTTGCTGTTTGCAAGCTCCGTCATCTTATCAATACAGGCTTTTTTGTTATTTTCAATTCCGATAATTATACTCTTTACACCAAGGAATTTCTGAAGCAGGTCAATTCCCTTTGAAATATATTCTGCTTTGTCAAGCATTGTTCTTGTGTCAGAGGTTATGTACGGCTCACATTCCGCAGCGTTGATTACAACTGCATCTATTGCTGATAAGTCCTTGACTCCGAGCTTTACAAAGGTCGGAAATCCTGCGCCGCCTAAGCCGACAACTCCGCTTTCCTTAACTGCATTCACAAAGCTTTCAAAATCCGTTACAATCGGAGGCTTTACGCTTTCGCAAATTTCCTGCTGACCGTCTGTTTCAATTACAACTGCTGTTGATTTCATTCCGCCTGACATAGTGATTTCATCGAGCTTTTTAACTTTTCCCGATACGCTTGAATACACAGGAGCACTGATAAAACCGTCAGATGAACCTATAAGCTGACCTACAGTTACTCTGTCCCCTATCTTAACCGTAGGCACAGCAGGCTTTCCTATGTGCATTGACATCGGAATAACTACTGTTTCCGGCAGAGGGAGTCTTTGCGGTACGCTGTCCGCAGTGTTTTTTCTGTGCGGAACTCTGATACCTTTTAATTTCATATGTTCCTATCCTCCATATATTTAAAATTCATATTAAACACCAATTTAAAACCTTGTGTTGTGCAAGAAGCTTATCATAAAAAGGTTGTGATATTTTAAATTTCGCTGTTTTCATTCTGAACCAAAAACTGTGCATCAAGCCTGTTGATTTGCATCCGCTTTGACGGCACTTTCGCATTTTCTTCCGTACGCAGTAATAGTCATAACGGTGTCCATTGCAAAAAACTCAATTTCATATCTCGAGTCAAAATCTCAGGCTATACAGAACAGATTAGCAACAGTGATAAATAAAGCGCAATATATTTGCAAAAACCTCAACAATCAACCTTTTCTGACATTATTTATTTATTATACAACAGAGTAATAAAATATCCAATACATTTTTAAAATAAATTTTGTTTTTGAAATATCTTTGAATCATAATTTGTAAATTTATCGGAAAAAGGTGATTTTTATTTAATACTTATTTCAGATTAAAAGATTTAAATAGATATTAGTATAATTAAATCAACTATGACAACTATTCTTCTAAACATCAAAAAGGGGCTGTCGCACATGAAAAATCATTTGCGACAGTCCCTTCCATTTACATTATCATAACCGCTCTGTGAGGGTTGAAAACACTGTTAATATTTTCCTCTTTTTACATATGATGTATGCAAAAGCTTATGTGCTCTTGCCTTGCCGGGAGCATCAAAATATTCATCATACACTTTTTTAACAACAGGGCTATCGTGGCTCTTGCGGATTTTATCAGCCTTGTCATAATCATAAAGCGCCTTTGAACGGATAGACTTAAGATCAACATAGTTACGCACGCTATCACTCTGAACAGGCTGTCCTCCGCCGTTGATACATCCGCCCGGACAAGCCATAACCTCTACCATCTGATAGTTAGCTTCGCCATTTTTGATTTTCTCAAGAATCGTTTTTGCATTGCCAAGTCCTGAAGTTACAGCTACATTAATTTTTACACCTGCAATTTCATATGTAGCCTCACGAATTACCTCGGGACCCCTTACTTCCTTGAATTCAATCTTCTTAAAGTTTCCGTCAAGCATAACAGCCGCTGTTCTGAGAGCTGCCTCAAGAACTCCGCCTGTTGCACCAAATATTGCGCCACCGCCGGAAGCTACTCTGAATGGCTCGTCGAATTCCTCGTCATCCATTTCATCAAAACGAATACCCGCACCCTTTATCATTTTTGCAAGCTCTCTTGTAGTGAGCGCTACATCAACATCATCAAAATCAAAAGTGCGCAATTCTTCCCTTGTTGCTTCAAACTTCTTTGCAGTACATGGAATTACACTTACTACAAACATATCCTTGGGGTCAATGTTGTATTTCTGAGCATAGTAGCTTTTAAGTACTGCGCCAAACATTGCCTGAGGTGACTTACAGGTAGAAAGATTTGGAATAAACTCCGGATAATAATGCTCTACAAACTTTACCCATCCAGGACAACACGAGGTAAACATAGGTAGAGTTTCTTTTCTCTGAATTCTTTCAACAAGCTCGTTTGCTTCTTCAAGAATTGTTAAGTCGGCTGTAAAGTCCATATTGAACACTTTATCCGCACCTAATCTACGGATTGCGGCAACCATTTTTCCCTCAACATTTGTTCCTATAGGCATACCAAAGCTTTCGCCGAGTGTTGCTCTAATTGACGGTGCAGTATAGAAAATAACCTTTTTGCTTGGGTTTGAAATTGCGTCCCATACAACATCAATCTGGCTTTTTTCATTAAGTGCACCAACAGGACAACTTACAATACACTGTCCGCAGCCAACGCAAGGAGAATCTCCCAATCCCTTTTCAAAAGCACAGCCAACATGTACCTTGAATCCACGCTGAATAGGGCCGATTACTGAAACGCCCTGATGCTTACAGGCAGCAACGCATCTCATACACTGAATACATTTGTTATTGTCACGGACAATATACGGAGAATTATCGTCTATTTCGTAAATCGGCTCCTCTGCCTTAAATCTGTCCTCATCAACGCCGTAGTCAAACGCAAGCTTTTGCAGCTCACAGTTATTTCCTCTTACACATGAAAGGCATTTCTTGTGGTGAGTTGAAAGTATAAGCTCAATAGTTGTCTTTCTTGACGCTCTTACCTTTGGTGTGTTGGTGAATACCTCCATTCCCTCTTCGGCAGGATAAACACATGAAGCAATAAGACCTCTTCTGTTTTTCACCTCAACTACACACACACGGCAGGCTCCGATACAGTTTACATCCTTAAGATAGCACAAGGACGGTATCTCTATTTTTGCTGCCTTTGCAGCTTGAAGAATTGTATATCCCTTGGGAACTTCCACAGGAATTCCGTTTATTTTTAATTTTACTGTTTCCACTTCTGTTCCCTCCTTATTTAGTATAAATTGCATTGAACTTGCAGTTCTTCAAACATAATCCGCATTTTATACACTTATCCTGGTCAATTACATGAGGTTTCTTAACGGTTCCGTTGATAGCACCCACTGGGCAGTTTCTTGAACACAAAGTACAACCCTTACATGCCGCAGGAATAATTTCATAACGCATAAGCGCCTTACAAACTCCTGCAGGACAGGTTTTATCCTGAATATGAGCAATATATTCATCCTTAAAGTAATTCATTGTGGAAAGCACCGGGTTAGGAGCAGTCTGACCCAGAGCGCAGAGCGAGGATGTAGTCATATGCTGAGCAAGTTCCTCGATTTTTTCCAGATCCTCAACTTCACCCTTGCCCGAGGTGATTTTCTCTAAAAATTGCAGAAGTCTTCTTGTACCGACTCTGCACGAAGTGCACTTGCCACAGCTTTCGTCAACGGTAAATTCAAGATAGAACTTTGCAATATCAACCATACAGGTATCTTCATCAAGTATAATCATACCGCCTGAGCCCATCATTGAGCCGAGAGCTATGAGATTGTCATAATCAATAGGCGTATCAATATGTAAAGCAGGAATACATCCTCCGGAAGGTCCTCCTGTTTGAGCGGCCTTAAACTTTTTGCCGTTCGGAATACCGCCGCCGATTTCTTCTACAATTTCACGAAGTGTAGTACCCATTGGAATTTCCACAAGTCCGACATTAGTAATTTTACCGCCAATA
This sequence comes from Ruminococcus sp., assembly GCA_022510955.1. GTDB lineage: Bacteria > Bacillota > Clostridia > Oscillospirales > Acutalibacteraceae > Ruminococcoides. The sequence goes on along the minus strand of JAFLSM010000016.1, from coordinate 24,769 downwards.
GCAAATACCTTTGTACCCTTGCTGGTAGCAGTACCCATAGAAGCAAACCAATCGCTTCCTCTTAATATAATCTGTGGAATATTTGCATAGGTTTCAACATTATTCAAAACAGTCGGCTTACCGAAAAGTCCCTTAACAGCCGGGAACGGCGGTCTTGGACGAGGCTCTCCTCTGTTACCTTCGATTGAGGTCATAAGTGCGGTTTCCTCTCCGCATACAAAAGCACCTGCACCGAGGCGGATTTCAATATCAAAATCAAAGCCTGAATCTAAAATATTCTCGCCGAGGAATCCATATGCTCTTGCCTGATCAATAGCAATCTGCAAACGCTGAACAGCAATAGGATATTCCGCACGGATATAAACAAATCCCTTGTGTGCGCCGATTGTGTAGCCGGCAATAGTCATAGCCTCGATAATACACTGTGGGTCGCCCTCAAGAATTGAACGATCCATAAATGCGCCCGGGTCGCCTTCATCGGCATTACAGCAAACATATTTTTCTTCACCCTGGCTTGCTTTAGCAAACGACCATTTCTTTCCTGTAGGGAAACCGCCGCCTCCTCTGCCTCTGAGTCCTGATTCCTCAAGAGTACGGATAACATCATCAGGAGTCATTGTGCCAAGCACCTTAGCAAGAGCCTGATAGCCATCCATTGCAATATATTCTTCAATCTGCTCAGGGTCAATTACACCGCAGTTTCTAAGTGCAACTCTAAGCTGTTTTTTATAGAAATTTGTTTCAGAAAGTGAAATGATTGAGCCGTCCTCGTGAACAGTTTTTTCGTAAAGAAGCTCCTTTACAATATTTCCCTCTTTAAGGTGTTCCTTTACTATTCTTTCAACTCCCTCAGGAGTAGCCTGAGAGTAGAAAGCACCCTCAGGGTATACAATCATAATAGGACCTAATGCACAAAGACCAAAACAACCTGTGCGCACTACAAGAATTTCTTTATCAATACCGTTTTCTTTTAGGGCCTTGTCAAGGGCATCAATAACCTTTTTACTTCCCGAGGAAGTACAACCTGTACCACCGCAAACAAGCACCTGTTTGCGATAGCCTGTTTTTGTCGCAAGCTTTTCGCCCTGCTCGGCAACCAGTTTGCGCACCAACACAAGCTCTTCTTTTTCTTTTTTTATCTTGTTTAATTCTTCAAGGGTCATTTTTTATTGCCCCCTTTCTTATTAATGTACTTATCGAGTATGGAGTCAATCTGATCAACCGTCATTTTGCCATACACATCATCATCAATCATCATAACTGGGGCAAGTCCGCATGCACCTACACATCGACATGAGTCTATTGAGAACAAGCCATCAGGTGTACATTCGCCGCTTTTGATTCCAAGCTTATCCTCAAGTGCCTGCAAAATTTTATCGGCACCCTTTACATAGCAAGCTGTTCCCAGACAAACGCTGATTCTGTGCTCACCCTTTGGAGTAAGGCTAAACTGTGAATAAAAGGTTGCAACACCGTACACCTCACTCAGGGAAATTGACAAGCCATCAGCGACCATTCGCTGAACCTCAATAGGCAGATAGCCGTAAATTCCCTGTGCTTCCTGCAACACAGGCAAAAGTGCGCCGGGCATATCCTTGTGTTTTTCAATTACCTGTTGGAGTTGCCGCTCCTGTGTGATTGTCCCTTTGAAAGTATTAAGGGATGATTCCGTCATCTTATGTTCCTCCTTATTAAAAAAAGTAAAACGAAGTTTATTCTACGAATTTACTTTATTATATAACATCTGTCGAAAAATAACAAGTTTTTTTATAATATTATTTTATTTTTATACTAAAAATTATTTCCTTTTATATTTTATATGATATTTATATGCTTTTTAATGACAGAAAATTGGAATGAGGAAAATAACATAATTTTATAAACCGTACTCCATACATATGCATATGATAAAAAACGGCTTGAAACCGCAGTTTCAAGCCGTTTTGACTTTCATTAAATACTAATTAATAAAACATGAGCATATTCGTGTATATATTTATACTAATATCTTCATTCTCGTTATCTATGAAACTCATCTGAGTGCTTTACCACCAACCAAACAGACTTTTGCCAATTTCAAGCTGTTCGATTTCCCGCATTTCATCGGGTTCCAAATCAAAATCCAAAGTTACAAAGTTTTCTTTTATTCGATCTATATGTGTGGACTTTGGGATAACCACAATCCCTTGCTGTAATAAGAAACGCAGGGCAATTTGAGCCACTGTTTTTCCGTGATTCCCTGCAATATCTAAAAGAGTGCGATTTTTGAAGATGTCGTTTTGACCGCAGGCAAGAGGCGACCAGCTTTCGTGCTTCGTTCCAATTTGACACTCTAACTGTCTGAGTTTTTTCTGCTGTCGGAAAACATGGGTTTCAACCTGATTTACAGCAGGAATAACTTTGCAGTGATTTATCAAATCAAGATACCGTTCTTCCAAAAAATTAGAAATGCCGATTGCCCTTAACTTCCCGTCTTTATATGCGGTTTCCATAGCACGGTAGATTTCATGCACATTGCCAGTAGGTTCATGAATCAAAAGCAGGTCAATATATTCAAGTCCGATTCTTTTCAAAGAACTGTCAATAGAACGCAGAGTATCTTGATAGCCGTGGCAGGCCCACAGTTTTGTTGTAATAAATAGTTCAGAGCGTGGAATCCCTGATTTCCGACAGGCAAGACCGACTTCGTGCTCGTTTCCATAGCACTGTGCAGTATCAATCGAACGATAGCCAACACGAAGCGCATCTGCAACACACTGTTCGGTAATTCGTGAAGGTGTTTGATATGTGCCATAACCTAAAATCGGCATTTCCACTCCATTATTCAAAGTAACATACTCCACTGTTCTTAGCTCCTTTCCTACAATCAAATAAAAGCTCCGAGCTGATAGGCTTCTTTGGTCTTTCCTTTTCCCAACACTTCACCCAAATTCTTCCACCCGAGATTTCTCTCATAAGTACGATACCATGTTACTGCCTGAGAATAATCACCGCCATCTGCGGTCATAAGCAATACACTCTTTTTCGTAAATCTGCCATATCCCAAACATTCAAGTTCCGCGTACAATCTGTCGGCTACGGTTTTTAATGTACCCGTTATTGTCCAGAAATACAAAGGAGAAGCAAACACGACCACATCAGCATCTTCAAATTCAGCATAGATTTGTTCCATATCATCCTTTTGAGTGCATGGACTTTTGGAATCTCTTCCTGCATGCAAGCATCCTTTGCAGCTATGGATTTCCATTCCATCAAGATAAAAGGTCTTTACCTGATTCCCCACAGACTCTGCTCCGTCTACAAAAGCCTCCACAAGCTTGGCAGTATTACCGTTCTTTCTGGCAGCGCCGTTTAAAACAATTATTTTTTTATTCATTTATTTTACTCCTGTAAATCTACATTTTATAATTACACCGAAGCTGTCTGCGGACAGACAGCTTCGGCGAACAAACATCATTTAGTGAACAATTTCGGAAGTTTCCTGCTCTGTATACAGTTTCCAGAATTCCTCTGCAATCGTCTTCGGTGCATAGAAGTCATTAGAACCGATTGTTCCTGTTACCTGCACAGTTCCGATATAGATACCTTTTTCTTTTAGGACTGGAGCAAGTGCTTGAACCATTGCTCGGAGCGCTGCCTTATCCATAGAAAGAGGTAGATAACCCGCATAGGGTTGAAGAGCAAGACCACCACCGGTCACAAGGATCGCACCTTTCTTCGCAGCAAATTCTTTTGTATCTACCAACTTAATGCAGTTGTACGCACCCGCAACATCCACTGCATAACGTTCAATGAGTGTCTGTGTGGAAATCGTTACTTCTTCATCAGCAACTGTAATTCCCACATTGTAGAACAGCACATCCGGTGTACCATAGTTCTTAACGACTTCACGGAATGTATCTGTAAAAGCATCGAAATCCGATATATCTGCAGCCTGAGTATACACCTCGATGCCCTTTGCTTCAAAATCAGCCGCATACTCATTCAGATGCTCCTCGTTTCTTGCCATTAGGATCACACGGAAGTCATTGCTGCCAAATTTTTCAGCCACTCCGTTTCCAAGACCTTTACCTGCTCCTACTACTAAAATTGTTTTCTTCATTATAATTTCCTCCTTAATAGATTCTTTATTTATAATTTGTTTTTCAATAGCAGAGTTTTTCTGCCATCGGTTGCTCAGATAATAAGTCCATGTAATTAGAAATCCTACACCAAATCCAAACATACCGTTCCACCAAATAATTGTGTGCCCAAACAAAATACTGTATCTGAATAAATATGTGACAACCACCCTCATGGAAAGTGCTCCGGTTGCAACAACTGTTGCTGCTCCGCCGTGCTTTGCGCCCTGAAATACACCAAACAACGGAATATAAAGGGCTAAGATAATATTAATCAGAGCAATCGCCTTAATATATGAATCGCAATAAATTGCAGCCTGATTACCCAGTCCAAACGCACCAGTGATATTTCCTGCCAAAAGCCACACAATAGCTGAAACACAAATGGTAAACAGAGCGGACATGAAAATTGCCTGATTTGCTCCCTTTTTAACTCTGGCTATCTTCCCTGCACCAATGTTTTGTCCTGTATAGGTAGCAAGTGTAGTCTGCAAAGCAGTACACGGTAAGTTCATATACATTTCTATTCTCTGCCCCACGGTGAAAGCCGCGGTCATTGCCTGACCGAATCCGTTGACTGCTCTCTGGATAAAAGTAAGACCGAAAGACACAACTATCAACTGTAACGCAATCGGAAATCCTGTTGTTACTGTCTTTTTTGCCAAACCGAAATTCCATGTAAAATCTTTTAGTTTAAATTTAAATATGGGATATTTGCGTGTCATATAAATGTATGCCGCAACAAAAGAGACTGCCTGAGCAATATCTGTCGCTAAGGCTGCTCCAACCACTCCCCAATGCAAACCTGCAACGAAAAGTAAGTCTAAAATAATATTTATTACGGATGCAATCAGCAGGAAATACAGAGTAGCTGCGCTATCTCCCACCGCTCTTAAAATAGATGAAAAAATGTTATAGCCAAACTGAAAGACTAAGCCCAATGCATAAATCTTAAAATACTGAAGCGTCAGTTCCAAAAAGTCCTTCGGTACAGCAACCAGATATGTATAAGCAGGGCGCAACACCAAAAATCCAACTATGGTAGCCAAAAGTCCCATACCAAGCATAAGCAGAATACCCGTTGATGCATTGGCTCTTACCTGTTTTTCATTCCCTGCTCCATAATATTGTGCTATGACGACACCATTACCTGCGGAAAAACCCGTAGCAAGCGCCAGAAAAAGAAAGGTGAAACTTCCGGTGGTGCCAACCGCTGAAAGAGCCGATTCCCCTGAAAAGTTACCTACTACGATAGTGTCAACGGTATTGTATAACTGCTGAAGAAGTGATCCGGCAAGTACGGGAAAAGCAAATCTCAAAATGTGTTTCCATGGTGTTCCCTCTGCCATTGATTTTCCTTTCATTCTTTCACCTTGCAATCACGATACCTCCTTTATAGTTCACTTTATTAATTATATTGTAACAAAACATTCGTTGACTTAGAAGATACCAAAATGTTATAATGGCTTTTAGAAGATCTAAAAACGAAGGTGTAACTATGTATAACCGAGAACTCATTACATTTATTGCTGTCGCAGATCAGGGGAGCTTTTTGAAAGCTGCAAAGCAATTATATACCACGCCTGCTTCCGTTATGAACCAAATGAATAAATTGGAAAAAATCATCGGCACAAAACTTATTGAGCGCACCAATCAGGGAACACATCTAACCGCCGCCGGTCGTTCTATTTATAAAGATGCAAAACAACTGATTGAATTTTCAGACGAAGCTATTAAAAAAGCAAGACAGATTGCAGAGTCAGAACAAAACACAATCCGGATAGGAACTTCCATTCTGAGACCTTGTAAAAGACTAATTAATTTATGGTCAGAAATTGATGACGGAAGTTTGCCGTTTCAAATCAGCATTGTTCCTTTTGATGATGAGCCTGCAGGATTAGATTCTGTCCTATCTTCTCTCGGACATAAGATTGATTGTTTTGTAGGGCCGTGTGATTCCATAGAATGGCGGTCTCAACATAATATACTTATTATTGACAAGCTTCCCTGTCGGGTTGCAGTTCCTCGAAAACATCATCTGGCAAAGAAAAAAAGCCTCTGCTGGTCTGATTTAGACGGAGAGACTTTCATAATGATCAAAAGGGGCGATTCACCCGTAATGAACCAAATGAGGGACGACATATTGACAAATCATTCTAAACTCAGAATTATGGATACACCTAATTTCTATGATACTTCCATTTTCAATGAGTGCGAGCAGATGAATTACCTTATGGAGACATTGGATATTTGGTCAGACATTCATCCCTCGTTGATAACGCTTCCTATGGAATGGGAATATGAAGTTCCCTACGGTATTGTATATTCCAAAAAGCCTTCAAAAGCTGTAACAGAATTTATTAAGATTATTGAAAGAAAATATAATTGAGATGATAAGAGACATATGTAATTAATTTTATTCGTAAATTACCGAACACTATTATATGCTTTTTACAATACCACACTTCTATTTTATCAGAAACGGAGTTTTCGGTAACTTTGGTGTTGCCAAGATATTTATTGTTTTTTGTATTTTCATTATTAATGCTATACACACGGGCATAGTAGTCATAATCGCTACTATCTGACTTTGGTACATTATATTCCTCAATGATGACGCCATACTTGTTCACTTCTCTGTCATTACTGTTATCGGCATTAGAAAGAAAATAAAATTAAAAATTTGAATTCTTACTTGAAACTTCAATCTTCCTCCTGTACAATGGATATCATAAAAGTACAGACTAACTATCTATATATTTTCCCATAGTTCTTGGAGAGGAACTCTAAAAAATACTACTTTTATATAATACGAGGAAGAAAAATTGATTAATAGAATCTTTTGTCTAATTGCTTCTATCTGCCTTGTTTTGCTTATGTTCAACGGTTGCAGTAATTCAAGTGAAAATTCTGAAAACAAACGCACATCAACAGACCCCTATTCCTCCACTGTGTATGCAATGGATACAGTGATGGAGCTTACGGTATATGGAAATGAAGATATTCTGGAAAAATCAGAAGATCTGATATATGAATTAGAGAGCAAGTTTTCAGTAACGGATACAGAGAGCGATATTTATAATATAAACCATAATAGTGGCGGAGCAGTAAGTCCTGATACAGATGAACTTTTAAAATTGGCACTGACACTTTGCGAACGCTCGGAAGGTGCTTTGGACATTTCCATCTATCCTGTGGTACAGGCATGGGGATTTACTTCAGGTGAAAATAGAATCCCCTCCGAAGCAGAGCTTGAAGAGTTATTGCGGTTGGTAGATTACAGAGCGGTTAGTGTTGATGAAAATAACAATGTCACGCTTGCACCAGGCATGGAAATAGATCTCGGCAGTGTGGCTAAAGGGTATACCGGCAATCGGCTTGTTGAATTGCTATCGGAAAACGGCGTAACAAATGCAGTATTGAATCTTGGCGGAAATGTTCATGTTATTGGCTCAAAACCGAATGGAGAGGCATGGAAAGTCGCTGTTACCGACCCTTCGGGAGAAGGTTATGCCGGAATGTTAAAAGTGGTTGATAAAGCTGTCATCACTTCCGGCGGATATGAACGCTTTTTTGAGCAAGATGGCGTCCGCTATCATCACATCATTGATCCAACAACCGGATATCCCGCAAATAACGACTTCCTTTCGGTTACAGTTATCGGAAGCAATGGGGCCGTTTGTGATGCTTTGTCCACAGCACTTTTTGTAATGGGACCGGATAGAGCCACAGAGTTTTGGAAAAAAAGCGATGACTTTGAGGCTATTTTTATCACATCGGAGGGGATTAGCATAACAGAAGGATTGGAAGGTGTGTTTTCCCCACTCGGCAATTATCAAAATGAAAAAGTGACAGTGTTATACCGTGACTAAAAATTGATTGTGATGGACAACTCTCGCTTGACAATAATTGTAATGTATAAATGTATAGAGGTTAGTACTATAAGATTATGAAGAAGAATTTATTGATTGGAATTTGTATCACCATCTTTTTGATTGGCGTCATCGGAATCATATGGGTGCTTTTGCCCCAGCACGGAACAGAAGTGAATATCGTGCAGGATGGTGTTATTCTATATCAGTTTGACCTTTCTACAACGAAAGATCAGACGATTGATATTGAATATGACGGAAGAATCAATACCGTACAGATTGAAAACGGAAAAATCCGTGTTTTAGATGCAGACTGTCCGGATCATACCTGCGTACGCATGGGATGGTTGGAATCGGGTACTTTGCCTATTGTCTGTCTTCCAAATCACTTGATAATACAATTTGTAGATACAGATGAAAGCATTGATGCCGTCGCAAAGTAAAGGAACATTAGTATGAATGTGAAGAAATTAACCCAGCTTGCAATGCTCACCGGCATTGCATTAATCATATTTGTGGTAGAAATGCAGATACCAAATCCATTTCCTCTTCCCGGAGTCAAATTGGGACTGGCTAATATCATAACTGTCTATGCAATCTACCATTATCGTGCAAGAGAAGTAATTATGATTGTTCTTGTACGGCTCCTGCTTGCCTCGATTTTTGGCGGCAATATGATGGCGTTTCTATATAGCCTTGCAGGAAGCGCTATCTGCCTTGCCGGGATGCTTTTACTAAAACGAGTTATTGATGAAAAGTACATTTGGATTAGCAGTGTGTTTGGCGCAGTTCTGCATAATATCGGACAAATTTTGGTGGCAGTGTTGATTTTGGGCACAAGCGTTCTTGTTTATTTTCCGTTTCTATTGGTATCCGGTTGTCTCGCTGGAGCATTTACCGGAATCTGTGCGCAGTTTGTGATACATAGGCTTGATATCATTGGAGACAAATGAAGTATTTTGTTTAAAGTTCTCACATATTTTTATCGCAATCTTGAATTAAAAAATAAGAAGCAGTATTTTCCCCAAAGAAAATTGGGTAATATTCAAAGACATTCACGAGCCCATAATTAACTGTAAGAATTTTGATTTAGTTCAATAGATTGTAGTTAAAACAAAACGCCGTGCTCCTAAAAAGGAAAACGGCGAAAAGAATATGTTTTTCGATTTCTTGTACTACGCTGACTATGGCAGCAAATTCTGGTATCATACGAATACAATAAACAAGGATATCGACTCTTTCTGTTGCTTTTACTAAAAGAGGCAGAATAAGTAAAAAAGAAAAAGAGTGTTCATAACTTAAATTCGTTATGAACACTAAAACTGGCAGGGGCAGAAGGACTTGAAGGGAATCATAGATAAAATCTATCTTTATGTGGTCATCTGCGATGTTACAAAACGTGTTATTTACTGTGAACAGCAAGCAGAAAAATACCCCTACATAATACAGTAGATTCAAATGTAAAATCATTTGAGTAGAATTTTTGGTATAAAAATAGTAGAAGAATTGCCCGCTGATTTTTATTATGAAATCGGAGGATTTTAAAATGAAAAAGTTTATTACGGAATTATTTTACGGTAATATTGATCCGCAAGCTCGTGGCTTCAAGAAGGACAGTTATTTGCAAAAACAAATGTCTATTCTATCTAACTGTGAATCTGCTTTGACAGAGAAACTCACAGGCGATGATAAGAAAACTTTTCTATCATTTGTCAATGCTTCAAATATAGTTTTGGGTGAATCAGAGTTAGATAGGTTTATGGTCGGATTTAGGCTTGGCGCAAAATTCGTATACGATACTTTTGTTGACGACTCAACACCATATGATGATTTGTGCAAGGAAGATTGAATAAAGAATAAATATCACATAGTATTCAACAGCAACGAATTATGATAAACAGCGTAAATGATTTAAGAAATATACTTATTTCGGAGGGTCGATACACAGATATGGTTGACGAGCTTATAATCAAGATAGTGCAGGCAAAAACAAAAAAGTTCAAAGTTAAGGAGATATGAATTATGAATATTACATACACAATGCAGGGTGACTACCGTTTGCCCGACTTAACACTTCCCGAACAGAATAACAGAACAATAGGCACTTGGGGACAGCGACACAAAAATTATCTGTTACACCATCACAAGGTTAGATATTATAATCTGCTCACAAGTTGTAAACTCGTCGAATACCTTGCTGACATTAACGAACAGGCAGAGATGATGTATGCTCAGCTTGTAAAGCAGTTCGCAGGACAAGGTGGCTGTACAGAGTATATGAAAGCAACCAATCAAATGCTATGGATTCAAAAGATGAACAGCGCCGTACAGAAGGCGAGAGAGATTGTATTAGAAGAAATAGTGTTCAGATGAATTGAAAGCTGATGTAGTCCGATTTGGATTACATCAGCTTTTGTTATTTATATAGCTTTTAATTATTGTATCTCAAAAGTTGTTAATTATTTCTTGTGTAGAAGGTTGCTCGTCCGCTACCGTGGCGGATTAGTGCGCCTTCCTCGACCAATTTTTTCAAAGCATTCTCAACGGAGGCTCTGCCTATGGTGGGACATAGCTCCATTAAATCTGCCTTTGTGATTTTTCCAATCTTATTCATAGTAGCCGTCTTGACTATATCGTAAGAAGATGATTTGTCACTTATAAGCGTAATGCGTTCCTCAAAATCACGGTATGCTGCAAGAATTGTCCGCAGAAGATATTTAATGAAAGGCGACGGATCTTCCTCACCTTCGTACCATCCTTCCTGACATTCGCTTAGGGCGTCATAATAAAGCTCCTTATTTTTTGCTATTTTGCTCTCTAACGAAATATATTTACCAATTAAGTAATTTGACCGATAGAGCAGTAAAGTTGTCAACAGGCGGCTCATACGCCCGTTTCCGTCGCTGAATGGGTGAATACAGAGAAAATCGTGAATAAATGTCGGAATTAGAATCAGCGGATCGACCTCTTGCGTGTCGATAATGCGGTTGTAGCTTTCGCAGATTTTATCAATCGCTTCAGGCGTTTCAAATGGTGCAAGCGGTGTAAACAAAATATAGCTGTTTCCATCGGAATCGGCGGCACTGATGTAATTCTGCGTGTTTTTATAGCTGCCACCAATACTCTTTTCCGAGTATTTGTACAAGTTGCGGTGTAGCTGCAAAATATAACTGCTGCGAATCGGGATATATTCAAAGTTTTCGTGAATGGTATTCAGTACATCACGATAGCCGAGAATCTCTTTTTCGTCACGGCTACGAGGTGTAGTCTTATCGGCACAGAGTTGCTTTAATCGAGTGTTCGTCGTGCGTATGCCCTCAATTTCATTAGATGCTTCGGTGCTCTGAACAATCGCAAGCTCGACCAACCTGTCAAGCTGAGCAGGCTGTTGTTTTAGATAAAGTTCCTGCCGTCCCTTGTATTCGTGAATCTGAGCTACAAGACTGAGAATTTCGTTATCCCAGCTACGATTTATCAAATTAGCGTAATCAAAAATACGCATATAATCACCTACCAATACGATTATCGCCTAAATTATACAATATATTAGGCGGTAAGTCAATAATATGTAATGAATTAGATAATTTAATAATAGTTGCAAATGTTTTAGGCGTGTCACAGTCGATCATATACAGTATACTCAATCAAAAGAACCAAATTCTAGGAATAGTTTCTATTAAGAAAATCTGAAACGCTTAGGAAATCATCCTCCAAGAGTTTTTGATAACCGGTTGTTTGATGAAACAGAGCAGTAGATAAAAAGTGAGAGTATAAACTGGAAGATGATTACGCTCACACGCTTTGTTTTTTAAAGGTTTATTTTGAATTATGCTGTATAATAGATTCCTTTTTGGGAAGGAATGTTTGAAAGTAGTGTAATATGCTTTCCTTAGCACATTAAAAATGATCGTTATAAGTATTATTTGTTATGTTTGACCTATTTTTATCTGTAATTGATACACTAATAATACAATAATAAAAAGCTAATCTTATGTAAATATAACTGTATAATTTCTCCTATTCTCTATTGACAAAATGCGACAAAAACTGTATACTTTTAAAAGTTGTTCTACTGAGTTTTGGAGGAGTAATAATGGGTTTTGCCGAAGAAATCAAAAGATTGAGAACTAAGTGCTTTTTAAGCCAGTACGGTTTTGCTGATGAGCTTGGTCTTTCAGTAACCACAGTTAATAGATGGGAAACAGGCAAATCCAAGCCAAACTATAATACAATGAGATTAATTAACGAATTTTGTAAAAAACACTCCATTGACTTTGATGTAACCGATTCGTTAATGGAGGAAGATTGATGATAAATTTAGCTACAGTTTTTAGTGGTATTGGTGCTCCCGAAGAAGCATTTAGACAGTTGGGTTTAGATTTCCATATTATTTTTGCTTGTGATAATGGAGAACGTGAGTTAAAAAAATCATATGATGAAATAATGTTAGAAACCGATGGTCTATCTTCTCAAGAGAGAATAAAGTATGTTAATAAACTATACGAAGATACTAAAAAAGTAAATTATGTAAAACAATCTTATTTTGCAAACCACGAAATAACAGAAGATAGATGGTATGAAGATGTACGCTTTATTGACGGAACTCAGTATAGAGAAAAAGTAGATATATTAATTGGCGGAAGTCCTTGTCAAAGCTTTTCTACATACGGGAAAAAGCAAGGACTTGAAGATACACGAGGAACATTATTTTTTCATTATGCTTCACTTATAAGAGACATTCAACCATTAGTTTTTATATATGAAAATGTCGTTGGACTAAAAACTCACGATTCAGGTAGAACTTGGGAAAAGATTAAGGAGGTTTTTGAAGATTTAGAATACAAGACCTTTCCTATGATCTTGAATTCGGTAGATTATGGTTTACCACAAAATCGAAATAGAATTTTTGTGGTAGGTTTTCGTAATGATTTAAATATTGAAGAGTTTACAACACCAGAACCGATAGAGTTGACAACAAAAGCTAAGGATTATTTGTCCCCCAATGTAGACTTAAAGTATTATCTCGGAAAAAAGGGATTTGAATGGGTTACGACTCCTGCAAAACACCAAAGCCGTACAAGAGCCAATCGTGATATTATAGGATGTCAAACCGCAAATCAACAGTTTAATTGGATTGGAGATATGCGATTAGAAACTCCAACTGAAGAAATGAGAAATAACGAAAACATATATGTTGGTGAGTATGAAGGAAAAGAATTAGTAGCCAGAAAAATGACTCCAGACGAATGTTTGCGTTTGATGGGGTTTGAAAATTTTAACATAGTAGTGAATGATAAAAACGCATATAGACAAAGTGGTAACTCGATCGCTGTTCCGGTTATGAAAGCGTTAATATCAAAGATTTGTGATACAGTAGATTTTGAATAGTTAAAAAGCGTGTATTTATACACGCTTTATTTTTATATTTTGTATTTCTGTTTATATATCAAAAATATTGCAATATATGAAAATAATTTTAAAAATCTATTGACAAATTACGACAAAAAGTTTAATATAAAAATGAAATATATTACTAGGAGCGAATTTGTATGGAAACTAAACGAGAAAAATTTGTTAGATTAGCAGAAGCGAGAACAAACAAAATTATAGATATGGTTAGGCTTCTTGGAAACTGTGCTAATAAGGCTAATTATGATTATTCAGAAGCCGATGTTCAAAAAATCTTTAATGCTATTGAGAAAGAATTGAAGAACACAAAGCTCAAGTTTTCCGTAAGTGAAACAGAGGATGATAGATTTAAACTGTAATTGATTATGGGGTGCAAAGTATGAGTGAAATATCGTGGAGATTCCCAAAACTTGATAATGGAGCAGAACAGGGAATAAACGATGGCGGAATAGCCACATTTAAAGGTTCTGAGTTATATAGCAATTTAGCGAGAGAGATTTGTCAAAATTCTCTTGATGCTAAACAAGAAGGTGAAGATAAAGTTGTTGTAGAGTTTAAAATTGAAAAACTAAAAAAGACAGATTATCCATCGCTAATCGGATTAGATTCCATATTTGTAGAGTGCAAGGAATATTGGAAGAACAGAATGGACGCTAAACTTGAAAGGTTTATTAAAGAAGCTGAGGATAAGCTTAACTCTGATTATATAGATATGTTGGTTGTCAGCGATTATAACACAACAGGATTAAGTGGGGCGAAGGCCGAAAAACACGAGAAATCCAAATGGAGGGCATTAACTCACTCAAATGGTGTTACAGAAAAAGGACAAGGAAGCGCTGGATCACACGGTATAGGAAAAACCGCGCCTTTTGCTTGTTCTTCTTTTCGCACTGTGTTTTACAATTCTTACGCAAAAGAGGATGAAATAAAAGCATTTCAGGGTGTAGCTAGATTGATTTCTCATACACACAACGGAGAAGATACTCAAGGAATAGGTTTTTATCAAAACTCCTCGAATTCAACACCTATTTTTGATGATGATCCGTGTGCTTTCCGTGATAAACTAAATCGTAAAAAATATGGTACGGATGTTGTTATCGCTGGATTTAAAAGCACACCCACTTGGAACGAGGATATTGAAAAAGCAGTGTTAAGTAATTTCTTTGTGGCTATTTATAGGGGAACTCTTGTTGTACGAGTAGAGGGTATAACAATTGACAAGAGTAATCTTAAAGCAAGAATTGAGTATTATGCAAAGAAAGAAAATGAATCAGGTAGCAAAGATAAGAAAATCAATACAATTCTTGAATTTTACTATGCTTTAAGCGAGCCTGATGAAGTAGTTAACGGCAATATATTGGAGAAAGATGATGTAGAGCTGTTTATTAAGGTTAACGATAAATATAGCAAATCAATAGCAGAAATGCGCTCTATAGGAATGGTTATTAGAAGCCGACATAGAAATATTTTTACAAGATATGCTGCTGTAATGATAGTCAAAGACGGAAAACTAAATAATCTTCTAAAAGAAACAGAACCACCTGCACACGATAAATGGGATCCCGGCATTTTGGAAGATGATGAAGTTGAGATGAAAAAGGCTCAAAATGCTAGATCTAAACTTATTAGATGGGTTAACGATACTATTGCGGAGAAATGTAAAATTGAAATCACTGATGAATTAGATTTAGATGGTGTTAGTGCTTATCTTCCTTTTGACGAGGACGATAAATCTTTGGGACTTGATACAGATAGTGTTGATACGCCTGACTCGGAATCACAATTTGAAGAGCCTAAAAAAGAAAAACATAATGTTAGAAAAGTTACACTTACGGCTAAAAAGGTAAAAGGAAAAAAGGATGATAATTTTGAGCCCCATAATGGTTCTCATGGGGGGTCAGGTAGTGGCAGCGGGGGCACTGAAGATCCACAGGGTGATGATAATGTATCAGCTCCTAAGTCTGGAAATAGAAGTGTAAATATGCCCCAAGTTGCACATCAAAGAGTCGTACAAATGCCTTTGGAGTCAATTTATCGAATAGGATTCATTCTTGATAATAATTGCAAAAAGGTTAATATTGCCTTAAGAGCTTTAGGTGACGATGGTAAAAAAGAAAAGGTTAAAATAATCAACTACAAATTTGACAACAAAAAGACGGTTGTCAACTCGGAACAAATTTCTTTGAGAGATATTAAAGCAAAGACTTTAAACGAATTGTTTGTTAAACTTGAGCATCCAGAAAAAATGACACTTGAATTGTTGATTTACTAAGGGAGGAGAAGTTGAAATGAAAAAAACTAATATTAATTATCCACACCCTGTATTGAGTGAATCAAACGAGGATTATATTGATTCTTTTTTTGATATTACTTTACCTAAAAATCCTATGATTGAAGGGGATTTAGCAAAAATAGAAGTGTCTTACCTGCTGGAATCAAATGGATTGAAAAGCTTTGTTTCTAACGAGCAGGCAAAGGTAACGATATATTTGGAAAGTGTTGAAGCTGAGTATAGAAAAGTTTTTTATTTCCCTAAGAACGCTGACACAATGACAATAGAGATAAATAAAAACGATTTAAATAAACGTCTCCAAGTTAAAGGTTACATTGTTGCAGCTGAGAGAATAAGCCCTTTTAAACTGTCTGAGCATAATTCGGAATTGTTTGGAAAAGTTCCTTTTGTTTTGAGGAAAGGGGATATTTTGGCTATTGCTGAAGGGTTTAGCGTTCCATTAGAAAGCTATGATCCGTTAGTCGATCGACCTTCAATTTTTTCTATTAGAAAGCAGTTGGACAATCCCAAAGAAGAAGTATCGGTTGATATGTTGAGCAGAGATAAGATTACAATTCTGTTAAATGAAGATACATTTGCAAAATATCAAAAACTATATGAAGCTCCTGAAGTGCGTTCTATTCTTGCCTCAATGTTTGCAGTACCCGTATTGGTAGATGCTCTATCATATATCAAAAATGCTGATTCTGAAATATTAGACGGGTTAAAAGGATTGAAATGGTATCAAGTAGTGGAGGCTAAAATTTGTGAATTATGTTTAGATTTATCTAACGAAGATTCAATGACAAAAATAGCTAATGTTATTTTGCCACACGTTTTCAAGACCAATATAGAGTCCTTTACAGATTTATTTAAAAATTCATTACCATCTGGAGGTGGCGAGTGATGAAGATAAAATACTTTACTGAAACGGCATATAATGATTTGTTTGATTCTATAAAAAACAATCTTCCTAATTACCAAAAGAGTAACGGAGATTGGATAAAGGCTCATTTTGGCGATAAAACATTCTTTAAAGAATCTAGAATTGATTTAGCACTTCCCAAACTCAATGTGTCTGATGGCGAGTATATGAATACACTTGCTATCCATAATGCGTTTAAAGATAGAATTACACCTAAACAGGCAAGTAATGTATTTCTCTGGTCATATTTAGCACATTGCGAATATTGGGATTATACATCGAAAAGATGGGCAAGCGAAAAAATGTCTTTAGATACTGTAAAACAAAGATTTTTCTGTTACACGGAAGCAGGAAGTAGAATTGGTTTTTTGCGAAATTCTATTTCTAGATTATGGTGGGCAGGTTTTCTTACATATCAGGAAAATAAACCTGCTCCGTATGAGCTGACAAAAGTACTGTTCTCTCATTCTGATATTTTTCTTCAAGTAATTGAACGTAATTTTTCAATGAATAAAGAAATAATAATTGGTGTCTTAAGCGCAATCAAAGCGATAAATGATGATCCATCTTTAGCAGATGTAGGGATGAGCAAAGTTACAGGCGAATACGAGTGGAGATCTCTTTGCAAATATTTGAACAGATATGGTGCCGTAACTTTGCTGGATGTACTTGATAGAAACGAAATTTATGACCTTTCATACGAATACATTATGAGAAAGAGAAAACAGGGGGGAATTTGAGATGTATATAGTTTTGACACAAAAGAAAGATTTCAAATCGGAATATAAAGATGAATTATTTCATTTGTATCATTTTCCAGCTAAGTATCTTTCAAAGATAAACTCAGGCGATAGATTTATTTACCATCAAGGAGAACACAAAAATGCAGGTTCTAAAAAGATTAGATATTATTACGGAACCGGAGTAATAGGCGATATTTATACAAAGGATGATGGAGTAACATACTACGCTGAATTAAAACAATGTAAACAGTTTTATAATAACGTTCCAATAAAATCAAAAGAGGGTCAGTATTGGGAACAAATTGGTGTACAGATTACAAGGCAGAAACCTGATTGGCAAAATTCTATTAGATCCATTTCATCTGAAGCATTTATGACTATAGTGAATATGTCTGGTGGACTTATAAATGTTACTGATAATGTTGATGTTGAAGCCATTAAATTTGATCTAAAGATGCATATTGATGATTTTTATCTTGATAACAATCATCAGTCGCTAATTGATATACTCAGTTTATCAACTCAGCTTATTCAGGCATACGGAGTAATGGTAAAATAGGAGAGTTAATATGGCTAAAGATGCATATACAAAAGCTGTTGAGAAACAAGCAAAAGAACAGAAAAAATATGCTGAAGCTGCGGCTCGCAGAGAGCAAGCTAAAGCAATAATTGATGGCCAAAAAATGATTAACGGTTTTCGAATTATGGATGAGAACTCAGAAATATTTCTAACTCATATATTGGAAAAATATGATGGTAACAAGAAATATTCAGTAGTTTTGGAATATGAAGAAATACCACAAGTTCTACAACATTCGATTAGTCTTGAATTAGAGAAATTGAAAATGTATGGAGTAATAACCAGTTATCTTACATATATAACTGGAGGTCATATATATCTGTCCCTTAATGGAATAAAGTACTTTGAAAACAAAGACAAGGTTTTGAAAGGGCAAAATGAGTTTGAAAATATAAAACCAACAAGAAAAGAGTTTGATTTATTTTTATCTCACGCAAATGCAGATAAATTAAATTCTGTTGACGAGTTATATTCAACATTATCTTTGCTTAAGATAAATATTTTTTATGATAAGGAAGAATTGTCTTGGGGTGATAACTGGAAAGATAGACTGCTTCAAGGAGTAGATAAATCTGAGTTCGCAATTATTGTAATTTCAAAGGAGTTTTTTGGCCGGGAATGGACAGAAAAAGAATTAAATGAGTTTTTGCAAAGGCAAAATACATCTGGTCAAAAAATTATTCTTCCTTTGTTATACGGTATTGACTATCAAGATGTTAAAAAACATTATCCTGATTTAGAGTATATTCAAAGCTTAAAAGCAGAAGATAATTCTATTGAAAAGATTTCAATCTTGTTTGCTAAAGAGCTTATTAAAAGATATAAATAGAAATGGGGCTCTTTCCCCAATTATTAGGGGAAGTCATTGTAGCAAGCTACTGTTTTTTATCTATCGAGAGCAGATTCTGGCGGCGTATTGTTTATAATTTTTCGATAAGTGAAATGGCGGCATTGTCCGCCATTTTTTATTTTTACTAAACAAAATCAACTTATCAGTAATGGAATTCACATTATTTTTTTGAAAATATATTCTTTGTGAACACTTGCCAATTTGGCAGGTGTTATTTTTTGCATAAATTTTTCAAATAGACTTCAAAAATACTGCTTCCCAGTGGGAATAATTGGGAGGTCATTTAAAAACTTTTTAAAACACACTAAGCAAACAGGGATATTTTGTCGGAATATAGTAGAGGGCGATTTTTATAAATAAAGGTCAAGCTTCGATATCCCTATGCTTATCAAGTAAACAAATAAAATTTTTCGAAGAATTTTAGAAAACATACCGTCAAATAGGCGTATGAAATTCGTATATAGTAGAGGGATATTTTCAAAAAGTTTTAAAAAGACGTTTAAATTTACACTCTGCCATTCCTTTATTTATGGAGGGAATAATATTTTTTAAAAATTTTTATCAAAACACCCTGACAAAACGGTAGGGTTTGTCCAAATAAGTGAAGGGGTATTTTAAAAGTCCCTCTCAATACAATCCGAAAGGAGTGAAAATATAAACCGTAATTACAACTAAATAGCTACCAAGTAAGGATAAACCGCCACGACCTCATAATGAGCGAGCGCAGCCGAATGGCTGACGGCACAGCGTCGAGCAGGATTGCCTGTCAGGAAAGTTAGCTTTGGTAGTGAAAAACTTAGCTTGTGCCACGTGGTTACTCCAAGGCTCGCAACATCAGCGTGAACGGCAAGGCAACTCCTATATATAAATAACTATATAAAAAAATAACTACCCGATAAAGAAGAAGTTTAGTATAACAAACACCTTTATGGGCAGTGGAAAGGACAAACAAATGGAAAACACAAAGGTATACTCACGAACCGAAATGCGTGAGATGATGATCGACACCTCGGACTATCTCTTTATGAACGAGGTTGGAGAGTTTACAGGAACACTTGAAATGAAAGCGGAAGCCCGTAGCGGAATGCTCCGAGTTTTTCTTCGGCTCAGTGACGACAGAAAAATTATTACACCGGTGTTCTACTGGCAAAAATACCTTGGCTTTTACGAGATGGAAATTGGAACAAAGCTCAAACTTTTTTATTCGGAAAGTAGCTTGAACAAGGTTTATCTTGAAAAGGTCGAAATCATTGAAAATGCGTAGCGTAGTTACACGGCACTACACGGGACGTCAGTCCTACAGTGTAGCGAGCATAGGTTTTGTAATGCCAAAACCGACGGCTGAAAAGCCGAAAGGGGAATGTTCCCCTGTAACCCCAAACTGAAAGGAGAAAAACAAATGAGAAAACGAAATTATAACATCAACGTGAGAGTAACTTTAGGAGAGAAAAAGCGTCTGATGAGGGCAGCAAAACGCTTTGGAGTTTCACTCTCGGAGTATCTGAGAAAGGTCGGATTGGATAAAAAGTTGAGTGAAAAACCAAGCGTAAAGCTCTACGAAGCGTACGCTTTGACAAACGATTTGCTAAACAATTTATATCCGCTTGACGGTATCTTTTTGGAGCAACGGTTAGCAGAAATCGAGCACAAAATTCTCTCCGCTTATCACGAAAAAGAGGAGGATGATAGCGTTGGCGACAACGAAAATCTGGGCGATTAAGGACAGCGTTTCACGAGTTTTGGCTTATGCCACCAATCCTGAAAAGACAGTTTTGTCTGACTTAAAAAAGGTGCTTCACTACGCTGAGAACGACAAGAAAACCATTAACGGCGAGGAGAAAATTTGCTTTGTTTCAGGAGTGAACTGCAACGCTGACACAGCCTTTGATGAAATGATTTCCGTTCAAAAACGCTACGGAAAGACAGACGGAAATGTTGCCTACCACGCTTATCAGAGTTTCAAAACAGGAGAGGTTACTCCTGAGCTTTGTCACCAAATCGGTGTTGAGCTTGCAAGGAAAATGTGGGGCAATGATTATCAAGTGCTTGTTGCTACACACTTCAACACTGGTACTTATCACAACCATTTTGTTGTAAACTCGGTCAATATGTGGACAGGAAAAAAGTTTAACTGTAACGAAGGTGCGTATTGGAAGTTCCGTGCATTGTCGGATGAGCTTTGTGCTGAACACAACCTGACCGTAATTAAAAATCCGTCAGGCAAAACACCGAGAAGTATCTATTTTGCCGAGAAGAATGGTGAGCCTACGAAGTTTAATTTAATGCGTGAGGCTATTGATTTTGCAATAAAATGTTCCCGCAGTTTCAAGGATTTTGAATTCATTATGCGTGAGCAGGGTTATTATGTCAGCCTAAACAACAATCGAAAGTATTGGACAATCTGTTCCGTAAATAGTAAAAAATCTGTGCGTATGTACCGCTTGGGCGAAGAGTATAGCAACGAATCAATACGCCGAAGAATACATGAGCAAGGCATTGATGGTTGGAAAAACAGCGCTGTTTATTATGAGAACAGACAGCAGATGAAACTCTTTCAACCTCGCAGCGTTGTATTTAAGGGCAACTTTAAAGCCGTAAAGAAAATCGCAGGATTATATGCCCTATATCTTCATTATTGCTATTTGTTAGGGAAGCTGCCAAAGGACAGACAACGCAAACCGTTATCGCCTGAAATGCGTGAAGCTTGGCGGCATCTCGACAGGATTTCAAGGCAAGTTACTTTGATTTCCAACAAAGATTTTAAGGCTCTTGAAGATGTTGAGAAGTTTGTAGAAGATACCAATAGCTCTATAAATGAAGTCACAAACCTGCGCTACAAAATCTATAACAAGCTCAGGCGTTGTGATGATGAAGACAAGTGTGCGGAATTGTTTTCGGGGCGAGATAAATGCACAGCTTTATTAAAACAACTCCGTAAAGAGAAAAAGATTGCCCTTACAATCATCGAGGACAATCCTAAAATCAAAGAAAATATCCGCCTTGAAATACAGGCGCAAAACCTTGCAAGAGGACGAAAACCAAATTACAGAAAGAAGGAATACACAAGATGAAAAACATAAATACCGAGAATGTTCAGAGCATTCCAATTAAAGAAATACAACCGTTTCACGACCATCCTTTTACCGTAACGGATAATGAGGATATGGCGAAAATCGTAGAGAGTATCGGCAAGGTTGGTACGATTACGCCATTGCTTGCCAGACCGTCACCAGACGGCGGATATGAGCTGATTTCAGGTCACAGAAGGCTTGAAGCCTGCCGAAAGCTCGGACTTGAAACAATCCCTGTAATCGTTAGAGAAATGAATGACGATGAAGCTGTTGTAGCTATGGTAGACGCTAATTTACAACGTGAGCATATCCTACCCAGCGAAAAAGCATTTGCTTACAAAATGAAGCTCGAAGCGATAAAGCACCAAGGCATTACTTCCCGACAAGTTGTCGGAAAAAGGGAAAGTGCCGATAGCGTGAGTACCGAGGAAAGCGGACGTACAGTACAGAGATATATTCGCTTGACAAATTTAATTCCACAGTTATTGAAATTGGTGGACGAAGAACGAATTGCTTTCAGCGTGGGAGTCGAGCTATCATACTTAACCGAATATGAGCAGAAGGATTTGTTAGAAGCGATTGAACTTGAGGATAAAACGCCTTCGCTATCTCAGGCAATTCAAATGAAGAGACTATCGCAATCAGGCAGACTTGACACGGACACTATTAACCAAATTGTATCCGAGGACAAACCTAATCAGCGTGAAAAAATAAGCTTCAAGTATGATGAGTTGAGTGAGTATTTTCCGAAACAATACAGTCAGCAGGATATTCAAAGACGGATGATAAAACTCGCACAAGACGACTATCAGCGCCGTATGCGTAATAGACATAACAGGGAAACGAGGTGATAAGAATGGCTGAAGTATATCAAATGTTCACGGAGTATAATGATATCATTTCCGTCGATGATGTAACTAAAATGCTGCATCTTAGCAAGGTAACGGTATATAAACTCCTTCAATCAGGACGGATCCGTACCTTAAAGGTTGGTAAAAAATACATCATTCCTAAGAAAAGCGTCATTGATTTTCTTGTCGCTTAATGATTTTTAGTTTACACCTTTGATGTTTGATAATCCGCTGTGATAAGCTGTTATTACAGCGGGCTTTCAACCAAAAGAAAGGTGAGATAATGTATAAGATAGAAGAAATGTTTTCTGAATACGGTGATATTGTAACAGTTGAAGAAGTAATGGAAATGCTGCAAGTCGGCAGAGTTACAGTTTATCGAATGCTGAAATCCGGGAAAATACGCAGTCTGCGGATTGGCAAAAAGTATGTCGTTCCAAAGAAAAGCGTAGTTGAGCTTTTCAATTTTCAGTAAGTGATTTGCACATTTGTTATTTGACAGGTTGTTGTGTTATGGTATATACACAGCGGGCTTTCAACCAAATAAGAAGGGTGAGAAGATGAATAAGGAAATATTTTCTGAGTATGATGATATTTTATCTATTGAGGACATTATGGAGATGTTGCATATTGGCAAGAATACAGTATATTCCTTGCTGAAAAACAACGAAATCCGAAATTTAAAAATAGGTAAAAGATACATCATCCCTAAACAAAGCGTTATTAACTTTATCACTGCCGTAACAGAAAACTAAAAATTTAAAGAAAGGATTTTTTAAACTTGGTTGGATGCTTAGTTATAAAAGGCAATTACTATTACGCTAAATTTCGTGTCAACGGTAAGCAGAAAATGCTTGCCACAAAGGTGTCCGTTAAGGGCAACAACAAGCGCAAAGCTGAAAAGGCAATGAAGGATCTGATTGCGAAGTACGAGGGCTTAAATCTTGAAAATGAGAATGTCCTCTTTACTGCGTTTCTCGACAAATGGCTTCAAAAAATCAAACCCATACTGAAACCGTCAACTTGGGAATCGTATGATAAGACCGTCAGCGGTAAAATTAAACCGTATTTTGAACCGAAAAACCTCAGGTTTCGTGAGATGAAGCCTGAAATATTTACGGAGTATTTTGTTTATCTCGCTACCGAAGGTAAATCTAACGGCAAAGGAGGTTTGAGTTATAAGACGGTTAAGAATATCCGAGGTGTGTTATCTTCCGTATATGAATATGCAATCGAGAACAACTATGTCAAGGATAATCCTGTTCAAAAAAGCAGAATGCCGTCATTTGCGCATAATCTCAAAACCGATGTGCCTGAATACAACGCTGAGCAGGTTAGGAAGCTATTGCTTTATGCAAAGGAGAACGACAGTCATATCTACATATTCCTGTTGCTTGCACTCTATACAGGGCTGAGAAAGGGCGAATTGCTTGCTCTGACTTGGGATGATGTCGATTACGACAAAAAAATGTTGAGGGTAAATAAGAGCCGCACGGGAAGTCGAAAAGCGATAACAACCCAGATTACTACTCCAAAAACGGAGAGCAGTAACCGAAAGATACCGCTCAACGATACCGTAATTGAAGCCCTAAAGGCTGAAAAGAAGCGGCAGGCAGAATATGCTGAAATGCTTGGAAACGGCTACGACAGAAACAGTAACTTCATTATCAGAACTGTTCTCGGTAAGCCTTATGTTAATCTCAGTGCCATTAATAGGGTGGTCAACCGTCTGACGAAGAAGGCAGAACTTCCGCACTGCACGATTCACGGCTTTCGTCATTCTGTGGCGAGTATATTGGATGATAACGGAGTGCCAATTCAGGATATCTCTGTATTGCTCGGACACGAGAGCGTAAAAACTACGGAGAGTATTTATGTTAAACGTAGGAAAACGGCAAAGGCTGAAACGATTGATACTCTCGACAGTGCCATAAACTTTAATATCGCTTAGCGTGGTATAAGTTTTGGTATAAGAAAAGATAAAAGGCTTCGGAAATCGCTTTCCGAAGCCAGAAGTTAATGGCAGGGGCAGAAGGACTTGAACCCTCGGCACGCGGTTTTGGAGACCGCTGCTC
>JAFLSM010000015.1 GCA_022510955.1 Ruminococcus sp. | reverse complement strand
AAGCCTCCTTAGAAAAGGAGGTGTCACGCTTGCGTGACGGAGGATTGAATATAAGATTATATCAATAATCCTCAGTCATCTATCGCTGACATCTCCCTTATAAAGGAGCCTTTGACACTACCAGAACTTCTTATAACATAAAATATAATATAATTTAGTTTACCTATGATAGTGAATTATGATGTTTACCAAACAGCCTAAGTACACCTTCGGGGCGGTAGTGACCGCTTTATTAATCACTAATAAGACTTAAATTCGTGAATGATGATGTTTACCGTACAATAGAAGTATACCTTCGGGTCGCAATGGTTACATACTAAAACCAACTTCTGAAGCGGAGAAAATAAAAAAGGTCGGGGAAATTCCCGACCTTTTGACAGACGCAAAATTATGAATTAGCTTCAATGTAAGAAACGAGTGAACCAACTGTCTTGATGTTCTCGATTTCTTCATCTGGTACTTCAACTTCAAACTCATCTTCGATTGACATAAGTAAGTCTACAACATCAAGTGAATCTGCGCCGAGATCTTCCTGCAAATCTGTGTCAGCAGTAATCTTATCCTCTTCAACATCAAACTGCTCTGCAAGAATTGATTTTAACTTTTCTAATACCATAATAAATTCCTCCTATAAAAATGTTATACGGTATCCATTGTAATTATGGACAAAAGTACATATTTTATGCTACAATGGTGAAAGCAAAATTTGTTTGCCCTTCTTCAATAATATTATTGGTAAATTATTACTTTGTCAATATCTATTTTGAATTTTTATAAAAATTTTCTAAAATTTGCATAAATCAAAAAGTTTTATTTGAATTTTGCATAGCAAAACTACAAAGATCTACATATAAAGTCATAATCAATTTGGAGGATAAAGTTATGAGTACAAAAAAATTTGCAGTTATAGGTCACCCGATAGGACATACAATGTCACCATTTATTCATACAAGACTTTTTGCACTTTCCGGCGTTGACGCTGAATATACAAAACTCGACATTGCACCTGAAAATCTTTCGGAGGAATATAAAAATACACTGTCAAAGCTTGACGGTTATAACATTACTATTCCGCATAAGCAGAATATTATTCCGTTGATTGATGAGATTGACAGCAAGGCAAAAATGTACGGCAGTGTCAACACTGTTTCTAATCGTGAAGGCGTTGCAAAGGGATACACAACCGACCCCGACGGATTTTTGAAGGCTCTCGATGCCTCGGGCATTGTGCTTTCGGGCAGAGTTGTAATTTTAGGATGCGGCGGTGTTGCACGCACAATGGCATATGAGATTGCCCTGAAAAATTTACCTGTTTTGTTTGCTGTGCGTATTGAAGATATAAAAATTGCCGAAGGTCTTTGTGATGAGATAAAAAGAACAATCATCGGAGCAAAGGCTGACTATTGCACTATTCCGGAACTTGGCGGCGACATTGATGTTCTTGTAAATGCCACTCCGATTGGAATGTATCCGAGGGTTGATGCACAGCCTGTAAGTGATTCAATAATAAATAAATCTGCAAATGTATTTGATGCGATTTACAATCCGCTTGAAACCGTGCTTATAAAGAAAGCAAAGGCAAACGGTGCAAAAGCCGTGGGCGGAATGTCAATGCTTGTATGGCAGGCAGTTGTGTCACATGAGCATTGGGACGGCTCAACATATGCGGTTGAGGATATTAACAAACTGTGCCTTGACTCGGCAAATGAATTGATGAGCAAGTGATGTACAGAGTGATAGTGTGAAAAATCGCACAATTACAATTTGTATTGCCCGCTCAGTTTGCCTTAAGCGGCAACGAGCATGGCAAAATTTGTAGTCGGAAAGGTTATGGGAATTAATATGAACAACATAATTTTATGCGGATTTATGGGTTGCGGCAAATCGACAGTCGGCAAAAATATTGCCCGCAAAAACGGCAGAAAATTTCTTGATATGGATACATATATTGAAGAAAAAGCAGGAATGAAAGTATCAGAGATTTTTGAAAAATACGGCGAGGACGGCTTTCGTAATATGGAACATGAGGCTTGTCTTGAAATTGCCGAGATGAAGGACCTTGTTGTTGCATCAGGTGGAGGAGCATTCACTTTTGAACGAAATGTGCGGGCATTTAAGGGCAAGGACACAATCGTTTTTCTTGATGTGCCTCTTGAAGTTATAAAAAACAGGCTAAAAAATGACAAAACCCGTCCGCTTTTACAACGCCCCGACAAAGATAAAGCAATGAAAGAGCTTTTTGAAAAGCGTTATCCGATTTATAATGATGCGGCAGACGTGGTGATTGCAGGACAAAACACACCTTTAAAAACTGCTTATCTGGTTATGGAAATGGTTGAAGCAGAAAATAATAAGTGTTTTTAATAGTGAAATCTATTGAATGTAATGCTTTAAAGTGGTAAAATATAAAAAATATTTATTTACCCCGTTGAAAGGATAGGATAGAATGATTATAGTATTAAAACCATCAACCTCTGATGAACAACTGATAAAATTTACTGATATGCTTAAAAATGACTATCAGGTTAAGGTCAACAAATGGGACGGTGTTCAGTCAACTGTTCTCGGACTTATCGGTGATACTACAAAGATTGATATTGAATATATTGACGCACAGGATATTGTTGAAAGCGTAAAGCGTGTTCAGGAGCCATACAAAAAGGCTAATAGAAAATTCCACCCGGAAAACTCTGTTATCAAGATTAATGATGAAGTTTCCATTGGCGACGGAAGCCTGCACATAATGGCAGGTCCCTGCTCGGTTGAGAGTGAGGAGCAAATTGTCGGCATTGCAAAAGATGTTAAGGCGTCGGGCGCTACATTTCTGCGTGGCGGTGCATTCAAGCCGAGAACATCTCCTTACGCTTTCCAGGGACTAAAGGCAGAGGGACTTGACCTTCTCAAAGCGGCAAGAAAGGCTACAGGTTTGCCGATTGTTACCGAGATTATGCGTGCATCACACATTGATATGTTTGAAAACGTTGACATAATTCAGGTTGGCGCAAGAAATATGCAGAATTTTGAGCTTTTAAAGGAACTTGGCAAAACAAATAAGCCTATTCTTTTAAAGCGTGGTCTGTCTGCTACTATTGAAGAGTGGCTGATGAGTGCCGAATATATTATGGCAGGCGGAAACAACAATGTTATCCTATGTGAAAGAGGTATTCGAACCTACGAAACCTTTACAAGAAACACTCTTGATATATCGGCAATTCCAATTATTAAAAGTCTTTCTCATTTGCCTGTTGTGGTTGATCCAAGCCACGCATCGGGTAAGTCATGGCTTGTTGAACCGCTTGCAATGGCTGCCGTTGCCGCAGGTGCAGACGGACTTATAATTGAAGTTCACAACGACCCTACACATGCACTTTCGGACGGTGCGCAGTCACTTACTCCCGAACAGTTTGACAGTGTGGCTAAAAAGGTGTTTGCGCTTAAGAACTCTTTGAATGAAGTGCAGTAAAATTTTGTAATGGAGGACTTTGCAATGAATATTGCTGTAATCGGACTTGGAATAATCGGAGGCAGTTTCTGCAAAGCGATAAAAAAATATACAGACCACTATGTAATCGGAATTAACAGAACACAGTCAACGGCTCAAAAGGCATTGGATGAAAATGCGATTGATGAAATCGGCACTCCGCAGTCGCTTGAAAAGGCTGACCTTGTGATTTTGTGTATGTATCCGCAAGCTGATGTGGAGTTTATAGAGCAAAACGGCAGGTTTATCAAAAAGAATGCAATCGTGACCGATGCTGCAGGAACAAAGCGTGCAATTTGTCCGCAGCTTGTTGAGCTTTCCAAAAAATTCGGTTTTGTCTTTATCGGCAGTCACCCGATGGCAGGAAAAGAGAAAAACGGCTTTGATGTTTCGGATGCTGACCTTTACAAGGGTGCAAGCTATATTGTTGTACCCTGCGGTGCAGAACAAAAATATATTGATGTTTTGTCTGAATTTGCATTGTCGCTCGGTTTTGGTCAAGTCAAGATAAGCACTCCCGAAGAGCATGACAGAATGATTGCGTTCACCTCTCAGCTTCCTCATGTGCTTGCCTGTGCTTATGTACTCAGTCCGAGCTGTCCCAATCACAAGGGCTTTTCGGCAGGCAGTTACCGTGATGTGTCACGAGTTGCAAATATCAATTCAAAGCTGTGGAGCGAGCTTTTTTTAGAAAATAAAGAACCGCTTGTTAAGGAACTTGATATTCTGATTGAAAATATCACAAAAGTATCTAACGCAATTAAGTCGGAAGATATAGAAAAACTTACCGATTTGCTTGAACAGGGACACAAGGTAAAAACTGCTTTGGGCGAATAATTTTAAATTAAGGAAGGATGGGCTTGACTTGAAAACAGTTCATGTTGAAACCGGAAAACCATATGATATTTTTATAGAAAGAGGCATTCTTGACAGCTGTGGCAAGTATATAAAGCAGGTGTCTAATGCAAAAAGAGCTACGGTTATTGCCGACTCGAATGTTGCCGCACTTTACAAGTGGCGTGTGATGAATTCGCTTTCACAGGAGGGCTTTGAGGTTACTGCCCATGTGTTTCCTGCCGGTGAGGAGTCAAAAAATCTGAATACCATAGCAGAAATGTATAATACACTTGCCAATTTCGGTATGACACGCAAGGATATTGTTGTGGCGCTCGGAGGCGGTGTAACAGGCGATATGGCAGGTTTTGCAGCGGCAACATATTTGCGCGGTATTGATTTTGTGCAAATTCCGACCTCACTGCTTGCACAGGTGGATTCATCTGTCGGAGGCAAAACAGGCGTCGATATTGCACAGGGCAAAAATCTTGTGGGTGCTTTTCATCAGCCAAAGGTCGTCCTTATTGACC
This sequence comes from Ruminococcus sp., assembly GCA_022510955.1. Lineage (GTDB taxonomy): Bacteria > Bacillota > Clostridia > Oscillospirales > Acutalibacteraceae > Ruminococcoides. The sequence goes on along the minus strand of JAFLSM010000015.1, from coordinate 43,158 downwards.
CCGACACTTTAAATTCATTGCCTGACCTTTATGTGCGTGACGGTATGGCTGAGGTTATTAAATACGGATGTATTAAGGATGCAGATTTTTTTGAAAATCTTGAAAAGGAAAATGCTCTTGACCACATTGAAGATGTGATTGAAACTTGTGTTTCAATCAAGCGTGATGTTGTAAGCCGTGACGAGCGTGAGGCAGGCGAGAGAATGCTTCTTAATTTTGGACACACGCTCGGTCATTCTATTGAAAAGTTATATGATTTTAAGGGTATTTCACACGGAATGGCAGTCGCTATTGGTATGGTGCTGATTTCAAGAGCAAGTGAAAAGCAGGGTATCACACAAAGCGGTACAACAGACAGAATTGTTGCTCTTTGCGAAAAATACGGCTTGCCGACCAATGATAAGGCAACATTTGCGGATATGGCAAATGCGGCAAAAAGCGACAAAAAGACAGCAGACAGTGCGATTAATCTTGTTCTGCTTAATGAGATTGGCTCAAGCTTTACCAAAAAGGTTGAGCTTAATAAGCTTGAAGAATTTATTACGGCATAATTTGGATTTGCAAAGGAGATACATATGTCAACTGATAAAATGCTGTCAACTGACAAAAGCAGTAAACCGCATGTAAAATACAAACCGTTTACACCCTGCGGTACTGTTAATATTCCTCCGTCAAAAAGTGATGTACACAGAGCAATTATATGTGCGGCTCTTTCAAAGGATAAATGCACGGTTGCTCCTGTTGCATTGTCAAATGATATCAAGGCAACAATCGGCGTGATTGAGGCAATGGGCGCTAAAACGCAGATTCAAAACGGTGTTCTCACCATTGACGGAACTGAAATATTTGAAAAAGACAATCTTACTCTTGACTGCGGTGAAAGCGGTAGTGCGTTAAGATTTTTTATACCTGTAGTTGCAGCTGGCGGTATCAGTGCAACATTTGTAGGACACGGACTTTTGCCTCAGCGACCAATCGGAATTTTTACAGAGGCGTTGCCAAAGGCAGGAGTTAAATGTCTGACAGAAGGCGGTTTGCCTTTTTCAATCAGCGGTAAATTGCAAAGCGGAACATTTGAAATTCCGGGCAATGTAAGCTCTCAGTTTATTACAGGTCTTTTGCTTGCACTTCCAATGCTTGAGGGCGACAGCGACATAGTGCTGACTTCGCCTATTGAGAGCGTTGGATATATAAATATGACAATCTACACAATGTCAAAGTTTGGCGTTGTTATTGAAACAACCGACTATGGCTGGCATATAAAAGGCGGTCAAAAATATACTCCTTGCGACTACACGACAGACGGTGACTGGTCGCAGGCGGCATTCTTTTTGGTTGCAGGTGCAATCAGCGGCAGTATAACGGTGAACGGTGTGAATAAGGATTCTGCACAGGGTGACAAAAAGATTGCTGAGCTTGTAGCCGAGTTTGGTGCAAGCGTAAAGCAGAGTGATACAAGCGTTACCGTAAAAGCGCAAAAGCTTAAAGGAATCACTATTGATGCCTCACAAATTCCGGACCTTGTTCCTGCACTTTCGGTGTGTGCGGCATTTGCCGAGGGTAAGACACGAATTATTAACGCCGAGAGGCTTCGTATTAAAGAGTGCGACAGACTTAAAGCAACAGCAGATTTAATCAATGCACTTGGTGGCAAGGTTACAGAGCTTTCGGACGGTCTTGAAATTGAGGGCGTCAGTCAGCTTAAATCAGGCTTTGTTGAGGGTTGTAATGACCACAGAATTGTTATGTCAGCAGGTGTGTGTGCCGCAGGACTTGACGGTGAAATTGAAAGCACTTATGCTTTGAGCATAAACAAAAGTTATCCGAATTTTTATATAGACTATAACAGCATTGGGGGTAAGGCAGATGTCCTCGACTTACGGTGATAAAGTTAAAATTTCAGTATTTGGCGAAAGTCACGGCAACGGCATTGGTGTAGTGATTGACGGACTTCCGGCAGGCGTTAAGATTGATATGGACAAGGTGCTTGTTCAGATGGCAAGGCGTGCCCCCGGCAAAGACAAAACAGCTACTCCAAGACTTGAAAAGGACTTTCCGAAGGTACTGTCCGGTATGCTTGACAACACATTAACAGGAGCACCGCTTTGTGCAGTAATCGAAAACACAAATACTCGCAGCGGCGATTACGGCAATCTTTTGAGTTGTCCTCGTCCGGGACATTCGGATTATGCTGCATTTGTAAAGTACAATGCCTCAAACGACATTAGGGGAGGCGGACATTTTTCGGGCAGACTTACCGCTCCAATCGTCTTTGCAGGTGCAGTTTGTAGGCAGATTCTTGAGCAAAAGGGCATTAAAATTGCGGCTCATATTTCAAGTATCGGCAGTGTGTGTGACGAGCAATTTAATCCTGTTGAGATTGAGGATAAGTTGATTGAAAAGCTTAACCTTTCGTCCTTTGCACTTATTGATGACAGTGCAGAGCAGAAAATGCGTGATGAGGTTGAAAAGGCAAGAACAAGCCTTGACAGCGTTGGTGGCACCATTGAATGTGCAATAACAGGTATTGATGCAGGCGTCGGCGACCCAATGTTTGACGGCGTTGAGGGCGTGATTGCTAAGGCTGTTTTCGGAGTTCCTGCAATCAAGGGTGTTGAGTTTGGAAAGGGATTTGAACTTGCAAAAATGCGAGGTTCACAGTCAAATGACCCATTCAGATACAAAGACGGAAAAGTTGTAACAGAAACAAATAATATGGGCGGAATTTTAGGCGGAATTACAAACGGTATGCCTGTTATTTTCAGAGCGGCTGTAAAGCCTACTCCGTCAATTTCGCAGAAGCAAAAGACGGTTGACCTGCAAAAAAAGGAGAACGCAGAGCTTGAAATTCACGGCAGACACGACCCTTGTATCGTGCCGAGAGCAGTGCCTGTGATTGAGGCTGTGGCGGCACTTGCGATTATAAATATGATGGACTAAAAATAAAAAGGATGTGTCAAAATGCGTGACCTGAGTGAAATCAGAGTTGATATTGACAGGATAGATAATCAGATTATAGAGCTTTTTAAGCAGAGAATGGATTGTGCCAAGGATGTTGGCATATATAAGGAGTCAAAGGGGATTCCTGTGCTTAATGAGGCACGAGAGAATGAGATTTTGAATGCTGTTGAAGAAAAGGGCGGCGAGTACGGTGCATATGCCCGACTGCTTTATTCAAATATTATGGAGCTTTCCCGTGCACTTCAGCACAATATTGTTGGCAGTGGCAAATTGATTAAGGATACAATCAACAAGGCGTCAAACGAATTGCCGATTGAAAATATCAAGGTTGGCTATCAGGGCATTAACGGAGCAAACAGCCACGAGGCAACACTCAAGCTTTTTCCTGATGCAGAGGTGAAAAACTACAAAAGCTTTGGTGATGTATTTGAAGCTGTTGACAGCGGTGAGGTTACATATGGCGTGCTTCCGGTTGAAAACTCCACAGGAGGTTCTGTATCTACAGTATATGACCTGATTTTAAAGCACCGTTTTTATATTGTCGGAGCACTTGACTTGCCTATCGACTATTGTCTTGGCGGAATAAGACAGTCAGAACTTTCTGATATTGAGATTGTGTGGACGCATCCGCAGTCAATTTCACAGTGCTCAAATTATATTGCAAATCACAGCTATGACGCTATTCCATGTTCAAACACTGCTGTTGCGGCAAGAGATGTTGCAAAAGAAAAAAGACTTAATGTTGCGGCAATCTGTTCCCATAAGGCGGCAGAGGAATACGGACTCAAGGTGCTTGACAATCATTTGCAGGATGACAGCTCAAACACAACCCGCTTTATTGTAATTTCTAAAAAGCTGTACATTCCAAAGGATGCAAATAAAATCAGTCTTTGTTTTTCGCTTCCGCATGTTACAGGCTCGTTATATAGCCTTTTATGTCGATTTAATTCGCTTGGTCTTAACCTTACTAAGATTGAGTCCCGTCCGAGAATGGATAAAAACTTTGAATATCTGTTTTATCTTGATTTTTCGGGAAATGTACACAGCAACAATGTTATTGAGCTTATTAGCCAGCTCAGCGAGGAAATGCCGGAGTTCAGCTTCCTTGGCAACTACTGCGAAATGTAACAAAAATATAACAATAAATTTATAAAGGAGGAATTATAAATGGGACTTTTAGATTCTATTGCAAGATCAGTGCTTAACAAAGCAATAGGAGATGTTGTTGACAAGGCAATCGACAATGCTTTTGAAGGCAACTCAAATCAGCAGAATCAGACAGTTCAGCCGACAACAAGCAGGATTATCAAACCTAATCTTACAGGCACTGTTATAGACGAGTCGATTTGCTCAAAATCTGACTGGAGTGAGTATCATCTGAAGTTTGAGAAAACCGATAAGATGTACGAAACAACAAGCGATGCTGCAGAAATTCCGATCAGCTATGTAATTGCTGATAGCGAAGATCAGGCATACGAGGATGAACTTGCATTAAACCTGCCTGAAATTTACATTGGTGATGACGAGCTTGCAACTCCTAATTCGGGTATGCTTAAAGGTGCAACAAATCTTGTTGTGACCGATGTTTTAGAAAATGGCTTGATTAAAAAGAAGTATGAATTTGACAGAAAGTCAGAACTTGATGGTAAACAAAACCACTACATAGCGTACAAGTTCTTTGTTAATCAGAAAGATGGGGCAGAGGGAATTTACACTGTACTGACCCTCAAGCTTCCAATTACATGCAGTCAGGAAACAAAAATGTACGCAATTCAATCTCTTAACCTTATGGCTTGTACAATGGTAATTGAATAATAAATTCTAAAATAATAACCATCCGTTTCTTACGGATGGTTATTATCGTTTATCATTGTTTTCAATTATAGTTTTTATTCGTTCGTCAATTCGGATTTTATTTTCATAAGAGAGCTGTCTGAAATGTTCAACTAATTCGGCTTCATTTGGTGTAATTTGGGTGTTGCCATACGGATTTCTTATATCAGATAATCCAATCAGATAATCAACAGTAACGCAGAAAATTTCAGCGAGCTTTTTCAAGGTTTCAATAGCAGGTTGCGTTATGCCTTTTTCATATTTTGAGATTGCACTTGCCTTAAGATTAAGCTTGTCAGCAAGCTCGGTCTGCGACATATCATTATCGGTACGCAGTTCTTTTAATCTGACTGAAAAATCCATATTTACACCTTTGTCCGTAAATTAAGTATTGTACGATTTTATTATACCATTTGTTTCAGAAATCATAAAAATAATCGCCAATTTAGATACAAAACTATTGACAATTTCCTGTTGAGATAATATAATTATCTTAATAAGAAACACAATGTGAAAAAATATCTGGTTAGGAGAAATTTTTATGAGAACAAAGTTAAAAAAAATAACATCAGTATGCCTTGCATTCATGATGATTTTAGGTGTGATGACGATTGCACCAATTTCTGTCAGTGCGGCAACATATGGCGATTTCAGTTATAACCTGAATAGTGATTTTAACTGTGAAATAACAGGATATAGAGGTAGTGCTACTAATGTGACTATTCCATCAACAATTTATGGATATAAGGTAACAAAGATAGATTCTTATGCTTTTCGAAATACTGATATTGTAAGTGTAACTATTCCAAATGGTGTAACTGAACTTGGTTACGCTTGTTTTGAATATTGTGAAAATCTAAAAAGTGTATCAATCCCTAATAGTGTAAAAACTATAGGTGGTGCTGCTTTTTGGGGTTGCACAAGCCTTACGAGTTTTGCAGTACCAAGTGGAGTAGAAACGATAGAAGATACTTCTTTTTATAAATGTACAAACCTTAAAACATTAAGCATTTCCGAAACGGTTTCAAATATGAATGCAAATTTTTTATTCGGAACCGATTTCGGTTTAACCTGCAAAAAGTTGGAAAGTATAACGGTTGACAGTAGAAACAAAAAATATAGTAGTTCAGAAGGAGTACTTTTTGATAAAAATAAAACTAAAATTTTGTTTTATCCACTAAATAAGCCGAGCAGCAGTTATGTTATTCCTGATACTGTAACAGCTATATCTACCCAGCAATTTTATAACCGTTTAAATCTTAAAACAATAACTGTACCTGAAAGTGTTACCAGTATTAGCGGTGGCTCTATGGGATACTATTTAAAAGACTATAAAGATTATAAAATTGATGGCTTTACAATTAAAGGTTACAAAGGCACAGCGGCAGAAAGATATGCGAGAAACAATGATTTTACTTTTGTTGAATTACAAAAGCAGGTATCGCCTACTTCCGTCAACCTTAATCGTTCAACACTTACTCTTGGTGTAGGCGAAACATACACATTCACCAAAACTGTTACACCGTCAAATGCTTCCACAAGCTATACATGGAGCAGTTCAAACACAAGTGTGGCAACAGTTGACAGTAACGGCAAGATAACAGCAAAAAAGGCAGGAACATCGACAATTACAGTAAAAACCTCCAACGGCAAGACTGCGACATGCAAGGTGACAGTTACAGAAACAGTAGCTACACCTACAATTACAAAGCTTGAAAATACAGAAAGCGGTATAAAAATCAGTTGGAACAAGGTAGCAGGTGTGTATGGCTACAGGCTTTATTACAAATATCCCGGTAAGGACTGGAAGCGTTTTAAAGATACAACATCAACATCATTTACAGACACAGGTGTAAGTGCAGGCAGAACAGAAACCTACACAATTCGTTGTATTGACAAGGATGGCAATACCATAAGCGGTTATTATTCAAGTGGTTGGTCAAAGAAGTATGAGCCTGTTACCCCAACAATTACCAAGCTTGAGAATACATCAAACGGTATAAAAATCAGCTGGAACAAGGTAGCAGGTGTGTATGGCTACAGGCTTTATTACAAATATCCCGGTAAGGACTGGAAGCGTTTTAAAGATACAACATCAACATCATTTACAGACACAGGTGTAAGTGCAGGCAGAACAGAAACCTACACAATTCGTTGTATTGACAAGGATGGCAATACCATAAGCGGTTATTATTCAAGTGGTTGGTCAAAGAAGTATGAGCCTGTTACTCCGACAATTACCAAACTTGAGAATACATCAAACGGTATCAAAATCAGCTGGAACAAGGTAGCAGGTGTGTATGGATACAGACTTTATTACAAATATCCAGGTGGTGACTGGAAACGCTTCAAGGATACCACGGGAACAAGTTTTACAGATACAGGTGTTAAGGTTGGAAGAACTGAAACATATACAATACGCTGTATAGACAAAAATGGCAACACAATTAGCGGATATAACCCAAGCGGCTGGTCAATTACCTATAAGAAATAATCTTATACTAAAATCATAAAATAAATAGAGCTGACAATTACAAAACAGTAGTTGTCAGCTTTACTTATGTTTTAGATTAGTTTATTGTTTTTTTGTTGTTGCCGCAGGAGTATTCGCCGCCGTGCTTGATTCCTGTTTAGGGCACATCATACCCTGAACATCTGTATAGTAGTCGCACTTTAGCAGAATCTGCGAAATAGGCACAATCTCATACCCTGCATTTTTAATGCCCTCAATCACCATGGGCAGTGCCTCAGGTGTGTTTGTGGCTCCGTTATGCATCAGTATAATACTTCCGTCCTTAAGCTTGCTTGTGACATTTTTTGTAATCTGCTCAGGTGTCGGATCTTTCCAGTCAAGGCTGTCAACATCCCACTGAACGCAGTACATATCACAGCCTTTTACAGAGCGAACCACATCATTGTTATAATCGCCGTAGGGAGCTCTGAACAAAGTCGGAGTATTACCCGTGATTTTTTTAATTTTTTCGTTGCAGGCCTGAATTTCTCCCGTCATATCAGAAGTTGACAGCTTTGTCATATACGGGTGAGTGTTGCTGTGATTGCCAACATCGTGGCCTTTGTCGGCAATTTTTTTAACACTGTCGGGAAAGTTATCAACCCAGTCACCAACAAGGAAAAAAGTGCATTTTACCTCGTATTTGTCAAGAATGTCGAGCAAAGTGTCAGTTTGTTCGTTGCCCCATGCGGCATCAAATGACAGTGCGACCTGTTTTTTATCGGTTTCAACGCAGTAAATCGGGATTTCACGCTCGGTGCTCGCCGTTTGAACAACTCCAACAGTTGATGTAATGGCGACTGCCGCCACCGCTATGGCAATCAGCAGGCAAAATCCGATTGACATTAGACTTCGTTTGGTCAAAATTATTAGACGCATAAAATCCCCTCCACATAATGTATATGAAGGGGATTTTCTAATATTCATATGAAACACAAAATTAATGATTTCCATTAATTTTTTATAACGCTTCAAAAGTTAATATAAAATATTAATGTTGCGACACGAAGGATTACTTTAGCTGTTCAGGGACAATCCATAATTTACTATCTAAACTTTGACAGTGAATTATGATGTTTACCATACAACCGAAGTAAATCTTCGAGGCGGCAGTGGCCGCTTTGATTACTATCTAATAAACATCCATAAATAATAAAATTTTAAATAGTGAATGATGTTTACCAAACAGCCGAAGTAAATCTTCGGGTCTTAAAGGTTATATAATAAATCAAACTTATGAAGCTGTGAAAAAATTAGTTTTCAAAATGCCATTCAATGCCATCCTTTGTGTCCTTGATAACAACTTTCATCTCTTTGAGTTTGTCGCGGATTGCATCGGCAGTTGCCCAATCCTTTTCTGCACGAGCCTTTGTGCGCTGTGCGATGAGAGCCTCAACCTCGGCATTTACCTCGCTGTCTGCACTTTCAGTCTGCTCCTGTGCAGATTTAGCCTTTGTAAGGTTAAGAGAAAGTACCTTGTCAAATTCATCTATAAGATATAGTTTTGTTGCATCGTCAAGGTCGGCCTTGAGTACATCATAAACACAGGTAAGGCCAAGCGAAGTGTTAATATCGTTGTCAAGTGCCTCTTTAAAGCTGTCAAGATAAGGCTTAGCCTTTGCAATGTCGGCTGAGCCGTCCTTTGAAAGACCCGCAATTCTCTTTGTAAGCTTTTCATAAGCCTTTGCAGTGTTGTCAAGACTTTCGTAAGTGAAAGTTAAAGGCTTGCGGTAGTGGCTCTGCAAGCAGAACATTCTGTAAACAAGCGGATTATAGCCCTTTTCCTCAAGCAGAGAAACAGTGAGGAAATCACCGCTTGACTTACTCATCTTACCTCGTGCGTCATTGAGGTGGAGCACATGAAACCAATAGTTGCACCACTTGTGACCAAGGTAAGCTTCACTCTGTGCAATTTCATTTGTGTGGTGAGGAAAAGCGTTGTCAATACCGCCACAGTGAATATCAAGGTATTCGCCGTTGTGCTTTTTGCTGATGCAAGAGCACTCAATATGCCAACCCGGATAACCGATACCCCATGGGCTTTCCCATTTGAGTTCCTGATCATCAAACTTTGATTTTGTAAACCAAAGAACGAAGTCAGCCTTGTTACGCTTGTTTTCGTCCTCTTCAACGCTGTCACGAACGCCAACGGCAAGGTCATCTTCATTCATATTACCAAATACATAGTAACTGTCAAGCTTTGAAGTGTCAAAATAAACATTTCCGCCGGCAACATAAGCATAACCCTTTTCGAGCAGAACAGAAACCATTTCAATAAATTCGTCAATGCAGTTGGTTGCAGGCTCAACAACATCGGGAGTTTTAATGTTAAGCTTTGCACAGTCAGCGAAAAATGCGTCGGTATAGAATTTTGCAATTTCAAGTACAGTCTTATGCTCACGCTTTGCACCCTTGAGCATTTTGTCCTCGCCTGTGTCTGCATCGCTTGTAAGGTGACCTACATCGGTGATGTTCATTACACGCTTAACATTGTAGCCGGAAAAGCGAAGATATTTTTCAAGAACATCCTCCATGATGTATGTGCGAAGATTACCGATATGAGCATAATGATATACGGTAGGACCACAGGTGTACATATTTACTTCTTTATCATTAAAGGGAACAAATTCCTGTCTTGTCTGTCCGAGAGAGTTATATAAAATCATTTTTAATTACTCCTTGCTTTTATTATTCCTTAGCTCGTTAAGTTCGTTTTCAAGTGTAATAATTTTGTGTTCAAGATTACACAGTGCAAGTGCCACAGGGTCGGAAACATGAATCTGGTCAAGCGTTTCGCTACGAACACCGTTGACCTTGACAACCCTTGCAGGAACACCGACAGCAGTAGAGTTTGGCGGAATTTCGCTAAGAACCACTGCACCAGCCGCAATGCGCGCATTATCGCCGACTTTAAAAGGTCCGAGCACCTTAGCACCTGAGCCGACAAGAACATTGTTGCCAAGTGTTGGGTGGCGTTTTCCGATTTCCTTGCCGGTGCCGCCGAGAGTCACATTCTGATAGATTGTGCAGTTGTCGCCGATTATTGTAGTTTCGCCGATGACAACGCCCATACCGTGGTCAATAAACAGCCCTTTGCCGATTGTTGCGCCCGGATGAATTTCTATGCCTGTTTTGTGTCGACTGCGTTGTGAAATAAAGCGAGCTATAAATTTTAAGTTATGCCTGAAAAACCAATTTGCCTTTCTGTGTGACCTTACAGCCTTAAAGCCCGAATAGAGGAAGAAAACTTCTGCCTTGCTTCTTGCGGCAGGGTCACGCTCAAGCACAGCGTTAATATCTGATTTAAAGGTTTTAAACAAAGTATCACACCCAAATTTGAGTTATATAATGCACTTAAAAACAGTTTCTTTGAAAAACAGTAACGGCGTGTTTCTGTTTATTCAGTAAGCATTATATTATCCTAATTGTAGATTACATATCTGAAATAAAGTGGTAGTTTTGCTTGATGTAAATTACGCCCGAAATGATTGTAAATATAGTAGAAATCCAAATCAATGCTCCGCCTGCAAGTATAAATATTGTCGAAAGCGTAGAAGTGATGTCAGCAGACAATAAACCGAAAAGCGAATTTACATCAAGGAATGTCTGCATCAGTAAAATTGAAATTATTGCAATCATCTGAGTAACGGTCTTAACCTTGCCCCACATATTTGCGGCAACTACATTACCTTTAGAGGCGGCAATTAATCTTATAGAAGTAACCGAAAACTCTCTGAAGAGTACGATGATTACAGCGATACAGTCACAAAGTCCGTTTTGTACAAAGCATAAAAATGCCGCAAGTACAAGAATTTTGTCTGCAAGCGGATCGGCAAATTTTCCAAAATCAGTTATCAGATTTCGTTTTCTTGCAATTTTGCCGTCAAACATATCAGTTAGTGATGCGGCGATAAACAATATAAGTGCCACAGCGTTGTGCATAGGAAAATTAATCAGCGTTACAGCCACAAAAATTGGAACAAGAAGAATGCGGCCTATTGTCAGTTTATTAGGTAAATTCATTTTGTTGCCTTCCAAATCAATTTTATTCGGTTTCGCCCACAGGGTCACAGCCCATATAATCTGTAATTTTTACCTTGGCAAATTCACCGATTATAGGCTTTCTGCTTTTACAGGTGAAAAATACACAACCGTCAACTTCGGGTGAATCGGCATAGCTTCTGCCAAAGTAGCATTCGGCAAGCTTATCAAAGCCTTCCACAAGCACTTCTACTTCAGTGCCGATTAGGTTTTCGCAGTATTCAGCCATAACGCTCTGCTGGTGATCCATAATGATTTCGGCACGCTTTTGCTTAATTTCTTCTTCAATCTGGTCAGGCATTTTTGCCGCCGGAGTATTTTCCTCCTGAGAGTACGCAAAGCAACCGAGACGCTCAAACTTCATATCTGCCGCAAACTGTGCAAGCTCTTCAAATTGCTCCTCTGTTTCTCCCGGAAAGCCCGTTATAAATGTTGTACGAAGAATAACATTCGGAATTTTTGCCCTGATTTTGTTTATAAGAGCCGTAAGCTCCTCAAGATTGCCATGACGATTCATTCGTTTGAGTACACTGCCGTTACAGTGCTGTAGCGGTAAATCTATGTATTTAACGATTTTATCTTCAGTTGCAATAGTGTCAATAAGCTCGTCTGTGAGTCTGTCCGGATAACAGTATAGCACTCTTATCCATTTTAATCCGTCGATTTTACAGAGTTTTTGCAAAAGTTTTGCAAGATAAGGCTCGCCGAACAAATCCTCGCCATATCTTGTGGTATCCTGTGCAATAACATTAAGCTCCACAACACCGCTTTTTGCAAGGCTTTCAGCCTCACTGATAATATCCTCAGGTTTTCGGCTTCTGAATTTGCCCCTGATTTGCGGAATTGCACAATAGGTACAGCAGTTATCACAGCCCTCTGCAATTTTTATATAAGCAGTATAGGAAGGGGTGGACTGGATTCTGCCGCCCTCAAGAGGAAGACATACCCTATCGGGGAACATCTCAATATTCTTGTGGTCTTTGCTGTCTAAAACATTATAAACAATATCGGCAATTTGGCTGTTTGCACCAATTCCGACTGCGGCGTCAACCTCATAAAGCTGTCTTGTTATCTCATTCTGATAACGCTGTGCAAGACATCCCGTAACAACAATGGCCTTGATTGTGCCTTCCTGCTTCAGCTTGCCGAGTTCAATAATCTCGTCAATGCTTTCCTGCTTGGCGCTTTCAATAAAACCGCAGGTGTTGACAATAACGCAATCTGCATCAGCAGGGTCATTTACTATGATAAAGCCACGCTGTTTTAGTGTGAACAAAAGCATCTCGGCGTCAACCTGATTTTTTGCACAGCCAAGAGATACAATACCAACTTTATAATTCATATGCTGTCTTCCTCTATATAATTTGAATAATTTTCCATTGCGTGTTTGATGCTGTTCCAGCCGTATCCGAGTCTCTGCAATGCAGAAACCGCTCTGCGTCTGATTTTTTCGTCATCAATATTTCTATATTTTTTCTCAAGAACTGCTCTGATTTCTTCTTCTTCGTCAACATCAATGTTCTCAAGAATTTCTTCTGCAAGCTCTTTGTCAATGCCTTTGCGTGAAAGCTCATAGACCGCCCCACGCTTTGACATATGCTTTGAAAATAATAACTGCTCTGCATATCGGCGTGCAAAGCCTTCGTCATTTACAAGTCCGAGTTCTTCAAGCCTGTCAACCGCCTTTTGGGCAGATTCTTCGTCGCAGGTACGCTTGATTTTGTCGGCAAGCTCTTTTTTTGAGTGGTCACGATATGATATAAGCCACAGCGCCTTTTCCTTTGCTCTGCGTTCGTTGCTCAGTGCAATAATCTCGTGCAGTTCGTCATCATCAATATCACGACCGACATCAAATCTATTTTCAAGCAGAGTTTGAGTGTCAAGCTTCATGGCAAATTCACCGTCAATAAATAATGCACTCAATCCCTTTTTTCGAGGTTCAATAGCGGTAATGGTCATCAGTCGTCAACCAAAACATCAATTTTTGCACTGCTTTTCTTTGCAGCGGATTTTTTTGCAGGTTCTTCTACAGAATTGTCTGCGGCAGGAATCTCTGTAATCTTTGCCTTTGGTGCTGACGGCTTGCGGTCATAAAGCTTGTCAACATTCTCCCAAACCTGTGCCTCAATTTCTTTCATAAGATTTTCATCGTTTCTAAGAAGTTCTTTTACCTTGTCACGACCCTGTGCAAGACGGTTGCCGTTGTAACTGAACCAGGAACCGGACTTTTGAACAATGTCAAGCTTTACTGCAATATCAAGCAATTCACCGTTACGGCTGATACCCTCACCATACATAATATCAAATTCAGCCTCTCTGAACGGTGGCGCAATTTTATTCTTAACAACCTTTGCTCTTGTGCGAGAACCAATCATTTCGCCGTTTGCTTTTAGGGTTTCAACTCTTCTTATATCAATACGAACAGAGCTGTAAAATTTCAATGCTCTACCGCCTGTTGTTACCTCAGGGTTTCCGTATATAACACCAACCTTTTCACGAAGCTGGTTGATAAAGATTGCAACACAATTTGATTTGTTGATTGCACCTGCAAGCTTTCTTAAAGCCTGTGACATAAGGCGTGCGTGCAATCCAACATGGCTGTCGCCCATTTCACCCTCAATTTCTGCCTTTGGAACAAGGGCGGCAACTGAGTCAATTACAATAACATCAATAGCTCCACTGCGGATGAGTGCCTCGGCAATTTCGAGGGCGTCTTCACCTGTGTCAGGCTGTGATACGAGCAGTGAATCAACATCAACGCCGAGTGCTGCTGCATATGTAGGGTCAAGAGCATGCTCAACATCAATAAAGGCAACATTGCCGCCGTTTTTCTGACCCTCTGCAATACAGTGAAGTGAGAGGGTAGTTTTACCTGATGACTCAGGTCCGTAGATTTCAACAATTCTTCCTCTTGGAAGACCACCGATACCAAGTGCAATATCAAGTGAAAGTGAGCCTGTTGATATGTGGTCAATGCTCATGTGCTTGTTTTCACCAAGGCGCATTACTGCACCTTTTCCGAATTGTTTTTCAATTTGTGATAACGCTGTTTCAAGCGCTTTATTCTTGTCAACTGCCATAATATATACCTCCGCACATTCGGATTTGTCCGAAATAATTATTATTCTAATTATAAAATACATACAGAAAAATTGCAATAGAAATATCGAACAAATTTTCTATATTTTATTCTTTATAGAAAATTGCTCGGATAAATGCAACCAACCGAATGCTTGTTATCTCCGCTATGTAAGTTTAATTAAGTCTATAATGCAGTATCCCAAAATTTAAACTTTTGCTTAACGATAAACATCAATTTTCAGTGATCATCAAAATTTATCAGGAACGAATTCCGATTATCGCACGCTTAATTCCTGAAAGGTCAAGTGCCGTTTTTATGCTTACAAAGCCCTCATTTTCCATAAGCTCTGCAACATATTCAGCCTGTTCTTCGCCTAGCTCAAAGGCAAGAGCACCGCCTTTTTTGAGCTTTTTGCTCCAATCCTTTATGATTGCACGATAAAAGTCAAAGCCGTCTGTACCGCCGTCGAGAGCTATTGTAGGCTCTTTTTGCACCTCGTACTGCAAGGTTTTGATATCATCAGATTTTATGTATGGAGGGTTGGAAACTATCAAATCAAAAAGATTGTCATCAAAATTTTTGTAACATTTAAAAATATCGCCTTTAATCATTTTGATGTCTGCCTTATTGTATGCAGTGTTTTTTTCAAGATAAGCAAAAGCCTTATCGCTTAATTCAACAGATGTTACATCTGCGTCGGCAAGCTTGTTTAATGCAACCGATATTGCTCCGCTTCCTGCACAAAGGTCAATCGTTTTTTTGCTTTTGCAATTTTCAAGAAATTCAAGGCAAAGGTTGAGTACTACCTCAGTGTCATCACGGGGAATAAGTACTCCTTCGCCGACAAAAAAATCAAAACCGCAAAAGTTCCAACTGCCCAGAATGTATTGCAAAGGCTCCTTTTTTGCTCTTTGCTCAAGAATTTCCTTTAATTTTTGTAGATTGTTCTCAGAAAATTCGTCGTCGCCGTGGACAATTATGCCTGACCGATTAAGTGAGAATTCCTGTTCAAAAATGCACATTGTTTCAAATGCAGGGTCGCATACTTCTAATTTTTCAAGGCAATTTTTACATTCCTTGTAAGCCTGTTCAATTTTCATTATTGGTTCACAATGTCAGAGCCGTCCTCAGGAATAACGGCGTTAATTGCCTCAATGGCAACTTCAATCATCTTGTCATCGGGGTTTTTAGTTGTTATACGCTGTGCCCACAAGCCGGGAGCTGCAATAATGCGAGTGAAAAGATTGTCATGCTTTGAACAAATTTTAATCAGCTCATAGCCTACTCCGCAGGAGACAGGGAGGAGCAAAATTTTGAAAACAGGTCTTAAAAATCCTATGCCGAATGGTGCAACAGGAACAAAAAGACCAACTACAATACCAACAACCAACATCAGCACCATAAAGCTTGTGCCGCAACGAGGATGAAAACGAGTTTGCTTTCTTACATTTTCAACTGTTAGTTCTTCTTCGTTTTCATAGCAGAAGATTGCCTTGTGCTCAGCGCCGTGATACATAAATACACGCTTCATTTCTGTCATCTGTGAACAAACGATAATATAAAGCAGAAATAAAACTATTTTCAGAACACCCTCAAATACTGATTTACAGAATACAGCAAGTTCACCTTCGCCCTTGAATGCAGGCACAAAGTTTGCAGACAGGTCAAAGAGGAATGACGGAACAAAAAAGAACAGTCCCACTGCAAGTGCCACACCGAGAATTGATGCAAAAACCATAATAATCTTTAAGAGCTTGTCGCCGAATTTTTCGTCAAGCCATTTTTCGAACTTTGACGGTTCCTCTTCTTCTATTTCACCTGCTTCAATAGCCTTGTCGGCAGACAGCATAAGAGATTTGTATGAAAGACGCATTGAGTCAATCAAGCCTGCAATACCTCTGATAAACGGAACTCGAAATATTTTAAAGCGAGATGCCAGTGTTTTTACATCAATGTCCTCGCTGTAAATGTCATTTTCACCTGTCCTGACGCAAACAGTAGTGCGTTTAGGACCTCTCATCATAATACCTTCAATCAAAGCACTGCCACCGATTGAGGTAATTTTTTTAGTTTTGTTTTTGGCCATTACAAAGTCCTTTCTATGCAACTTACAATTTAATGCTTTCAGGCATAGTGTTTTCTTCACCCTCTTTGTAGATAGGGAAAGTAAGTGTTACAGTTGTACCTACATCCACTCCGCTTTCAATGTCGAGCGAGCCGTTGTGTAGATTCATAATTTCATCTGCAACGGCAAGACCTATGCCCGAACCGCCGACAGACTGATTTGCCTTATAGAACCTTTCCTTAACCTTTGGCAAGTCCTCGGCAGAAATACCACAGCCTGTGTCGGTGACTACAATTTTTATTATATCAGGCTCATCTTTGGAATAGATTACCTGAGCTGCAACCACACCGTTTTTCGGTGTGTATTTTAATGCGTTGTCAAGAATGTTAATGAATACCTGTTTAAGCCTGTTTCTGTCACCGTATACAACAGGAAATACAGTCTCAGGTTCATCATATAAAAGATGTTTGCCCTCTTTTACGGCACGCTCCTTGAGCATATACACTGTTTCATCAAACTCTGCAAGAATATCGAGTTTTTCGTTCATTAATATCATTCTGCCGCTTTGAATTCGGCTAAAGTCCAGCAGTTCTTCAACAATGCTTGTAAGTCGGGAGCTTTCTTTGATAATAACACCCATACCCTTGTCGAATGTGCGTCTGTCAAGCTTGCCTTTGTCGGAAAGCTGCATTGTTTCTGCCCAGCCTTTAATAGCTGTAAGAGGAGTTCTTAATTCATGAGAAACACGAGATATAAAGTCGTTTTTTGTCTGCTCGGTGGTTTCCAAATCCTTTGCCATATCACTGATTGCATCGCAAAGGTCACCGATTTCATCGTCATATTTATGGTCAATTTTGCTTGATGCCGAAAAGTCTCCGTGTGCAATTCGGTCAGCAATTACCGAAAGATTGCGAATAGGTTTGATGATTGAACTCAAAAACATTACTCCAGATATGATTACAAGAGCCATAATAACAATGCCGATAATGATAATAATAGCCGAAATAATCATTATGCGACTGTTGACAGGGTCCATTGAAACCATATATCGGATAGCGCCAACCACTGTGTCGTCGGCATTTTTGATTATGCGTGTCTGGCTCATTGCATTTTCGCCTGAGTCAAGCTTGCCGTTCCAAAATGCAACGCCCTCGTCATTTGTTTTTGCCTCTTCAAAGTCGGGGATTTCTGTTTTTTCAGATGGGACAAAGCCTGTGGTAGTCATAATAATTCTTCCAGAGGAGTTTATTACCATAACCTCCATTTTTTCTTTGTCCTCAAAATTTTCTACATAATCTCTTGCAGATGAGTTAAAAGCAGATGATGTGTCGCTTCTGTATCCCGAAAATACGAGCGAAAGTTCACTGCTTGTGGTGTTAAGACTTTGTTCAACACTACTTTGAAAAAGATATGTAACAACAAAAATAAGACTGACAACAATTAAGATGATGATTGTCAGTGTAACACTGAGAGTATTAAGCATCCATCTTTTGCTAATGCCTTTAAACATCTGCTGTTGTCCTCCTTATTTTATAGTTATGATTTAATCAGTTACCTGCATCCCAGCGATAACCAAGACCCCAAACGGTGATGATGTGCTTTGGATTTGAGGGTTCGTCCTCAACCTTCATTCTGAGTCTGCGGATATTAACATCGACAATCTTGTCCTCGCCGACATATGCATCTCCCCAAACATGGCGGAGAATATCAATTCGGTCAAGCGGTTCACCCGGATTTGAGAAAAAGTACTCCATAATCTGAAACTCAACCTGTGTAAGCTCAATCATTACACCGTCCTTTAAAAGTGCACGGTTTCTGAGGTTAAGTACAAAATTACCGGATTTAAGTTCTTCCTTAAAGTTGTTCTCATTTTTCTGCTGTGCAATGGCAACTCTTCTGTAAAGTGAGTCAACACGGGCAAGCAGTTCACTTGGAGAGAATGGCTTTGCAACATAGTCGTCTGCACCGAGCATAAGTCCTGTTACCTTGTCCATTTCCTGTGTTTTTGCAGAGAGCATAATAATGCCGATACTTCCGTTTTTATTTCTTAATTCCTTACAAACCTGAAAGCCGTCAATGCCCGGCATCATAACATCAAGGATAGCAACATCAAAGTCGCCGCCATGCTCTTCATATTTTTGCAGTGCCATTTCACCGCAGTCAGCTTCGACAACATCATATCCTGCACGGGTAAGGTTGATTACGACAAAGTCACGAATAGCCGATTCGTCCTCACAAACAAGAATCTTTTTCATTTCAAAACCTCCGTTTTACTTTATAAATTATCTGATACTAAACACAAATTGAAAGTGAGATAAGATTTTAGAGCAGATTTTGTGTCAGACGAGTGTCATACCGCAGAAAGGCTGACGCCTTTCGAGGACAGGGCACGATGTGTGACGCAAAATATGCCTGAAAGATATCCATTTTTAATTGGTGTTTAGTATGAATTATACAGCAGAATCGGCTAATGCTGAAAATGCTGTTTTAATATCGTCATCCTGCAAATTTAATTGATTTTCATCATTATCTTTTTTAAAGGCAAATGCACGCTTTTCATTCTTTGAGATTAGAACATAATCATCAATTCCTTTGCCGATATCCCAATCGGCAATATCAAATGCCTTAATTTCAAACAGTTTTTGTCCGAGTGAGTTTTTGCTCCATTCATAAAACTCAATAACATTTTTGTTTTCGCCATACAGTGCAGTAACCGCATCTCCCTTCCAAATATCAGGAATAGTAAAGGAGAAGTCAAGGTCATAGTCGGCTATCATACTTAGCTTTATTTGAGTTGATTCGTTTTCTTCGTCAAAACTGTACCAATCGACTCTGTTTGTTTTCTTTTCATTTTCTGTGTCATTTGGCGCAGGCATTTTGCTTGTTGAAGGAATTTCAAGCACTGAGTCGTTGTCAATGTCTGTTGAATTTATATGAAGACTGCGTTGCGTAAAGCTTGATTTTTTTTCCTTGTAAAGTGGATTTCTCAAAAGTGACATCTCGGTGTTGTAATAGATGATTTGAGTGTTTAGCTGTTCATCTGCAAAGGCACCGTCTACAACCAAGGCGTTTATCTTGTCAAACTTTGTAACTGCAACATTTCGATAACGCACAACATTCGGGTCCATAGCAACACTTGCTTTAGAATAAAGCGTGTTTTTCTCACTGCTGTAATCAAGCATTGATGCTGACGCCTCATTCTCGGTATTGAACAGGAGAAGGGCAATAACTTCGTCATCTCCATCTGAGTTGAAGTCACCGCAATAAATGCTTGAATACAGTTCTCCTGATGTAATTTCCGAAGTAATTCCTTCGGAATATGAGTAGCATGACAGTTTGCTCACATTTGGAGTAAAAGTGCTGAAACCTGCTAAAATTTCAAGATTTCCGTTTCCGCTGATATCTGCAAAATCAACACAGTCAACATCACTTGCTTCTATTGTATAGTCATTTGCAAGCTGCCACTGACCATCGCTTTCATACATGATAAGCATATGAATCTTAGTGGTTTCATCGTTTTCACGGCAAAAAGCAATAGCCTCGTTTTTTTCGTCCGCATTAAGGTCAGCCATTGTAATTGCACTTCGGTTGTTTCCGCTTTTCGGATATTTAAGTATATATTTATTGTTTGTTGTGCTTGCAATCAGTTGTTCAATAGCGGCCTCGCTGCCCATAGCCATCGGAGGGCGAAGCATACCGTCTCCTCCAAGCTCGGTGATATTACAGCCACCAAGCAAAAATACAGAAAGCACAGTGGCAATACCGCCTGTAAAAGCTTTTTTTACTTTATTGGAATTTGCTCGCACATTGCAATCGGACGCCCAATGGTTGATGATAAATGAGCGGTTTATGTTTGGTCTTAATGCAACATCATTTTGCTTTTTCAGCTTCAAACCATTTGCCTCCTGTCTGTGTATTTGAATTAATACTAATCTTCAATAAAAACAGCTATTAGTATTATTTTTGCTTTGCAATCAAGAATTTGATTTTAATTCCCTCAGCAGAAAACATTTTTTCGTGTTCAGTTTCAATGTTATCGGGAAAATTCTCTGCGTGGAGGTCACGGGTGAGGTAAGTAATCGTATAACCGCTCTGCTCAAAATATTCAAGGCTCTCTTCAAACAGCTCGTCATCATCGGTCTTAAAGCGAATTTCACTTTCGGGTTTGAGAAAGGTTTTGTACATCTCAAGCTTTTTGTAATATGTTAGTCTGCGTTTTTTGTGTTTTGCTCTCGGCCAAGGGTTACAGAAGTTAATAAAAAGTCTGTCAATTTTATCATCAGCCGTGATGATTGTGTCAAGCTTTTCAACATTATAGTTTACAAGCAAAAGGTTTGTGATGTCATCCTGAGTTTTGCCTGCTTCTTCAAACAGCTTAACAATAGTGCGTCTTCCAACGCCGAGCATATCAATTTTTATGTCAACTGCAATAATGTTCTTATCGGGATTATTCAGTGCAAGCTGACCTGCAAATCCGCACTTGCCGCAACCAATTTCAAGATACAACGGTTGTTCGGTTTGAAAAGCCTTGTTCCAACTGCCTGCGTGTTCTTCAGGATTTTTTACAAAGAAGTCACAAACAGCAAGCTCAGGCTCTGCCCATTTCTTTTTGCGTATTCTCATAAAACCTCGTCAAAATCATTTTTCTTTTGAAAAATAACATAGTAAAATATAATATTATTAACTATAATATTATATCAAATTGTTACAAAATATGCAATCAATAATTTGCATATTTGCAAGCGAATTTAAACATATTTAATAAAATCACTGTATGATTTCGATTTTGTAAAAGTGATATCAAAAAATTCGGCTGAAAGTCGCATAATAAGCGGAAAAATTGCAATATCTTCACTTTTGTAGTGACCCACATCAATTATATTAATATTCATTGCGTTTGCCGCATTTATTTCGTGGTGCTTAATTTCACCTGTAACAAGCACATCAGCACCGAGTTTTGCCGCTTCAAACACATTTGAACCGCCTGCTCCCGATGATACAGCAACAGTTTTTACACTGTTATTTACATCAGTATAGCGAAGTCCATTGCAGTTTAGTGCTGTTTTAACATTGTGTGCAAAGTTATGCATTTCAACAGCGTTATCAAGAACGCCCACAAAAAGACATTCTCCGATTTCGGCAAGTATGGGATTTTGCACACCTATTGCATTTGCAAGTGCAACATTAACCCCAAATTCTGTGCCAAGGTCAAGATTGGTGTGCATACAAAGTGCGGCAATGCCCTTGTTTGCAAGAAGATATGCAGGGTTGTGAGTGCCCATATGTTTAATTGGATTGAATATAACGGGATGATGACTGATTATAAGCTCACAGCCGATTTTTTCAGCCTCGAGTACCACATCTTCCGTAATGTCAAGTGCTACAAGTACATTTGTAACAGCTGTTTCTTTGTCACCCACAAGCAAACCTGAATTATCAAATTCCATTTGTGTTGCAAGAGGGGCAAAGGTTTCAAAATATTTCATTATGTCGTTAATTGTTGTCATATTTTACCTCAATATTTAATAACGCACATCTTTTTAAGTTTTTCTGCAAGCGCACCAAAACGCACATCTCCCTTTGCTTTTTTCAATAACCTGTTAATGTGGTTATTCACAAATTGAAGATGTGTTTCATTTGTTTGCGGAGAAAGTTCGCCTATGTAATAATAGCTTTCATCCATTTCTGAAATTTCTCCGCAATATGCAACAAGCAGAACGGTGTAGCATTTATTTGCCGCCACACAGCAGTCCTGCTTCAAGATTTTATATCCGTTTTCACACAGCCACTTAATAAGTTCTTCACTCTTTGTCATCGGCTGAAGAATAAAGTGTTTTGTACTGTCCTTTGCAAAACTGCAATCAGCCATAATCCTTGCAATCAGTTCTCCGCCCATTCCTGCAATAACAATGTCGTCAGCTTCGTTCTGTTTGATTTGCTCAAGTCCGTTTGAAAGCCTTGTGGTGACAACATCGCAAAGACCTGCTTCACTAATAGTTTGCGCTCCTCGTTTTAGCGGCTCGGGATTAATGTCAGCGGCAATAGCACTTGGACATCTGCCAATACGGCACAGCCACACGGGTAGATATGCGTGGTCTGTGCCGATGTCAGCTAATTTTGCATTGTTTCTTACAAAGTCCGAGCACAGCTTTAAACGATTATCAAGCTGTGAATTTGAACTCCTGCTCATTATTTTACAATCGCTTTGTTAAGGGAATCAATAAGTGCGTTAACATCTGCACCGTGAACCTGACAAGCCTCTTCGATTGTTTCGCCACGGGATGCAGGACAGCCGAGGCAGTGCATACCAATGCCAAAGAAAATATCTGCAACATATGGGTATTGGTCAAGAACATCACCGATGATTGAATTTTTTGTAATTTCCATTTTTAATTCCTCCGATTTTTATTTTGATTTTTTCGACGCTTCATAAATTTGTGATGTTATGCAATGGTTGCAACACTATTAAGCGTCTAAAAAACAATCATTTGTTTTAATATAAGTATATCATATTCATCTGCATTTTGTCGATACCTATTAATAGTATTTCATACTAATCTTCTATAGGCGATTAGTATTTTCAAAAAACAAAGGGATATGCATCTCTGCATATCCCAAATTTATAAGTCTAAATTATTAATCAAAAAACTTTGCGTGAATAGCGCTTACAGCCTTGTCAGCGTCAGCAGCATCAATAAGTACAGAAACCTTAATTTCACTTGTGCTGATCATCTGGATGTTAATCTGTGCATCATAAAGAGCTTCAAACATCTTTGCAGCAACGCCTGCGTGGCTTTCCATACCTGCACCAACGATTGAAACCTTAGCAACTGTATCATCAAAAAGAACCTCGTGTGCACCGATTGCTTCAACATAAGCATTAAGGCACTCAACAGCGTCGTCAATTCTGTCCTTAGCAATAGTGAATGTAATATCCTTTTTGCCGTCGTGACCGATTGACTGAAGAATGATGTCTACATTGATGTCCTTTGCAGAAAGTTTTGTGAAAAGCTTAAATGCAAGACCCGGAACATTAGGAATACCTGTAACTGAAATTCTTGCAACATCTGTATCTTTTGCAACACTGCTGATTAACATTTTTTCCATTTTAGATTTCTCCTTTACAATAGTACCGGAAGCCTTTGTAAGACTTGAAAGTACCTCAAGTTCAATATTATATTTTTTAGCCATTTCAACTGAACGGTTGTTAAGTACCTGTGCACCCAAAGTAGCAAGCTCAAGCATTTCGTCATAAGAAATCTCGCTGAGTTTTGAAGCATTCTTTACTTTTCTTGGGTCAGCTGTGTAAACACCCTCAACATCAGTGAAAATCTGGCAAAGGTCAGCGTGCATAGCAGCAGCAATGGCAACAGCACTTGTGTCTGAACCGCCTCTGCCGAGTGTTGTAATGTCGCCGTATTTTGAAAGGCCCTGGAAGCCTGCAACAATTACAATGTTTTTCTTGTCAATCTCACGCTTGATTCTTGAGGCATCAACTCTTTTGATTCTTGCGCTTGTGTGTGCGGAAGAAGTTTCAAATCCTGCCTGCCAGCCAAGAAGAGAAACGGCATGGTAACCAAGCTTTTCAATAGCCATTGCAAGAAGTGAAATTGAAATCTGCTCGCCGGCTGCAAGCAACATATCTTTTTCTCTTTTTGAAGCCTTTGGATTGATTTCGTTTGCCTTGTCAATAAGGTCGTCAGTTGTGTCACCCTGCGCCGAAACAACAACTACAACATCATTGCCCTTTGCATAAGTGTCAGTTACGATAGACGCAACATTCATAACTCTTTCGGCATCAGCAACAGAAGAGCCGCCGAATTTTTGAACTATCAAACTCATGTGTTATATACTCCCTCTATAAAATTATAAATCGCCTATGCGAATTGTTGAAAGAATCTCGGCACCTTCATTTACAAGTGCTGCAATTTTTTCGTTGAATTCACCTAAAGTAATTTCAGATGTAACAAATGCTGTTTCATTGTCAGCAGAATCAGCTTTATCAATAATACTTACACCGCCGAAGATTTTTTCTGCCTTTGCTGCGATGTCTGCGCCTTTTGCACGAACATACATAGCATTAACAGACTCTTCAACAGGAAGAATGTTTTTGCTGTCTCCGTCTGTCCAGTAAAGATACTTTCTTGTCTTGAGGTGCTTGCAACAGTCAACAATATCAGCTACAACAGCACTTGCAGTAGGCAGTTTGCCTGCACCCTTGCCGTAGAATACAACATCGCCTGTGCAGTCGCCTCTAACCATAATTCCGTTGAACTCATAGTCAATATTTGCAAGCTGACTTTCTTTTGGAACAAGCATAGGAGCTACGATAATGTCAATTTTGCCGTCCTCAAGCTTCTTTACTCTGCCGATAAGCTTAATTACGCATCCGAATGTCTCAGCATATTTTACATCATCAAGAGTAATTTTTGTGATGCCCTCAGTATGTACTGCATCCGGATAAACATGCTTGCCGTAGGCAAGAGAAGCAAGAATGCAGATTTTGCGACAAGCATCGTGTCCTTCGATGTCGGCAGCAGGATTTCTTTCGGCAAATCCCAAATCCTGTGCAAGCTTTAATGCGTCATCAAACTGCAT
Source organism: Ruminococcus sp. (assembly GCA_022510955.1). Lineage (GTDB taxonomy): Bacteria > Bacillota > Clostridia > Oscillospirales > Acutalibacteraceae > Ruminococcoides. The sequence goes on along the minus strand of JAFLSM010000015.1, from coordinate 18,066 downwards.
ACCGTCGGTAATCATCTTTGTGAGAATAAAGTTTGTTGTACCGTTAAGGATACCTGCAACCTCGTCAACATTATTTGCAATAAGGCATTGGCTCATTGGACGGATAATCGGAATACCGCCGCCAACAGATGCTTCAAACAAGAAGTTTACATTGTTTTCCTTTGCAATGTCAAGAAGTTCTGCGCCCTTGGCAGCAACAAGCTCCTTGTTTGATGTTACAACACTTTTGCCGGACTTAAGACACTTTTTAACAAAGTCATAAGCAGGATTAACACCACCCATAACCTCTGCAACAACTCTGATTTCTCTGTCGTTAAGAATGTCATCAAAGTCTTTTGTAAATCTGTCTGCAAGTGGGCTGTCAGGAAATTCTCTGAGGTCAAGAATTTTCTTGATATAAATTTCCTCACCAAGTCCTGCAAAAAGTTTTTTCTTGTGTGTTGTTAGAATTTCGGCTACACCGGAGCCCACAACACCGTGACCCATTATTGCTACTGATACCATAGCGTTACCTTACCTTTCCAATTTATATGAAAATAATAATAAACATATTTATATGCTGTTTAATAAATTACTCAGCAGAAGTATCTGCATCTCCGCCTTCGTCGCCGCCGGATTCACCGCCGCCTTCGTCACCACCGGATTCACCGCCACCGCTGCCGCTTGACTCGCCGCCTTCGTCGCCGCCGGATTCACCGCCACCGGTACCGCTTGACTCACCGCCACCGCTGCCGCTGGATTCACCGCCACCGGTGCCGCTTGACTCGCCTCCGTTGTGGTGGGTTCCGCTCGACTCACCGCGGCTTACATCACTGCTGTCAGAATTGTCTGTATAGCTGTCATCGTCGTCATCATCATCGTCGTTGTTACCGTCACCGTAATTGCTTACATAGCTTGTAAATGTAGGCAGATTATCCTCAGTGTAGTAACCAATATACTTACCCGACATATATTCGGTTGAAACAATCAAGCCGGAGTATGGATTAAACTCAGCCTCAATTAGGTTAGGAGAGAGCTTGTAATCCTTTTGTTCCTTGTTCTCAAGGTATTTACCCATAATATTTGAGAAGAATGATGCGGCAACGGTTTTACCGTTTGAAGATATTGAATCAGGCATATCAAATCCACACCATGTAGCCATTACAGCATAAGGAGATGCACCGCAGAACCATGAGTCCTTATCATTATCGGTAGTACCTGTTTTGCCGATGATATCCCAGCCATCAATTCTTGCATATGCTGCGCTGGTCATAGCAGTTGTTGTATTTACCATATTGTAGTGAAGAAGTCTGTTCATAATGCCTGCTGTTTCGGCTGAATAAGCTTTTTTAGGCACTTGTGAACGGTTATCAAGAATAACATTGTCTTCAGAATCGGTTACATAATAATAGGTATACGGCTTATAATACAAACCGCCGTTGCCGAGATATGTGTATGCAGCAGCCATCTCACGAACAGTAGTACCGCCGTTCATACCGCCGATAGCAAGAGCACCAATATAGTTCTGATCCTCGTCGGAAAGATTTTCAAAACCCATTTTTGTAACTGCTTGTTCATAGGCAACTCCCGGACCGCCAAGCAACTGTATAGCCTGAGCGGCGGTTGCATTTGAAGACCACATTATGGCATCGGAAAGCAACATGTTGCCCTTATAATGGCGATAGGCATTTTCCGGACCCGGTACAAGCACACCATCCGAATTGTATTTATAGTTGTCAATAGGTTCATCCTGAATAACAGAAGAGAAGTATAGAAGCTTTTTTTCAATACAAAGCGGATAAGCTATAACAGGCTTAATTGAAGAACCAGGCTGTAGTACAGAGGTTCTTGCTCTGTCCCATTCCAAAGCCTTAGTCTTTTTTTCTGAACTGCCGACTGTTGCAATTACTCTGCCGTCAAAGTCCATAATGGTAGAGCCAATCTGTAAGTTTGTGTCATAAGTTTTATCAATTTTAAGTGCCTGTTCCTCAATATAATTCTGCATATCAAGGTCCATTGCACAGTATATTTTAAGTCCTTCTGTAAAAAGCTTGTCAGATGCGGCTGTTTCGCTTATGCCGTAAAGTTCGGCGAGGTCAGCTTGCAAATCAAAGTAAAGCTCGTCAATGTACCAATTCTGTACATATCCGTTTTCATCATCGTCATCATCGTCATCGTCATCTGTGTTCTGAAAACCGACAAATGTAATATTGGCAGACTCTTTCATAGCATCTTCGTATTCCTTGTCGGTAATTTTACCCTGATCATGCATAGCGTCAATAACAATCTCACGGCGTTCCTTATTGTTTTCAGGATAAACAAGAGGATTCCAAAGAGAAGGGTTCTGTGTAATGCCTGCAATAGCCGCACATTCTGCGATTGAACAGTCGGTAATGCTCTTGTCAAAATAAAGCTGTGCTGCAGCCTCAACACCCTGGCAGTTGTTGCCGAAGTTTACAACATTTAGGTAAGCTTCAAGAATTTGATCCTTGGTGTATTCTTTTTCAAGATTCAATGCCTTGCAGATTTCACGGAGCTTACGGGTGATAGAAACCTCGTTGTCGTCGGTGATATTCTTAATGAGCTGCTGTGTCAGTGTTGAACCGCCGTATGTGTCGTTGCCTGTCAAAAGATTTAAAACAGCAGATGTCGTTCTTGTCCAATCAACACCGTTGTGGTCATAAAAACGCTTGTCTTCAATAGCAACAATAGCGTCCTTCATTGACTGAGGAATGTTGTTGTTATCAACCCAAATTCGGTTTTCTGTGCTATAAAGCTGTTGATACTCCTCAAACTCGCCGCTTTCTTTGTTTTCAACCATAATAAAGCTTGTCTGGTTAAGCGACTTAGCTTTAAGGTCAATACCTGTTGGTTCGGAAGCTATCGTAAAAATATAAACAAAAAGCGAAATTCCCGAAATTATCGATGCAACAAGAACAACTGACAGAAGTGTGACAATTATTCTTCCTGTGCCTTTAAAAAATTGTTTGGCACTGCTTTCGGCTTCTGATGAGTAATCCATAGGCTCATTGTTTTTTTCAGTGTATTGACTTATGTCTGTTTCACGCTTGTTACGCATATTTACTCCTTTGTAATTCGCAAATCTACCTACCGGTGAAGTTTTATTGACATTTTAACTTGTAGTAAAATTCCTTAAAAACACTATAAAAAATATTATTCCCCATTATTATAGCACCTTGAAGCGAAAAAATAAATATCTTTATTTAATTTTTTATGAAAAAATAAACAGTTTAGTCTTTGAATTTTTATGTAAAAGAATGAATATGAGCCGATTTTCAGGAAAAACTACCCTTAAGTCAATATCTCATAGTTAACGGCTAAGAGTCTTAGTGTGCAAATTGTTTGCAAGTTTTCGACGCAATTTAGACACACGATTTAATCATTGTTTACTAAAATTACATGGATTAGACTTATTTTTTCAAAATTCTATGGCGAGGAATGGTAAAATATGAAAAAGTTGATTGCAATAACTGCTGTAATTCTTTTTGGTTGCCTTTTTGTAAGCTCGTTTTCTGCAACTCAGGTTACGCAAAATGGGGCTGAACAAACTGTAACATATAATGAAAAAGAAACAGCAGATGAAATTGACGAGAAAAATCAAGTATATATTATAAAATCAGAGGACGGAAAACTTGCGGTTTATAAAAAGGGAGACATGGCTCCGTATATGCAGACCGATACCTTTGTTAAGACGTTGCCAAAGGGTGATATTCTGCGTCTTGAAAAGGGCATTGAAGTAACGGGAAAGGAAAATTTAAAAAAATATCTTGAGGATTATTGTAGCTGACACAAATTTACTAATTCTCAAAAAATTGGTTATATATATTGACATTTTAAAGCATTTGAGTTAGTATTAAATTAAAATGCCGTAAACATAGATTAATATGGCTACACTATAATTTTTTGGGGATGACTAATGAAATTTTGTGAATTGGTGATGCCTCGAAAATCCCTTTGTGTAGCAGAAAAGGAGAATATACATATGATTTCTACTGTTATAAATGAAAATCTTGGCCTTGAGTTTCCTATATTTCAGGGCGGTATGGCTTGGGTAGCTGACGCTTCTCTTGCTGCAGGCGTTTCAAATGCCGGCGGTCTCGGCCTTATTGCGGCAATGAACTCTAACGGCGAGCAACTCCGTGAGGAAATCCGCAAGTGCAAGGAGCTTACGGACAAACCTTTTGGCGTTAACATTATGCTTATGAGTCCGTTTGCCGACGAGGTATCTGATGTTGTTATTGAAGAGGGTATCAAGGTTGTAACAACAGGTGCGGGCAACCCGGGTAAATATATGGCAAAGTGGCTTGAGGCAGGCATAAAGGTTATCCCTGTTGTTCCAAGTGTTGCACTTGCACGCAAAATGGAAAAGAGCGGAGCTTTTGCGATCATTGCAGAGGGCGGCGAGTCAGGCGGTCATGTTGGCGACCTTACAACAATGGCTCTCGTACCACAGGTTGTTGACGCAGTTTCAATTCCTGTTATCGCAGCAGGCGGAATTGCAGATGGCAGACAGATTGCTGCTGCATTTATGCTTGGTGCAGTAGGCGTTCAGGTAGGCACAAGATTTTTGGTTGCCGAAGAATGTACAATATCACAGGAATATAAAAATAAAATTTTAAAGGCAAAAGATATTGATACAGTCGTTACAGGAAAAAGACTCGGTCATCCTGTAAGAGCAATCCGCAACTCTTTTACAAGAGAATACACAAAAGCAGAGTATAATTCATCAGAGGTTTCTGATGAGGAACTTGAGAATATGGGTATTGGCAGACTCAGAAGAGCTGTCCGTGAGGGCGATGTTTCCAACGGAACAGTTCTTGCAGGTCAGGTTGCAAGTATGGTAAAGAAAGAACAGCCTGCTCGTGAAATGGTTGAAGAGATGTTCACACAGGCAGAGGAAGTATTGAACGGAGCGACAAAATGGGTAAAATAGCATTTGTTTTTTCAGGACAGGGTGCACAGTACAGCGGAATGGGCAAGGAGCTTTATGATGCTTCTCCTGCCGCAAAGGCTGTTTATGATATGGCTGACTCTGTAAGACAGGGAACTTCAAAGCAGTGCTTTGAGGGAACAACAGAGGAGCTTTGCAAAACTGTCAACACACAGCCATGCGTATTTACAGCAGATTTAGCTGCTGCTTATGCGCTTGTTGAAAAGGGAATAACTCCCGATTGCGTTGCAGGTTTTTCACTCGGCGAAATTTCAGCTCTTGCATTTTCAAAAATGCTTTCTGATGAAGAGGCTTTCAAGCTTGTATGCACAAGAGGCGAGCTTATGGATAAGGCGGCAACTGCAAATCCCGGTGCTATGGTAGCAGTAATGAAGATTGCACCTCAGGAGGTTGAAGAGGTATGCTCAAAATTTGATAAGACATACCCTGTAAACTACAATTCACCTGCACAAACAGTTGTAGCCACAACAAGCGAAGCAGTTGATGCTTTTTGCGAGGCTGTCAAGAACGCAGGCGGCAGAGCAAAACAGCTTGCAGTAAGCGGTGCATTCCATTCCCCGTTTATGGCTGATGCAGCTGAGGGATTAGGTAAATATATGGAAAATATTGATTTTTCAGAGCCACAGGTTCAGATTTATTCCGATTACACTGCAAAACCTTATGAGGGCGACTACAAGGCTCTTGTAAAGGCACAGGTTGAAAATCCTGTAAAGTGGCAGACAATCGTTGAAAATATGGTTGCTGATGGCGTTGACACATTTATCGAAGTAGGTGTCGGCAAAACACTTACAGGTTTAATCAAAAGAATTAATCCTGATGTCAAGGCATTCAAGGTAGAAACACCTGCCGACATTGAGGCACTTGAAATATAACTTGAATTATAATATAAATTACACCCTTGGAGGTTATATCATGAATTTTGAAAACAAAACTGCCGTAATCACAGGCGGCTCAAGAGGTATTGGTTTGGCTATTGCAAAGAAGCTTGCATCAAACGGTGCAAACATTGCAATTCTTTATGTTGGTGACGAGAGCGAGGGCGTTAATGCCAAGAACGAGCTTTTGGAGTACGGCACAAAGGTTGAGCAGTATTTTTGTGATGTTTCAAACTTTGAAAATTCAAAAGAGGTTATTGATAAGGTAATCGAGGAATTCGGTGGTATTGACTTTCTTATCAATAATGCCGGAATTACTCGCGATAAGCTTGTCCTTAATATGGACGAAAAGGATTTTGATGCAGTTATTAATGTAAACCTCAAGGGTACATTTAATATGATTAAGCATACATATAAGCACTTTATGAAAAAGCGTTTCGGCAGAATTGTAAGTACATCTTCAATCGTTGGTCTTATCGGCAATGCCGGTCAGGCAAACTATTCAGCTTCAAAGGCTGGCATTATCGGTCTTACAAAATCTGTTGCAAAGGAACTTGCAGGCAGAGGTGTTACAGTAAATGCTGTTGCTCCGGGCTATATCGGTACAGATATGACAAATGCTCTCTCAGACAAGGTTAAAGACGCTATGCAGGCTCAGATTCCTGCAAAGAGAATCGGCACACCTGAGGATGTGGCAAATGTTGTTGCATTCCTTTGCTCTGATGATGCAGCTTATGTAACAGGCGAAGTTATCCGTGTTGACGGCGGACTTGCAATGTAATATAGGAGGGTAATATGAGCAGAAGAGTAGTAGTAACAGGTGTCGGTGCAATCACTCCTGTCGGCAACAATGTTCCAGATATGTGGAAAAATCTTGTTGACGGTGTTTGCGGAATTGATACAATCACAGAATTTGATACATCTGACCTCAAGGTACATATCGCAGGCAGTGTTAAGAATTTTGCTCCTGAGAATTTCGGTATAGAAAAAAGAGAGGCAAGAAAGCTCGATCTTTATTGTCAGTATGCAATCGCAGCAGCACAAGAGGCTGTTGATGACAGCGGTATTATCGGTAATATTGACGAAAATCGCTTTGGTGTTTACATCGGTGCCGGTATCGGCGGTTTACATACATTTGTTGATAACACACTCGCTATGGATAAGAGCGGTGCAAAAAAGGTTTCTCCTTTCTTTATTCCAATGATGATTGGTAATATTGCCACTGGTAATGTTGCAATCCGTTTTGGTGCAAAGGGCGTGTCCCTTTCTGTTATGAGTGCTTGTGCAACAGGTACTCACTCAATAGGCGAGGCTTTCCATGCAGTTAAGGACGGCTATGCTGATGCTATTATTGCAGGCGGTACAGAGGCAGTTATTGCTCCTCTTACCATTGCAGGATTCCAGAATATAAAGGCACTTTCAACAAATCCTGACCCTAAAAAGGCTTCTCGTCCGTTTGATAAGAATCGTGACGGCTTTATTATGGGTGAGGGTGCAGGTATGCTTATTCTTGAGGAATACGAGCATGCAAAGGCAAGAGGTGCAAAGATATATGCCGAGTTGAGTGGTTACGGTAACACTTGTGATGCTCACCATGTAACAGCTCCTGATCCTGAGGGTGCAGGACTTGCAAGAGCAATCGAAATTGCATTTGAAGAGGCTCAGGTTGCCGATGATGCACAGATTTATATCAACGCTCACGGAACAAGCACACACCTCAATGACCTTACAGAAACAATGGCATTCAAAAAGGCACTTGGCGAAAAGGCTTATGATGCAAATATCAGCTCAACAAAGTCAATGACAGGTCATATGCTTGGTGCAACAGGTGCAGTAGAGGCTATTGCATCTGTAATGGCTCTTAAAGACGGCGTAATTCCGCCAACAATCAACCTTGATGAGCCTGACGAGGAACTTGACCTCAACTATACTCCAAATAAGGCTGTAAAGCGTGATGTCAATGTTGCGGCATCAACAAACCTTGGCTTTGGCGGTCATGATGCTTGCTTAGTATTTAAGAAGATATAATGAGGAGATTTAATAATGTATAATATTGATGAAATTAAAGAGTTTATTGCTGTTCTTGAGGACTCATCGCTCTCTGTTCTTGAGATTCAGAACGAGAACGGCTCAAAAATTCGTCTTGAAAAGCCACAAGTTGTTCAGCAGGTTGCATCTCAGACTGCCCCTGTTGCCCAGCCTACTCCTGTTGCTCAGCTTGCACCGACAACACAAAGTGCTCCTGCACAAGCAGTACCTGCTGTAGAGACAGGCAAGGCAATTAATGCACCAATAGTAGGTGTGTTCTATGCAGCTCCGTCTCCGGATGCACAGCCATATGTTTCTGTTGGCAAGCAGGTTAAAAAGGGCGATACAGTTTGCATTATTGAGGCTATGAAATGTATGAATGAAATTCAGGCTGAAGAGGACGGCGAGATTATCGAAATTCTTGCGAAGGACGGAGAGCTTGTTGAGTACGGCCAGCCTTTGTTTAAAATTAGATAATCAATTTTGGGCCTAATACTAAACACCAATTAAAAATGGATATCTTTAAATTAGTGTTTAGTATAAAACGGCATTATACATAACTGCTTTAGCAGTAATGAGTTATTAATTCTTTAGGAGAAATATATGAATCAGGAAGAAATCAAAAAGATTTTACCTCATCGCAACGATATGCTTCTTGTTGAAGAGGCAGAGCGAGTAGATGAGAATACTGCTAAGGGCAGATATACAATCAAAGGTACAGAGTTTTTTCTTAACGGACATTTTCCCGGTAATCCGGTTGTTCCTGGTGTAATCCTTTGTGAGATGATGGGACAGGCAAGCTGTTGCCTGCTTGCAGACAAGGTTAAGAATGCAACTCCGTATTTTACAAAGATGAACAATGTAAAATTTAAAAATCAGGTAAAGCCCGGCGATACTCTCGAAACAGTTTGTACACTTACAAAAAACAGAGGTGCATTCTATTTTATCGAAGCAAAGGGTTATGTTGACGGCAAGCTCTGCGTTAGCGGTGAGCTTTCATTTGCCATTGTTGAAAATAAATAATTGCAAATGCAATAAATATTTGGAAGTGAAAAGATGTTTTCTAAAATTCTCATTGCCAACCGTGGCGAAATCGCTGTAAGAATTATCAGAGCCTGTCGTGAAATGGGCATAAGTACGGTTGCAATTTATTCTGAGGCAGACAAGGACGCAATGCATGTTCAGCTTGCTGACGAAAGCTATTGCGTGGGTGGTAACAAGGTTGCTGACAGCTATCTTAATATGCCTGCAATTTTGACTGTTGCTGTTGAAAGCGGTGCACAGGCAATTCATCCGGGCTATGGTTTGCTTTCGGAAAATGCAAAATTTGTGTCACTGTGTGAACAGTGTAATATAAAATTTATCGGTCCTACATCTGAGATGATTAAATTACTCGGTGACAAGGACAATGCACGCAAAACTATGCGTGCAGCAGGCGTTCCTGTAACTCCCGGCTGTGACATTGTCGAGACAGTCGAAGAGGCAATAGCTGAAGCTGAAAAAATCGGTTTCCCACTGCTTATCAAAGCTCGTTCAGGCGGCGGCGGCAAGGGAATTCGCCGTGTTGATTATATTGAGCAGTTTGAAGAGGCATTTCTTGCGGCTTCAAGCGAGGCACAGTCAGCTTTTGGCGACGGCGCGTGCTATCTTGAAAAGTTCATTCATCCCGTAAAGCACATTGAAATGCAGCTTTTGTGCGATAAATACGGAAACACAATATGTCTTGGCGAGCGTGAATGTTCCGTTCAGCGTAAAAATCAGAAGATGATTGAAGAAAGTCCAAGCCCTGCTCTTGATGAAAAGACTCGTAAAAATATGATGATTGCGGCTGTCAAGGCTGCAAAGGCAGTTAATTATGTAAATGCAGGTACGGTCGAGTTTTTGCTTGATATGGACAACAACTTCTATTTTATGGAGATGAACACCCGCTTGCAGGTTGAGCACGGTGTAACAGAAATGGTAACCGGTCTTGACATTGTGCAGTGGCAAATCCGCATTGCCGCAGGTGCAAAGCTTTCCAGAACACAGGACAGCATTTTTGCTCACGGTAATGTTATTGAGTGCCGTATTAATGCAGAAAATCCCGACAAGGGTTTCCGTCCGAGTTGCGGCAGAATTACAAGACTACATACTCCGGGCGGTTCATTTGTCCGCTTTGATACAGCAATCTATCAGAACTATTTTGTACCGCCTTTCTATGATTCAATGATTGGCAAGTTGATTGTTCAGGCTCGTACAAGGGCAGAGGCAATTCGCAAGATGAAGATGGCTTTGTCTGAGCTTATAATCGACGGAATTGAAATTAACCGTGATGTTCTGGCTGAAATCCTTTCGGACGAACAGTTTGTAAGCGGTGAATATACAACAGACTTTATGACAGAGTTTGAAGAAAAGCGTAACTCCCGATAATTTTTGGTGATACAGTATTTTTCTTAAAAGATGAGGAACTGATATGGATTTATTTTCGTTTAGAAAGCCTAAAAACGAGCTTGAGTCGCTCCCTGATGAGCAACAGAATACTCCGTTTATTCCGGAAGAAATGTGGATTAAGTGCCCTAAGTGTAACACAATGCTTCTTACAACCGATATGGAGGAAAATCTTCATGTCTGCACAAAATGTAATCATCATTTCAGAATGAATGGTAGACAGCGTGTTGAAATGCTTGTGGATACAGATACCTTTTTGGAGCAGGATTCAGACCTTATAAGCACAAATATCCTCGATTTTCCGGGATATGAAGAAAAGCTTGAAAAAGCAAGAAAAAGCGGCAGCAAAGAATCTGTAATATGCGGAGAATGTAAAATCGGCGGCATTGATGCAGAGCTTTGCGTTATGGACTCAGATTTTATGATTGGCTCAATGGGTACGATTACAGGCGAAAAAATTACTCGTGCCTTTGAATATGCCACAGAAAATAAACTCCCGATTATCATCTGCACTATTTCGGGCGGTGCCAGAATGCAGGAGGGCATATTGTCTTTAATGCAAATGGCAAAAACCTCGGGTGCGGCAAAGCGTCACAGTGACGCAGGACTTTTGTACATTACAGTCCTTACCGACCCTACAACAGGCGGTGTAACTGCATCATTTGCAATGGACGGCGACATAATCATTGCAGAACCAGAAAGTTTAATCGGTTTTGCTGGTCAGCGAGTAATTGAGCAGACTATCCGCCAGAAACTGCCAAAAGACTTCCAGAGGGCAGAATTTTTACTTCAAAAGGGTTTTGTTGATGCTGTTGTCAGCAGAAGTAACCTTAAAAATACAATCGTAAAGCTTTTAAAAATTCACGGATATGGTAAGGAGGCAGAGTAATGGCAGCATATGATAAAGTTATAGCAGCAAGAGCTGCCGATAAACTTACCTCTGTTGACTATATTGCCAATATGTTTGGCGACAGCTTTATTGAGCTTCACGGCGACAGACGATATTCCGACGATAAGGCAATCGTTGCAGGAGTTGCAATGCTTTACGATACTCCTATAACAGTTATCGGTCTTGAGAAGGGCAGAAACACCAAGGAGCGTATGGAACGCAACTTTGGTCAGGCTCAGCCTGAGGGTTATCGCAAGGCACTCCGTCTTATGAAACAGGCTGAAAAGTTTAATCGACCTGTACTTTGCTTTGTTGATACAAGCGGTGCATATCCCGGTATTGGTGCTGAGGAGCGTGGACAGGGTCAGGCTATTGCTGAAAATCTTATGGAAATGATGACGCTTAAAACTCCGATTCTCTCTATTGTTATCGGTGAAGGCGGAAGCGGCGGTGCACTTGCACTTGCAGTTGCTGACGAGGTGTGGATGATGGAAAATTCCGTTTATTCCGTAATATCTCCCGAAGGTTGTGCATCAATTCTTTGGAAGGATAGCACCAAAGCACCTGAGGCAGCAGAGGCACTCAAGCTTACTGCACAGGACTTGTTTAAACTCGGCGTAATTGAGCGTATTATTCGTCAGCCTAAAACAGACGACGACAAGGCGATTTTTGAAAGCCTAAAAAGGCTCATAAGCCGTACATTTGAAAAAAATTCGGCGTTGTCCGTTGAAGAACTTATGTCAGCTCGATACGAGCGTTTCCGTAAAATCGGCAGACCTGAATAAAATAGAAAATAAATAATATGTTAAAAAGCTATCTCAAATGAGATAGCTTTTTGTTTTTACCTTTGTATGCTTTTAACGGTGCTTCAGTCCGAGAATAATTCCAAGAGCAATGCTTTGCTTTTCTTTGGAAAGGGAACGAAATTCATTGAGCAAATCGCATTCAATATCGTTTAATTGAGTTTGAGCTATTTTGTCAATCGGTTGACGAATGTCTGTGTATTCAACAAGATAGTCAACGGATGTTCCAAAAATATCTGCAAGCTGAATTAGGGTAGCTATGCTTGGTTCATTTTTTCCGTTTTCATATGCACTTACCATTTTCTGAGAAACATTAATTTTCATTGATAATGAAATTTGGCTAATGTCTTTTTCTTTTCGCAGTTCCTTAATTCTTCTCATAATTACAGCTCACTTATAATTATACTTTATTAGTATTATTATACCTATTAAGTATAATAATACTAATAAAGTAGGTGAAAGGATTTGGTATAATATGCATACACCAGAAAATGATTATAGGGACGACACAAAAGGTGTTACAGCCATCGTATTTGGCATTATCTTTATTATTGTCGGTATCATAAGCATGCTGTATGGCAATTCTGAAAACAACAGCTACGAAAGACAATTTGAAAGTTTCTTTTCAAGCGGTACACGCAATCCGGGTTCTACCTTTGTTATTTTAGGTGTTATAGGAATAGTATTAGGTATTATTTTGCTTGTTGTTGGCGGCTTTTGGCTTAATTCAAAAAATAATAGTACGCCGATCTCATCAAATAATTCTTTGGTGCAAACAGAATTTTATAATCCGATAGATGTATTATAGGAGCATCCGCAAAATACAATTTATGCGGATGCCCCTTGATTTTATATATTAAATTTTATTACACATTAAATCTGAACAGCACTACATCGCCGTCTTTCATTACATATTCCTTGCCTTCACTTCTAACAAGACCCTTTTCCTTAGCCGCTGTCATACTGCCACACTCGATAAGGTCATCATATGCAATAACCTCTGCTCTGATAAATCCACGCTCAAAATCTGTGTGAATTTTTCCTGCCGCCTGCGGTGCTTTTGTTCCGTTTGTAATAGTCCACGCACGCACCTCCTGCTTGCCTGCTGTCAGGTAGCTGATAAGTCCGAGTAATGCATAGCACTCCTTAATCAGTCTGTCAAGACCGCTTTCATTAAGTCCCATATCGGCAAGGAACATTTCCTTTTCTTCCTTGTCCATTTCAACAATTTCTTCTTCAATCTGTGCACAAATCGGCAACACGCCTGCATTTTCATCAGCTGCAATCTTCTGAACTGCCTTGTAGCCCACGTTGCTGTCAATGCCGTTTGCAAAGTCATCCTCGCTCATATTTGCGGCATAGATTACAGGCTTGCTTGTAAGTAGTGCAACTTCGGAAAGCAGTGCCTTTTCGTCGTCGTCACATTCAACGCTTCTGGCAGGCTTACTTTCTTCAAGAGCCTTTAAAACTCTTTCATAAAAGTCAATGTCCTTCTGATATTTTTTGTCGCCTTTGAGCATCTTCTTTGTTCTGTCGATTTTTCTTTCCATCATCTCAATGTCTGACAAAATCAGCTCAAGGTTGATTGTTTCAATGTCACGGGCAGGATTAATATTGCCCTCAACATGAATAATATCGTCATTTTCAAAGCATCTTACAACATGAACAATCGCATCACATTCACGAATATTGGAAAGAAACTTGTTGCCGAGACCCTCGCCTTTTGATGCACCCTTAACAAGACCCGCAATGTCAACAAATTCGATTGATGCAGGAGTATATTTATCAGGGTCATACATTTCGGCAAGAACATCAAGCCTTTTGTCAGGAACAGCAACAACTCCGACATTCGGTTCGATAGTGCAGAACGGATAGTTTGCACTCTGTGCACCTGCATTTGTAATTGCGTTAAAAAGTGTACTTTTGCCGACATTCGGCAAACCTACGATACCTAATTTCATTATGAATTTCTCCTCAAACAAATCAGGCAATCACTTGCCTAATTTTTAATAATATAGTAAAATAATCATATACACCAAATTATAGCATAAATTTATTTTTTTCACAACAGAAAAGAGGTTATTATGTCAGAAAAAATCTTGTCAAAAACAATAAAAGTAGATGAAGAGCACCTCGCTGTTGCAATGGGCAGTGGCAGTCTGATGGTTTTGGCAACTCCTGCGGTGGTTGCATTGATGGAAAATGTTGCTGCTGAGCTTGCACAAGCTGAACTTACAAATGACGAGCTTACAACCGTTGGCGTAATGATTTCTATTGAGCATACAAGTCCTACGCCCCTTGGTGCTGAGGTCACAGCCACAGCAAAATTAATTGAAACAGACGGCAGAAACTTTAAATTTGAAGTTGTTGCTCAAGATAAAAAAGGCGAAATTGCACGGGGAACTCATACAAGAGTCAGCGTAAAATCAGAAAAATTCCAGATGAAAGCGGACGGTAAATTTGATGAAGTATAAGTATTTTTTATTTGACCTTGACGGTACGATAAGTGAGAGTGCAATCGGCATACGGGAGTCACTCGAAAAGGCAATTCTAAGGCTTAACAAGCCTCTGCCGAATCTTGATGACTACACTCTCTATATTGGTCCGCCGCTTATAGATACCTTTAAAAATGTCTGTTGTTTTTCAGATGAAGAGGCGCATGTAGGTGTTGAATATTACCGTGAATACTATAACACAAAGGGAAAATACAGAAACAAGCTGTATGCGGGCATTGATGAGGTTCTTAAAAAGCTGAAAAAAAGCGGTGGAAAAATTGCTGTTTGCTCATCAAAGTACGAAAAATTTGCCGAGGAAATTGTTGAATTGCTCGGTGTAAGAGAATATTTTGATGCTGTTTGCGGTTCAACTCTTGACGGTAGCCGAAAGGACAAAAAGGACTTAATTCCCTATGCTGTCAATGCTCTTGGCGGTGATTTGGATGAAAACCGTGCCGAAATCGTAATGATAGGCGACACCTATTTTGATGCCAAGGGAGCAAAAGTTTGCGGAGTTGACTTTGTGGGCGTTGAATACGGATACGGCACAAATCAATCAATGATTGATGAGGGTGCAGTCACTTTTGCATCTGACACATCCGAACTTTATGAGCTTTTAGGTCAATAGTATTATTTTATATTCTGTCGCATAATATTTATTAATATTATTGTGTGACGGAGTGTTATTGATGTTTGTTTTAAAATTAAAGATAGGAAAAAAGCATATAATTTCAATCGTAATCTCAATTATAGCAGCAGTTTTGTTGTTTATGATATTAATTTTGACAGCGTCAGGCAATGCCGCACCAAATGACAGTGCTACCTGCGACGAGTTAGGAAAGTACTCGCTTGTTGCCCAGACTGTCGGCGGAGAAATTGGATTTTTAAAGCATTTTGGTTTTGATGTAATTTCTGAAAGCCGAGAATGTGAAACTGTGACAATTCCAAGTGAGTTTAACGAAACTTATGAAGAATACAATGAACTGCAAAAGAAAATCGGACTTGACCTTGAAAAATATAAGGGGCGGGACGCTCAAAAGATTACATATGAGCTTAACAATTCAGATGAAAAATACGCCGTAATTCTCACCATAAACGGCAGAGTAATCGGCGCACACTTAACAAATGGAGAGTATGGGGATGTAAACAAATCCCTGATTTGATATGGAAAGACTTGATAAAATTCTTGTTTCACAAGGCATTGGCAGTCGTCGGGAAGTTCAAAAACGCATAAAATCAGGCGAAGTTACCGTAAACGGTGAGATAATCCGCAAGCCTGAGGTAAAGGCGGACGCTGATAATGACGAAATTGCTGTGCTCGGTAAAGTGCTGAATTACAGTAAACACATTTATATAATGATGAACAAGCCTGCGGGTGTTGTGTCTGCAAGCAATGACAATCATGATAAAACGGTAATTGATATTTTGCCCGATGAGTACAAACGCAAGGGATTGTTTCCTGCCGGAAGGCTTGATAAAGATACCGAGGGACTTTTAATTATTACCGATGACGGCGATTTTGCACATAAAATGCTTTCGCCGAAAAAGCATGTGGACAAGCAGTACATTGCACAGCTTGACGGAGAAATAACAGAAGAAACTATAAAGAAGTTTGAAGAGGGAATAGTATTTGCTGACGGCACTAAATGTCTGCCTGCAAGTCTTGAGATATATAATAACGACAAAAAAGCAGGACTTGTTACAATTTGTGAAGGTAAATTTCATCAAGTTAAAAAGATGTTTATATCTTGTGGATTAAATGTTGTGCATCTTGAACGAATTTCTATAGGTAATTTATATTTGGATGGCAATTTGCATAGAGGTTGTTGTAAATTGTTATCAAATTCAGATAAAATGCTAATTTTTGTTGGCAAATTACACTAAAAACAGGTGTCGTTTTTTAACATGTGTAATATTTAAATAAAATATTAATAGAAAGTTTAGTTAAAATCTGTATAGTAAAATTTTGCTTAAAGTGATAAGATATTTATGTAATAAAGCATTATAACTTTATTGGATTATTGGAGGTTTATATAATGGCTAATGTAAAACTTGAACATGTTTACAAAATTTATGACGGTGGCGTTACTGCGGTAACTGACTTTAACCTTGAAATTGATGATAAGGAATTTATTATCCTCGTTGGTCCTTCAGGTTGCGGTAAGTCAACTACTCTTAGAATGATTGCTGGTCTTGAAGATATTTCAAAGGGCGAACTCTATATTGGCGATATGCTTGCAAACGATGTTGCTCCTAAGGACAGAGATATTGCAATGGTATTCCAGAACTACGCTCTTTATCCTCATATGACAGTTTACGATAATATGGCATTTGGTCTTAAACTCAGAAAGACACCAAAGGAAGAGATTAAGCGCAGAGTTGAAGAGGCTGCTCGTATTCTTGGTATTGAACAGTACCTTGACAGAAAGCCAAAGGCTCTCTCAGGTGGTCAGAGACAGCGTGTTGCTCTTGGTCGTGCTATCGTTCGTAATCCAAAGGTATTCTTACTTGACGAACCACTTTCAAACCTTGACGCAAAGCTCCGTGCTCAGATGCGTACAGAGATTTCAAAGCTCTATCAGAGACTTGGTACAACATTCATCTATGTAACTCATGACCAGACAGAGGCTATGACTATGGGTACAAGAATTGTTGTTATGAAGGACGGCTTCATTCAGCAGGTTGATACTCCACAGCATCTTTATGATATGCCTTGCAATATGTTCGTTGCAGGATTTATCGGTTCACCACAGATGAACTTTGTTAATGCTACTCTCAATAAGAGCGGTTCTAACTATACTCTTGATTTTGACAAGTATAAGATTCCTGTTCCTGCAAACAAGGCAGCAGGTGGCAAGCTTGACGCTTATGTTGGTAAGGAAGTTGTATTTGGTATTCGTCCTGAGCATGTTCATGATGAGCCTGAATACATTGAGAAGTCAGAATGTCTCTTTGATGCAAATGTTGATGTAACAGAGCTTATGGGTGCTGAGATTTATCTCTATGTAAATATTGCAGGCATGCCTGTAACAGCTCGTGTTGCTCCAACATCAACTGCACATCCTGGTGATAATATCAAAATTTGCTTTGAGCTTGATAAGCTCCACATCTTTGATAAGGACACAGAGCAGACAATTACAAACTGATTTTAGTTTAATAGTCTATTTTTGCGGCGGAGTAATACTTCGCCGCTTTTTTACTATATAGTAAACAGTTCGGAAACAGTCGGGCACAATAGTGCGTTTTTATATGGTGCTGTCTGCTCGGATAGGTGCAGCCCACCGGCTGCTTTTTACTTTCGCTTCATAAGTTTTTTGTGTTTTTTTTATGCTGTATCCCGAAATTCAAACTTATGTTGTTAGGTAGTAATTCATAAATCACTATTATAAGTTATGCTGTTTCCATACTGCAAAAGTTTTAACTTTGGGAGAAAAATATTATGTTATATCAAGTTTAGGAAGGGGACAAAAAAACTTGAAAACATATAGAAACTTTGATATAATAAAAACGATATGCTAACAAACCTTATACTAAACACCAATAAAAAATGGATATCTTTCAGGCAAATTTCGCGTCATACATCGTGCCCTGTCCTCGA
>JAFLSM010000014.1 GCA_022510955.1 Ruminococcus sp. | reverse complement strand
GTATGGCACTCGTCTGACACAAAATCTGCTCTGAAATCTTATCTCACTTTCAATTCGTGTTTAGTATTATTTAAGTGTATTTATACACTGCTTAAAGGTTTCAATTACATACCACGCATCATCGTCTGATAGTGTGGAGTTCATTGGCAGTGTCAGCTGATTTTTGTGCATATTATAGGCATTAGGGTAATCGGTAATACTAAAGCCTTTTTTACTATATGCTGAAAGCATTGGTAACGGCTTGAAGTGAACATTGCACATAACGCCGTGTTCTGCCATCATATTATAAAACTTGTTTCTATATTCGTCATCCTTGCCGATAAAACGAACAAAATACAGATGACCGCTGCTGCGATGGTTTTCGTCACAATGGTTTAAAACCTGAATAGGCAAATCCTTAAATTCTTCGTTGTAAAGCTTAATCAGCTCGTGACGGCGGTCAAGAATTTTATCATAGCGTGAAAGCTGTGCCACGCCTAAGGCCGCCAGAACATCAGGCATATTACACTTGTACTGTGTGTCAACAACATCATATTCCCAGGATGCAACCTTATTTTTTGTGTAGGCATCCTTTGTTTGACCGTGGAGTGACAGCAGCATATATTGTTTATAGATTTCTTCTTCGTCAATGCCGTCGTGAATTCTGTGAACTGCTGCACCGCCCTCGGCTGTGGTCATATTTTTTACAGCGTGAAAGCTAAAGTTTGTAAAGTCTGCAATTTCACCGCACATCTTGCCATGCCACTGTGCGCCAAATGCGTGGGCACCGTCTGCCATAACAAAAACTCTGCCGAATTTTTCCTGGATTTCATTTTTGGGATTGAACACGCTTTTTTTGCGTTCAACAGCCTCAAAAATTCGGTCATAGTCACAGATTACGCCTGCCAAATCAACAGGAATGATAACCTTGGTGTTGTGGTTGATTGCGGCCTCCATTTTGTCGTAATCCATTTCAAAGCTACCGCTTTTGCAGTCAATCATAACAGGTTTTGCACCTACATGGTAAATGATTGATGCAGTTGCCGTGTAGGTGTACGCAGGCAAAATAACCTCATCTCCCGGGCCTATGCCTAAAATGCGAAGAGTAAGCTCTGCACAGGATGTTTGAGATGAAAGGCATACAGCTTTATTTACATGACAATAATCAGCGATTTGGCTTTCAAAAAGCTTGGTTTCGGGCCCCGTAGTAATCCAACCCGATTTTACAACCTTGATTACTTCGTCTATCTCTGCCTGAGAAATATCAGGCGGTGAAAAAGGAATTTTTTTCATTTTAAAATCTCCTTGATATGCAAATATAGATAAAAATCGAAATTTGCATAGATAACTATTCTAAATTATACATCAAGAGATTTCAAATGTAAAGATTTGGTGCGAAATTATTATATGATTGTCATCTTATTCGCAGTCTGTGTGATTTTTAATCTGCTTTTCCTTGAGATATTTGTTTTTTGTAGCCATACCGCCTCGAATATGCCTTTCGCTTTTGTTCATATCAAGCACCTGCCGTACCTCTCGATACAATGCAGGGTTAAGTATCCTTAGCCTCTGACTGACATCCTTATGAACCGTACTTTTGCTTACGCCGAATTTCTTGGCGGCTGACCGTACGGTGGCCTTGCTTTCTATTATGTACTCGCCCAGCATTGCTGCGCGTTCTTCCACTACGCCTTTCACATAAAGCCCTCCTGTCATTCTTGCTAATTTATATGCGACTCATTTGGGCATTATGCTTTATTGGCAGGAGCGTTGATTTTCGTTACAGAAATAACGGAGAATTTCTTCGTATTGGGTAATTACGCATTAAAGATGAGCTATAATTAACATTAAACCTATTTAAATTATAGGAATTATTTGTATTTTAAGGTTTTTGTGTTGTAATGCTTACTATTTTATGGTAGAATAAGTTAATTAAAAGCAATTAATAATTTACAATTTACTAAAATAATAATTATTTAGATTACCTTTAAAAGTGAACTATGATGTTTATCATACAACCGAAGTTAATCTTCGGGGCGACAGTGGTCGCTCTATTAATCACTAATAAAACGTCAAATGGTGAATTATGATGTTTACCATACCGACGAAGTATACCTTCGGGTCGCAACAGTTACATACTAAAACCAACTTATGAAGCGGAGTTAAAAAATATGAAAATTGCAAATTTGTTTAAGGATAATGAAAAGACAGTTTTTTCTTTTGAGGTTTTTCCTCCGAAAAAAGACTCACCGATTGAATCGGTTTACAGCAAAATGGAGGAGCTTTGTGCCTTAAAGCCTGATTTTATCAGCGTAACCTACGGTGCAGGCGGTACGGTAGGTCACAGTCGTACCTGCGAGATTGCATCAAAAATCAAGTATGATTTTGGTGTTGAATCTGTGGCTCACCTTACCTGCGTAAACAGCACAAAAGCGGACATCGATTCAAATCTTGCTGATTTAAAGGCAAACGGAATCGAAAACATCCTTGCACTCAGGGGAGATTATGTTGAGGGCGCTGAGCCGAAGCACGACTTTAGATATGCGAGTGATTTATGCGAATATATTGAGAGAGTTGACGAATACCGTGAGTTTTTTGACATTGGCGGAGGTTGTTATCCCGAGGTGCACGGTGAGGCTGAAAACGAGATTGAGGATATTCTTAACCTGAAGAAAAAGGTAGACGCAGGTGCATCTCATCTTATAAGTCAGCTTTTCTTTGACAACAATGTATATTACCGCTTTATTGAAAGAGCAAAGATTGCACGAATTGATGTGCCGATAGAGGCAGGAATTATGCCTATTACAAACAAAAATCAGATTACAAGAATGGTGTCAATGAGCGGTGCAAGTTTGCCTGCAAAGTTTTCAAAGATTTTGCAAAAGTACGAGAACAAGCCTGAGGCCTTGAGAGATGCAGGCATTGCCTATGCGATTGAGCAGATTATCGACTTGATTGCAAACGGAGTTGATGGTATTCACCTTTATACAATGAATAATCCTTATATAGCAGGAAAGATTACAGAGGCAGTGGCTAATTTGTTATGATAACACTTGAAAAACTCAACCGCAACGAGGCTGTTCGTTACCTTGGCGGTGCAGGAATACAAATGAATGAACAGATGGAAAGCTTGATGAGTGAATGCGAAAAAGAGGTTTTAGAAAAAGCTTCACCAAAGTTTCGATATATTGAGCTTGATTTGCCGTGTGATGCAATTATGGGCGGAAACGACATTGTAAATCACCTTGAGGGGTGCGAAAAGGCAATTCTGATGTGTGCAACTCTGGGTGCAGATATTGACAAACTGATTCGTATCAGCCAGATTTCCGATATGGCAAAGGCAGTGGTGCTTGACAGCTTTTCAAGCGTTGCCATTGAACAGGTGTGTAATAAGGTTGATGAAATTATTGCAGAAAAATATGACGGCTGTTATATGACATTCAGATTTAGTCCCGGCTACGGGGACTATCCTCTGTCACTTCAACAGGATTTTTTGCGTATGCTTGATGCTCCACGCAAGATAGGACTTACTACAAACGACAACTTTTTGCTGATGCCGTCAAAGTCGGTTACGGCAGTTATGGGAATTTCAAAAAATCCGATTGAAAAGAAAAAGCGAGGCTGTGCAATCTGCAATATGCGTGGAAAGTGCAAATACAGAAGGAACGGTGAACACTGTGGATTTTAGACAACTTTTGAAAAATAAAGAATTTGTGCTTTTGGACGGCGCAATGGGTACGCTCATTCAAAAAAGTGGTGTGGAGTATGACTCTGTTCCGGAAACCCTGAATATAACTCACCCTAAGCTTATTGAATCGTTCCACAGAGCTTATGTTCAGGCAGGAGCTGATGTTGTATATGCCAATACCTTTGGTGCAAATGCCTATAAGCTTAAAGAGAGCGGATATACTGTTGAGGAGATTATCGGAGCAGGCGTGAGCAATGCAAAAGAGGCTGTTAAAGGTACGGGTGCGCTTGTGGCGCTTGATTTGGGCCCAATCGGTCAGCTTATGGAGCCTGCGGGTGCTATGACCTTTGAACAGGCTTATGATTATTATAAACAGCAGATTATTGCCGGTAAGGACGCCGATTTGATTGTTTTTGAAACAATGACTGATTTGTTTGAACTTAAGGCGGCGGTTCTTGCGGCAAAGGAAAACAGCGACAAGCCTATTATTACCACAATGTCGTTTGAGGCAAGCGGCAGAACCTTTACAGGTGTTTTGCCTGCCTGTGCGGCTGTAACACTTACGGGCTTGGGAGTTGATGCTGTCGGCGTAAACTGCTCACTCGGACCTGCCGAGCTTGAGCCTATTATTGCCGAAATGTCAAGGTATACCGAGCTTCCGCTTGTTATCAAGGCTAATGCAGGTTTGCCTGATCCAAGCAGCAACGAATATGATGTTTTTCCTGATGATTTTGCCGAGAGTGTGCAGAAACTTCTGAAATACGGAGTTAAAATTATCGGCGGTTGTTGCGGTACAACACCCGAGTATATTGAAAAGGTCAGAAAAATGACCGAAGAAAATAAATATCAGCCTCAGAAAAAAAGCGTTGATACAACAGTGTGTAGTGCAAGTACAATCGTTGAAATTAACGGCCCTCGAATTATCGGTGAAAGAATCAATCCGACGGGTAAAAAACTTTTTAAGCAGGCACTTGTTGATAATAATATTGATTACATTCTGACACAGGCACTAAGTCAGGTCAGCGGTGGTGCAGAGATTTTGGATGTCAATGTCGGTCATCCCGAAATTGATGAAAAGCTGATGATGGTGCGTGTTTTAAAGGCAATTCAGAGCGTATGTGACGCACCGTTGCAGATTGACTCAACAAAACCTGATGTGCTTGAAGCAGGACTTCGCCACTACAACGGAAAACCGATTGTGAACTCTGTAAACGGTGAGGAAGCAAGCCTTAATGCGGTGTTACCGCTTGTTAAAAAGTACGGCGCTTCGGTTGTAGGTCTTACTCTTGATGAGGGAGGAATTCCAAAGAGCGCAGACGGAAGATTTGCGATTGCAAAGCGAATTGTTGAACGTGCAGAGGCTATTGGCATTGACAGACGGGATGTTTATATTGACTGTCTTACTCTTACGGTTTCTGCCGAGCAGGAGGCTTGCAGAGAAACTCTTAATGCTCTGCACAGAGTAAAAACTGAGCTTGGCTGTAAAACCTGCCTTGGTGTTTCAAACATTTCGTTTGGTTTGCCTAACCGTGAGCTTGTAACAAGAACTTTTCTTACTATGGCACTTGAACAGGGACTTGACCTGCCGATTGTTAATCCTAACATTGACTCTATAACGGGTGCCGTGCGTGCATACAGAGTGCTTGCAAATATTGACAAAAATTCGATTGAGTTTATCAATGCATATAACGACTCAGCTCCAAGTCAGCCTGTAAAAAAATCGGCTGACTCTGATATTGATATTTTTACAGCAGTTTACAGCGGACTTAAGTCAGAGGGTGCGACTGTTACAAGAAAACTGCTTGATGAAAATACTGACGCTATGAAGATTGTCAATGAAATGCTGATTCCTGCACTTGATAAGGTGGGCGAGGACTTTGAGAAGAACAAGATTTTTCTGCCTCAGCTTATTCAAAGTGCAAATACTGCACAGGAGTGCTTTGAGGTCATCAAGGCTCATCTTTCAAAGACAAACGGAGATTCAGTGAGCAAGGGCAAAATTATTCTTGCAACCGTAAAGGGTGACATTCACGATATCGGTAAAAATATAGTCAAGGTACTGCTTGACAACTACGGTTACACTGTTGTTGATTTGGGCAGAGATGTTGACCCTCAACTGATTGTTGACACAGCGGTTGAGCAGAATATTAAAATGATAGGTCTGTCTGCTCTTATGACAACCACACTTAAGAGTATGGAGGATACTATTAAGCTTGTAAGAGAAACAAAAGAACTGCAAAATGAGGACGGCAGCAGTAAATGCGTTGTATTTGTAGGCGGAGCGGTGCTTACAAAGGAATATGCAATGAAGATTGGAGCAGACTATTACTGCAAGGACGCAAAGGAAAGCGTGGATACTGCAAAACTAATTTTGGGATAACAGTTTTTTTAATACGCTTCATAAGTTAGCTTAAATATGTAACTTTTTTCGACCCGAAGGAGTACTTTCGTTGTTCGGTAATAATCCATAATCACTATTCAAGCTTTGATAGTGAATTATGATGCTTACCAAACAGGCTAAGTAAATCTTCGGGTCGCAATGCTACATATTCAAATTAACTTATGAAGCGTCCAAAAAATAATTTTTATTGATAAAAGTATTGTTTTGTGGTATAATTTTTTTAAATATATTATGTAATGATATATTCTATTATGATGCATTTTAGCAATAATACTAATAAATGTTTGTTAAAATACATTTGGTGTTATTTTTTGGAATAATTTAGAAGTTATTGTGCTTATTTATACTCTAAGGAGAAGTGTCGGGTATATGCAAAAATTTAATTATCGCAAACTTGTACTTGCTATTGCCGATGTTTTTATAATTATCATCAGTGGCATAGTTTCAAATTATATATTATCTGTTATATCTCATTCTTTAGTCTTCGGAAACAAAGTTTTGCTCTATGCTGTTGTTATCAATTTAATTATGTGTTCTTTTATGATGTTTATGCTTGGTGCTTACACAAGACTTTGGCGGAACTTTAATATTAAGGACTATGTGTTTTGCGTATTGGCAATGGGTTTGGGCTTTGCCTTTGCAGAAGTTATTATGATGATATTAGGCGTAAGGCAGAATATAGTATTTTTGATTACCTATTTTTTAATTTCAACTGTCGGAGTATGCCTGTTTAGATTTATTTTCAGAAAAACTTTTTTAAACCTCACAAACGCAGGAAGGGCAGAGGGTAATTTAGAACGCACTCTGATTGTCGGTGCAGGCAGAGCGGGACAAATAATTTTGCAGGAAATCTTGAATTCCCGTTATGACGATAATAATCCGTCACGAAATATTTTGCCGATATGTTTTGCTGATGATGATATTTCAAAACTTCATACAAAAATAAACGGCATAGAAATTAAAGGTACTTGTCCTGAAATTCCACGAATTTGTGCTGATTACCGCATTACAAATATTATTGTGGCTCTTCCGTCTTGTGAAGAGGAAGAAAAAAGAAAAATCCTTGACTATTGCTCTACAACAGAGTGTAAAATTAAGGTTATTCCTTACATTAGTGAGATTTTATTTGATGACAAGAACAAGCCTTTAATTTCGCAGGCTAAGGAAATCAGAATTGAAGATTTACTTGGCAGAAAGCCGATTGAATTTAATACGGAAGAAATCAGAAATCTGATTTCTGGTAAGGTGTGCATGGTTACCGGCGGCGGCGGATCTATCGGCAGTGAGCTTGTGCGTCAGATTGCAAAGTATGAGCCAAAGCAGGTAATTATTGTTGACATTTATGAAAATAACGCATATGATATACAACAGGAATTAGTACTTAAGTACGGTACAAAGCTTAATCTTGTTACTATAATCTCATCAGTTAGGGATTACGACAAGATGGATAAGATTTTTAGCATTTATCGTCCTCAGTTAGTTTTTCATGCAGCTGCTCACAAGCATGTTCCGCTTATGGAAACAGTACCCGAAGAGGCTGTAAAGAACAACATTTTCGGCACTTTCAATGTGGCTACTCTTGCAGAGTTTTACGGTGTTGACAAGTTTGTTATGATTTCGACCGACAAGGCTGTTAATCCTACAAATGTCATGGGGGCTACAAAGCGTGCTTGCGAAATGATTATTCAGTATAAGGCACAAGCCGGCAGTCATACTGAATTTGTAACAACCCGTTTTGGCAATGTGCTTGGCTCAAACGGCTCGGTAATTCCGCTTTTCCGCCGTCAGATTGAAACGGGTGCGGATATTACTGTAACTCATCCCGACATAATCCGTTATTTTATGACAATTCCCGAGGCAGTGTCCCTTGTGCTTGAGGCTGGTGCAATGGCAAAGGGCGGCGAGATTTTTGTGCTTGATATGGGTGCCCCTGTCAAGATTACAACACTTGCCGAAAACCTTATTAGAATGTACGGTAAAATTCCGTATAAGGATGTAAAGATTGTGTTTACGGGTTTGCGTCCGGGAGAAAAACTGTTTGAAGAACTTCTGATGGATGAAGAAGGACTTAAATCAACAGCGAATAAGAAGATATTTATAGGAAATCAAATTAATATAGATGCTGATGATATGCTTTCAAAGCTGAAAAGTTTACGCAAGGCGGCAGATTCAAACGACAGTGAAAAGACTGTTGAGATTTTGAGTGATTTGGTGCCTACATTTAAGCATCAGAAAAATTAGGCAACGTTTAATCGAGATAGACAACTTTTAAAAAGGAGAAATTTACTATGTGCGGTATCGTAGGATATGTTGGCCCCAAGGATTGCAATGAGGTGCTTGTTGACGCACTCTCAAAGCTTGAATACAGAGGATATGATTCGGCAGGAATTGCTGTGTTTTCAGATAATGAAATTGAAATTGTAAAGACAAAGGGCAAGCTTGACGACCTTAGGAATAAGCTCAAAGAGGTTGGCAAGCCAAGCGGTAACATTGGTATCGGTCACACACGCTGGGCAACGCACGGAGAACCGTCAGATATTAATTCTCATCCGCACAGCGGTTCAAGAGTTACTATCGTACATAACGGTATTATAGAGAACTATATTGAGCTCAAGGAATTTTTGACTGCACAGGGCAGAACTTTCCTGAGTGAAACAGATACAGAAGTTGTGGCACAGCTTTTGGATTACCGTTACAACGGTGACCCTGTCAAGACGATTGATGAGTGTATGGCTGACCTTAAGGGTTCGTTTGCACTTGGAATTATGTTTAAGGATTTTCCTGACAGAATTTTTGCGGTTAGAAGAGAGAGTCCGCTGATTGTCGGCGTGGCAAAGGGCGAAAGCTTTATTGCATCTGATGTTCCTGCAATCTTAAAATATACAAGAGATTATTATTTGCTTGAACACAATGAAATTGCAACTCTTACAGTAGACGGCGTATCGTTTGTAAATGAATATTTACAGCCGATAGAAAAAGAGCTTAAAACTGCTGATTGGGATGAAGAGGCTGCTGAAAAGGGCGGTTATCCTCACTTTATGATTAAGGAAATCAATGAACAGCCGACAGCTATCAGAACAACAATTATGCCGAGAATTAAGGACGGTCTTCCATACCTTGAGGAAAACGGCATTACACCGGAAAAATTAAAAGATTTTAAGAATATTACAATAGTTGCCTGCGGAACTGCTATGCACGCAGGCATGGTTGGAAAATATGTTATCGAGGACTTATCAAGAGTTCCTGTATCAGTTGACATCGCTTCAGAGTTCCGTTACAGAAATCCTATTATTTCAGAAGGCGACCTTGTTATTATTATTTCTCAGTCTGGTGAAACAGCCGACAGCCTTGCAGCAATGCGTCTTGCAAAGCAGAAGGGGGCAACTACGCTTGCTATTGTAAACGCTAAGGGAAGCTCGATTGCCCGTGAGGCTGATATGCTGATTTACACACTTGCAGGTCCCGAGATTTCTGTTGCCTCAACAAAGGCATATATCACACAGCTTTCCGTGATGTATCTCTTTGCTTTTGAATTGGCGCTTGCAAAGGGCACAGTTGGAAAAGCAGAGATTGAAAGGTTAATTTCTGCACTTATGAAAATGCCTGAGGCAGTGCAGTATGTAATTGATAATTGTGAAGAAAAATGCAAGTATATTGCAACAAAGCTTGTAGCCGCCGAGAGTTTGCTGTATATTGGCAGAGGTCTTGATTATGCGCTCTCAATGGAGGGTTCGCTTAAGCTTAAGGAGGTTTCTTATATTCATTCCGAAAGCTATGCGGCAGGTGAGCTTAAGCACGGCACAATTTCACTTATTGATGATGGAATGCCTGTAATTGCTGTTGCAACACAGACTGATATTATTCCTAAAACCATCAGCAATATTGTTGAAGTTAAGTCAAGAGGTGCAAAGGTTATTCTTGTTTGCACGGATGCTTGTGCAAGAGAGCTTAAAGAGGGCATTGCAGATTATGTTGTTGAGATTCCTCATTCAGACGAAATGCTTATGCCGATTACCGCAGTTGTGCCGTTACAGCTTTTGGCATATTATACATCGGTAAACCGTGGCATTGACCCCGACAAGCCTAAGAACCTTGCAAAATCTGTTACAGTCGAGTAATTTTTGAACGCTTCAGAAGTTTGATTTAATATGTAACCTTTAAGACCCGAAGATATACTTCGAGTGTGTGGTAAACTTCATAAATCTCTTATCTAAGTTTTGACAGGAATTATGGACTGTTACCGAACAGCGGAAGGATTCCTTCGGAGCGGTAGTGACCGCTGTATTAATTACTAATAAAACTAAAAATCGTGAATTATGATGTTCACCATACAACAGAAGTAAATCTTCGGGGCGGTAGTGACCGCTTTATTAATTACTAATAAAACTAAAAATCGTGAATTATGATGTTCGCCATACAATAGAAGTAAATCTTCGGGATACGATGGTTATATACTAAAACCAACTTCTGAAGCGGTGAAAAAACCTCCCTTAACAATAACATTAAGGGAGGTTTTGTTGTATACTCTCGTTATAACAGAGAAGAACTGTTTATAAAAATTATGGAAACGAAAAAAGTATTAATTAATTTGTTCAGATTTTTCCGTATTCAATAATTATGTCTTTCAAATCAGTTTTGCTGTCTTTAAGGTAAAGCATTGTTTTTGCAGGATTCGTTCTCATATCTATTCTTTGATAGAGCGGAGCTAACAGTTTTTCTTCGTTCATACCTCGCTGTAAAAGTCCGTCGTATGCAAGGTCAACAATTTGCTTTGCAAGGTCATATAGCTTGTCCTCATCTATAAACTTAGGCAAATTACTGCTGATGAGCATTTTTCTGAGTTCTCCTGCTGTATATCCGTGATGATATAGTATGCGGTCATTTTCGATAATTTCTGCAAGCTCATCAATCTTGTCCATAAGTCCTGTATGAAAGGCGGCAACGCAAAAGCTGTCCTTTATCGGCTGACAGCACACACTGCGAAATTCTATTGTTCCACGAAAAGTTAGGTCCTCAAACTTAAATGTACGCAGATACTCTAAATCGCTGAGCTGTGGAGTGAACTCAATATTCTTATATTCTCCGTTGTCGAAGTACTCGCCTGTTATTGATGATTTGGTGAAATAATCATCAATTTTTGTGGGAGAGAAGTTAATATATTTTTCATCTCTTTCTACACAGTAGATACTTGTTGATTCGATATATGCCAAAATGTCGTCAATGTTTGTAAATTCGTAGTTGTACATTCCGATGTTATGGGGATTTATTCCGTGAGTGCTGTTTTCCCAAAACATATCACGACAGCACAGGTTGTTTTCGTTTTCACCAAGCAAAACGGAATTAGAAAATAACAGTGCCTTAATTGGCTCAAGCTTTGAAAAGGTGTTGAGCGTCAGTGGAAGCTTATCAAAACTTACATCAAGCTGTACTTGTGACGCACTTGAAAATGTACCGTATTCTGGATAATTATGAAAATACATAGGTGTATCTTTGTACTTTTTATAGGAATTAAGATGATGAAAAAGCATACGATAACGACCGTTTGGGATTGGTACATTGTGATTTTCTTTATAATAAGGATTTACTCCCATTCCCGTAAGGGTGTAATTATATGCTTTAAACTCATTTTGCAGAAACTTATAATATTCGGCAAATCTTTTTTGAATATCATATAAATTCTGCTCTCTTCCGAATGAAAGCTCAAGATTATTATATGAGCAGTCATATGACAGAATGTCGCCGTTTATAGGGCTTGCCGCCGAATAAATATTGCCCTCGTCGTCTGTTCCCGAAACATTAAAATTAAAGTGTTTAATAAAACTGTCGGTTATGGTGTGAACAACATCAAAATTGACAGCTTTTTTTGACAGATTGACAATTGGCATTTCAATTTCAACACCGATAAATTTTTCACGCTCTCTCTTTGTAGGCTCAATATATCTTTTATATAATTGTTCTCTTACAAGCTGTAAATCCATAGCTGTCTCCTTAAATATGTGCATTTATCAGGGTTATAAATCTGAGAAAATCTGATACAAATATTTCAGGGATTCCTCATTGTCAACAAATTCGTTTTTGTGATTTGTTCCGCTGAAAATGTGTTTGCCGTCCTTGTATGCCTGTAGGGTAGTGAAAGGCAGTTTTTCCCAGTTCTCATTTGTGAGAGGAAGTGTTGAAAAGATAAATCCCTCTTCCTTTTTAAGATAGTGAAGTGAACCTGCGTAATTTGTGTGAGCATACATATACTCGCCGTCAAATATCAGCAAATTAAGCTTGTTGCCCTTTGCCATATCGGATATAATGCTGTCAAGCAGGGAAAATCTTTCCTCTGCATTAAGAGGCTTTTGCGAAATTTCCTGAGCATTGTTAATCTGCTCAATAATATATAACAGTATGCGTTCGCTGTCGGTATCGCCCTTTTGAAGCTTTAAGAATTTATTAAGAGGCGGATAATCAAAAATGGTTCCGTTGTGAATTAATGTCCAGCGTCTTGAAAAATTATCTTTCGCCCTATAAGGATGGCAGTTCTTGTAGTCAACATTACCTATGGTTGCATAGCGGATGTGTGCTAAAATTGTTTTTGAGATAATTGGCTGAGAAAGCCTTTCTTTTAAATAGTGGCTTTTTGATGCTTGCAATGACTCTTTTTCTATAGAAATGCTATTGCCGTCAGTATATGCAAGTCCCCATCCGTGAGGATGATTGTTGCTGTGACGGTAAAAGTTTTTTAAATAGCTGTTTATACAGCTTTCCCTGTCAAAGCAGGCTCCGAATATTTCACACATTTAAAGTGTCTCCTTTTTAAGAATGTCAGCGTAAGTTAGCGAGAGCTGAATGCCTTTTTTTACATAATCTTTACCGTAAGTATCTTTGATTATCTGTGCATAGCGTTTGTTTTTATGTAATATTTTTTCTTTCTGCCTGATTACAATTTCTGTAGCTGTTTCCTGTTTGCGCTTTTCAAAAAAGTCCTGCATATCACAAAGTACTTTTAAAGCAGCCGATTTGACTGACACTTTTTCGCCGTAAAACTCAATTACTGTGTTTTCGTCGTCGAAATTTGCGGCACGCTTTACATTCTTTACAGCAGAAATTTGCTCGTGGTCGGTAAAATCCTCGTCGTCAAGCGACATTAAATAAATAATCAGCATATGTAAAAAGTCAATATCTTCTTTAAAAATGCCGACAGGAGAAAGAGGGTTCAAGTCAAGCATACGCAGTTCAATGTGATTAACTCCCGAGTTTTTAAGATTTTCAAGTGAGTTTTCACCCTTTGGTTTTAATCTTATGGGATAATAAAGCTCTGAAACAGACCTCAGTAAGCCTTTGTCTACATAATCCTGAATACTGCCGGCATAGCTTTGTAATGTATCGTATTTTAAAATCGGAATAAAGTTGTTCCAATAGCCTATTTCACTGCACCTTGCAGAAGAAAAAGGTGTAATTACATCTTTGCCTAATTTTGTGTCGTCAAAAAAAGAGCCGTCCATAACAGGACTTGCGGCAGTTAGATAAACAATAAGCCAGCTGTATTTCGTCATCTTTTTTGCAAGCTCAAGATAGAGTTTGTTTTTATGCTCATAAAATGAGTCGGTTTTATTTTCTGCACGGCTGATTTCAATAAGCTCATCACCAAATGAAAAGTTGAAATGGATTCCGGAAAAAAGCATTTTCTTTTTACCATATTTTTCGGCAAGATATTTTCTGTAAATTTCCTTACCCTTGAGGCTCTCCTTGTAACTTGCAATGGGAATATCGCTTTCACCTTTTACATAAGGTGGATTTGAAAACTGCCATATTATTTCTTTGCCCGATTCAAGATTTGATAATTCGTTTACAACGGTTCTGTGCAATTCCGAAATATGTTTGAAAACTGCAACTGTACTATCCCATACATCTGTTACAATTTCTACCTGATTTTCGCAAAAATCTCTGTCTATGTGAGTATTGCCGGTAAAAGGATGTTTTGTATGAGAAAGAAATCCGTTTTCGTTACTTCTCAGGCTCTCTTTTTCAAGTCCAAAGGTAGCCTTGTACATATTTTGTATTGATAAAGGTGTGTCAAAATTTAAACTCATAAAATCATCCTTCAAAAACTAATTTCAGATTATTTCAGACGCTTTAAAAGTGTGCTTTAATTATAACAGCAATGATTCAAAGTTTTATTCTGATATTAGTATAACAATCCATAAAGTTTTAAAATACATTAATCCTATATAATTAGTAAGTAATATAATACTCCTGAAATATAGTTTTGTCAAGTAAAAAAGGAATAAATCTGTAATATATAGTAGTTGTAACTTATGATGATTGCTGACTAAAAGGCAACACACTTTTGTTGTTTTACATTCAGAGTACTTCTTTGAAAATGCAATTTATAACGCACTTGTAATTTTTTGTATAATATAGTATAATAGCCTTATATATACAATATTATGAAGAAGTATGGAATAAATTGGGAGGAATATGGGATATGATATCAAAAAGGCTAAGGAATTTAGTTTCAGTCTTTTTATGTGCATTGTGCGTGCTTGCAGGTACAACGGTTTGCAGTGCAGTTTCTGAAACTTATACTATAAATAATATTGACGATATGTCAATCACACTGCCGGACGGCATGACTGCTGTTACTCGCAAAAGCAACAGCAGTGACAAATATTTTTCTCTGTTTGGTCTTGATTATAACACAACCATGGACAACTTTAAAAGCGGTGATATCTATTTGCAGGGTATGAATGAACCCTCAACCCTTACAATCACTGTTACAATGACCAAAAACGAGGACAGTGAGAGCATAAAGAACTATAACCTTCTTGAAAGAGATAAGCTGACGGAGGTTATGGGCAATTTTCTTACTCAAACTGAATATTCCTCCTGCACTCCTGATGAAAAAAGTGATAAACAGCTTGTCTGGCTCCTGTTTAACACACATGTAAACACGGGAACAGAAACAATAAAAGCATATCAGGCTCATACAGTTTATGACGGTATGAGTATTAATGTTACTCTTCAGCGCAATGGCAGTAATGTTACAAACGGGGATTATTCTGTGTTTTCAGGCATTGTATCCTCAATTTCTTTCGGCAAGACAAGCTTTGGCGGAGGAATTGCTACTGTAATTATTATAGCAGCTGCACTTATAGTTATTGTTCTTCTTTTGATTTTTATAATCAGATTAAAGCACAACCAGCGTGTTAGAGGTAAGATTAACAGCATGGCGGCGTCCAGAAATGAAAAGATTCTAAAAGAACTTGCTGACGAATACAACCTCACTGAAAAGCCGCAGTCTGACAATCACGGTGTACAGGACGAGCAGAGGTTGCAGAAGAATTACACAGACGATTATTTTGAGGATTTTGTTGACATTGACTCGCAAAGTGATCGTAATTACGAAAGCTCATACATACAGGACGAGGAATATGAGAAACATCTTGAGAACAGCATAAAAGAAAATTATTTTGACAAAAATGATGAAGCCTATAATCAGTCTTTTGATGATAACAGTTCAAAACGATATGTGTCAGATGAAGAAATTGACGAGATTTTAAGCGGAGCTCATTCATTTGATGACAGCGTTGCAAGAGAGGTTTATCGTGAGAGAAAGCCTGAAAATGAAACTCAGGTTGAAGTTTATGATGTTCAGTCTGATGATATACAGATTGAAACAGAGCCTCAGATGTTTGAAACATATGAGGAGAACTCACAGACGGAAGCGTATTATGATGAAAATGATGAGACCCTCGATTTAACTCAGGACGGTCTTACGGAACTTGATGAATTCAACAACGATGAAGTTCTTGTTCGTGATATTTCAAAGCAGTCTAAATTTGAGAACAGCTACGATTTCTTTGAAGAGGCTCCAAAGAAAAAAATGGGCATTATAAGCAACAAAGAAATTGACGAGGCTGAGGATTATGATGTAATCAGCGAAATTGAACAGCATGCCTCAAAGGTAAGCCGTGAAGAGCCGAAAGAGTCGTCATTTGGCGAAAAGGTGTTTGTTGGATTAAAGACTTTTGGCAAAGGAGTTAAAACTTTCGGAATACACTGCGGTTATTTCTGCACCAATGTTTATCGAATGATAAAGAGAAAAAGAGCGATTGCAAAGCGTAAAAAGGCAGAGCAGGAGCGACTTGAAAGAGCAAGAGCGAGGGCTGAAAGACAAAGACAGCAACGCAGAGTGTTGGAGGACGGCACTCTGGTTAAGGTGCACAGCCGTACAGATCGCAGACCTGCCCCAAGAGGAACACAAAATCGCAGGCCAACATCTTCTCAGACTCGCAGAAAACCGACATCTTCACAGTCAAATCGTAAAAGATAATTTTAAATAGGTGAATATATGAACGAATTACTAATTAAAAATGCGACAGTAGTGTCACCGGCCGACGGAATAAATGAACAGTTTGATGTTCTTGTGCGTGACGGTGTGATTGCACAGTTCGGCAAAAATTTGTCGGCTGACTGCAAGGTGATTGATGCCGAAGGATTGTATGCAATTCCCGGTATTGTTGATATGCATGTACATTTGCGTGACCCGGGACAAACTCACAAGGAGGATATAATCACAGGCTGTAATGCGGCAGCAGCAGGCGGAGTTACAAGTTTGCTCGCAATGCCGAACACAAATCCTGCAACTGACAATGCGGAAACTGTAAAATATATTCTTGATAAGGCAAAAGACGCCTCTGCAAATGTTTATGTATCAGCAAGTATAACCAAGGGACTTAAAAGTCTTGAGCCGACAGACCTTGACGAGCTTAAATCGGCAGGTGCAATCGCACTTTCCGACGACGGACGCCCCGTTGAGAATACCCGATTTTTAAGTGATGCAATGAAAAAAGCTCCTCAGCTTGGTATGAGTGTTGTCGCTCATTGCGAGGATTTGTTTCTTGCAGACGGCGGTAAAATAAACGAGGGTGAGGTTTCACAAAAGCTTGGTGTCAAGGGTATTCCTGCCTCTGCGGAGGACTGCGGAACAGCAAGGGAAATTGCACTTGCGGCGGCTCTTGATGTTCCGATTCATATTTGTCATGTCAGCACAAAAACAAGTGTTGCACTTATAAGAGATGCAAAGGCAAGAGGTGTTAAGGTGACAGCCGAAACTGCACCGCACTACTTTTCTCTCACTGAAAAGGAGCTTTTACGAGGGGACGCAGATTATCGAATGAATCCTCCGCTTAGAACAAAGGCAGATGCAGAAGAAATCATCACAGGCTTGCTTGACGGCACACTTGATGCTATTGCAACCGACCATGCGCCTCATACCCCTGATGAAAAGGCGGATTTTGTAAGTGCGCCAAACGGCTCAATCGGTATGGAAACATCACTTGCAGTGGGCGTTACCTACCTTGTAAAAACAGGTATTATGAGCTTTGAACAGCTTATTGAAAAAATGAGTGTTAATCCTGCAAAAATTCTCGGAATTAACGCAGGTACACTTTCAGTAGGCTCTCCTGCTGATATTGCTCTTGTAAATCTTGATGAAGCGTGGACAGTTGATGTAGAAAAACTGCATGGCAAGAGCAAAAACACCCCATTCAAGGGAAAAACACTTTGCGGTAAGGTAAAAATGACAATTCTCGGTGGCAAAGTAGTTTTTGAGGATTAATTATAAGTCAATATATAAATATGATTATCTCTTTTGAAAAGTATAAATTGAGTGCTGATTAAAGGGAAAATCGGATAAGATAAAATAAATACAACAAGGAAAGGGAGTAAATGAAATGGCACAGAAAGGCGATTTGCTTTCAGTAAGAAAGGACATAAGGGTTGTAGATGCAACTATTCGTGACGGAGGACTTTGTAACGACTTTAGATTTGATGATAAGTTTGTTAAAGATTTGTACGCTGCAAATGTTAAGGCCGGCGTTGATTATATGGAGTTTGGTTACAAAGCATCAAAGGAAATTTTTGATGAAAACGATTTTGGTAAGTGGAAGTTCTGTAAAGATGAGGATATCCGCAAAATTGTAGGCGACAACAAGACTGATCTTAAGATTGCAGTAATGGCTGATGTCGGCAGAACTGACTTTAAGAATGATATCATTCAAAAGAAGGACAGCCCGATTGATTTAATCAGAATTGCAACATACATCAACACAATTCCTGCTGCAATCGAGATGATTGAGGATGCTGCGAAAAAGGGATATGAAACAACAATCAATATTATGGCTGTTTCAAAGGCAAGAACTGAGGACATTAAGGCAGCTCTTGAAGCGTTCGGTCAAACTCCTGTAAGTGCATTTTATATTGTAGACAGCTATGGCTCAATCTATCCTGAGGAGGCAAGACGACTTGCTGATATGTACTGCGAAATTGCAGATAAATACAAAAAGTCAGTTGGTATTCATGCTCACAACAATCAGCAGCTTGCATTTGCAAATACAATCGAGGCTATGACTTATGGCGCAAGCTATCTTGACGCTACTGTTGACGGAATGGGCAGAGGTGCAGGTAACTGTGCGCTTGAGCTTCTCCTCGGTTTCCTCAAAAATCCAAAGTACAAGGTTGACCCAATCGTAAAGATTATTGAGGACCACACATCAAAACTCAGAGAACAAGGCGTAAAGTGGGGCTACGATATTCCGTATATGCTCACAGGTCAGTACAATACTCATCCTCGTCCTGCAATTCAGTTTGTTAAGGAAGAGAGAAAAGATTACTACAAATTCATCAACGAGCTGTACGACATAATTAATAACTGATGTTGAATAAATAAGATGAAACATAAAATGAAACTCAATCCGTCACCTTTTGAGATGATAAAATCCGGTGAAAAAACCATTGAACTTAGGTTAAATGATGAAAAACGCCGAAGGATAAAAATCGGTGATGAGATTGAATTTGAAAATACAGACGACAGCACGAAAGTAATAAATGCAAAGGTTTTGGCTTTACACAGGTTTTGCTCATTTGAGGAGCTTTACTATTCACTCCCGCTTTTGAAATGCGGATATACAGCGGATGATGTCTGCTATGCACATTCAAGTGATATGGAGCTTTACTATTCGGCTGAACAGCAGAAAAAGTGCGGTGTTGTCGGAATAGAGATTGAAATAATTAATACTAATCGCCAATAGAAGATTAGTATAAATAAATGACAGGAGGACAAAATGGCATTTGACAGACTTATTGAAAACATTGTAAAAATGCAGAATCCTACCGTTGCAGGTCTTGACCCTAAGCTTGACTATGTGCCTGCATCAATCAAGGAAAAATGTTTTGAAAAATTCGGCAAGACTCTTGAGGGTGCGGCAGCGGCACTTTTAGAGTTCAACAAGGCTTTAATTGACAGCCTTTATGATATTGTTCCGGCAATTAAGCCTCAGGCTGCGTACTACGAAATGTACGGCTGGCAGGGTGTAAAGGCTTTGTGTGAAACAATCGCATATGCAAAGTCAAAGGGGATGTTTGTAATGACTGACGGCAAGCGTAACGACATTGGCACAACAATGGAGGCATACGCTACTGCTCACCTCGGCACAACAAGTGTTGACGGCGAAATGCTTGATGCGTTTGGTGCAGACGCCCTCACAGTCAACGGATATCTCGGTACAGACGGCATAAAGCCGCTTGCAAAGATTTGTGACGAAAAAGATAAGGGCATTTTTGTGCTTGTAAAAACTTCAAACCCAAGCTCAGGCGAATTGCAGGATATGAAGCTTGATACTGACGAAACCGTTTATGAGCATATGGGCAAAATGTGTGAGAACTGGGGCAGTTCTCTTATGGGCAAATACGGCTACAGTGCAGTAGGTGCAGTTGTTGGTGCAACTTATCCTCAGCAGCTTGCTGAAATGCGTGAAAAGCTTGTGCATACATTCTTCCTGGTGCCGGGATACGGTGCACAGGGCGGCGGTGCTGAAGATGTTAAAAATGCATTTGACAAAAACGGTCTTGGTGCAATAATCAATTCAAGCCGAGGTATTATGTGTGCTTGGCAAAAGCAGGATGGCATGACTGAGGATGATTTTGCAATAGCTGCAAGAAATGAAGCTATCCGAATGAGAGATGAAATTATTAGCTGTATCGGTGAAATAAAAATTTAAATGATGTTTTAATATGGCATTATGAATTTTTATTCAAACAATTTTTTTGGTGTTGATTTAAACTTTTGATAGTTCTTTATGAATTGTAACCTTACAAACGAAGTGTATCTTCGGGCTACAACGGTTACATATTAAAACCGACTTCTGAAGCGGAGAAAAATATTGACTTTGGAAGTTTATAGGCGTATAATTTATGTATTATTGAAGATAAATTGAGTATGGTATTTATCTTAATTGCATAATAATTATTATATTTTAAATCAAAGGGGATTTAGAAAATGGCAAGAGTATATAACTTTTCAGCAGGTCCGTCAATGTTGCCTGAGGCAGTGCTTAAAAAAGCAGCAGCCGAAATGCTCGACTATGAGGGCACAGGTCAGAGCGTAATGGAAATGTCACACCGCAGCA
Source organism: Ruminococcus sp. (assembly GCA_022510955.1). GTDB lineage: Bacteria > Bacillota > Clostridia > Oscillospirales > Acutalibacteraceae > Ruminococcoides. The sequence continues at coordinate 31,078 of JAFLSM010000014.1, read as the reverse complement.
AGGCGTTTGACAAGATTATTAAAGATGCAGAAGCACTTTTAAGAGAGATTTATAACATTCCTGACAATTACAAGGTTCTTTTCTTGCAGGGCGGTGGTTCAACACAGTTTGCTATGGTTGCAATGAACCTTATGAATAAGAACAATAAGGCTGACTACATCATTACAGGTCAGTGGGCTAAAAAGGCTTACCAGGAGGCACAGAAGTACGGTGATGTACAGGCTGTTGCATCTTCTGCTGACAAGACATTTGCATATATTCCAAAGACAGACAAGTCAATGTTCCGTGAGGATGCTGACTATGTTTATATCTGCCTTAACAATACAATCTACGGTACAGTTTACCATGAGCTTCCTGAAACAGGCGATATTCCGCTCGTTGCTGATATTTCTTCATGCATTTGCTCAGAGCCACTTGATATTTCAAAGTTTGGTCTTCTTTTTGCAGGTGCTCAGAAGAATATGGCTGGTGCAGGTCTTACAATCGCTATTGTAAGAGAGGATCTTATCGGAAATGCTATGGATATTACTCCTACAATGCTTAATTACAAGACACATGCTGACAGTGATTCACTTTATAACACACCTCCTTGCTACTCAATTTATATTGCAAAGCTTGTGCTTGAGTGGATTAAGAATGAAATCGGCGGTCTTGATAAGATGAAGGAGCTTAACGAGAAAAAGGCAAAGATTCTTTACGATTTTCTCGACAGTTCAGAGCTTTTCAAGGGTACAGTTGTTCCTGAGGACCGTTCACTTATGAATGTTCCGTTTGTAACAGGCAACGATGAGCTTGATGCTAAGTTTGTTAAGGAATCAACAGAAGCAGGCTTTGTAAATCTTAAGGGTCACCGTTCAGTTGGCGGTATGCGTGCATCAATCTACAACGCAATGCCAATCGAGGGTGTTGAAAAGCTTGTAGAGTTTATGAAGAAGTTTGAGGCTGAAAACAAGTAATTTTATTTGGCCTTTTATCAAGGAACGGCAGCTGCCGTTCTTTGCATTTTGAAATATTATTAAAAAGGATTGATTTAAATGTATAATGTACTTACATTAAATAAGATTGCTGCAATCGGCACATCAAGACTCGGCGACAATTACAGCTACGGCGAAGATGTTCAGAATCCTGATGCAATTCTCGTAAGAAGTGCCGCAATGCACGATATGGAATTTGAAAGCAACCTTCTTGCAATCGCAAGAGCAGGTGCAGGCACAAACAACATTCCAAAGGACAAGTGCTCAGAGCAGGGTATTGTTGTATTCAATACACCGGGTGCAAACGCAAACGCTGTTAAGGAACTGGTTATTATGGGTCTTTTGCTTTCATCAAGAAAAGTTGTTGAGGGCATTGACTGGGCAAAAACTCTTAAGGGCAACGGCGATGCTGTTGGTAAAATGGTAGAAAAGGGCAAGAGCCAGTTTGTAGGTCCTGAAATTCAGGGCAAAACTCTTGGTGTAATCGGTCTTGGTGCAATCGGTATTCTCGTTGCAAATGCGGCAGTTGCACTTGGTATGAAGGTAATCGGCTTTGATCCATTTATGTCTGTTTCAAACGCTTTAAAGCTTGACCCTGCTGTAAAGCTTATGAAGAATAACGAAGAGGTTATGACAAACTGTGATTACCTCACAATTCATGTTCCGCTCACAGGTGATACAAAAGACCTTGTTGATGCTGATATGATTGCAAAGATGAAGGACGGCGTTCGTATTCTCAACTACAGCCGTGACGGTCTTGTAAATTCAACAGCTGTTCTTGAGGCTGTAAAGAGCGGCAAGGTTGCAAAGTATGTTACAGATTTCGGTACAGATGATATCCTCGGCGAGGAAAATGTTATTTGTATGCCTCACCTCGGTGCTTCAACTCCTGAGAGCGAGGACAACTGTGCAGTTATGGCTTGTGACCAGGTTAAGGAATACCTTGAAAACGGAAACATCATCAACTCAGTAAACTATCCTGCAATCTCTCTTGCAAGAACAAACGAGGATGACACTCGTTTCTGCGTAATGCACAAGAATGTTCCTGAGCTTCTCAAGAAGGTGCTTGCAGAGGTTAATGGTAATGTTGAGAATATGCTCTCAAAGAGCCGTGGCGACTATGCTTACACAATCATTGATGTAGCTGGCGCAGACAAGGCAGACGCAGACAAAATCTCTGCTGTTGAAGGCGTTGTAAGAGTAAGAGTGCTTTAATAGTCATATTTGATTAAATAAAGTTTAAGGGACTGTCAAATAATGTCAGTCCCTTTTCTTTATTATTGGCATTTAAGATTATAATGTATTGTATATAGTATTTCCTTTTTAGCTAAGTCCCAACCATTATCGGAAATATCAAGTATTTGGTATTTATTGTAAATTGAATTAAGAACAATCATTTCATCTTTAAATCGACTTTCCCAAAATTCAATCTGTCTTGTTGTCGGTTTAGATTGCTTGCGTTTCTTGCGTGCTATTTTTAATTGCTTTGATATATTATCAGTTTTTAGATAAAATATAAATTTCTCGCTTAATTCAAGTGAATTAAGCAGTGCAACAATATAAGGTACAGTCTGTTTTCCCGTAATGTGATAATTGTTAATCATATCATTAAGCGGATGATGAAGTAAAGAGCCGTCAAAGATTATAAAGTCAAACACATTGGTGAGTGAGTTCTGAAAATTATTCCATATCTTTGTATATATTGAGATGTATTTATCTATTGGAATTATTTTCTTGGGGTGATAACAAAATTCACTCTCTGAAAGAGTAGAAAGCAAAGGTTCTTCAAATATGTATTTTTTGCCATTGCTATATCGTATTAGTCTTATATCATCTAAATGAATTGTGTTTGCGTTTATGAGTTCTCTGTAACAACTATATTCTGAGCACAATTTATTGAATTCGTGTTTTGTAAAATATGCGGTGTGATAGAAATCTATAGGATTTGTGTAATCACCTTCTAAATATGATTTTACTTTATATCCTAAGGCTGTTAATTCTTTTGTAAGTGTTTGTACCATTGTTGATTTGCCAACTCCTGAAACCCCCTCAATGAAAATTAATTTAGTCAAAGTTGTAATCTCTCCTTTGAAAATTAGTTTATTACAAGATAAACAAATCATTTCTATCTGCCCGAATTGGTTGCAAGATAATGTTGTTAATTCACCTTATTTGTCGGTGTGCCGTTCAGGAAATTTTTGATGTTATCAACCACAATATTCATCAGCCGTACTCTAGTTTCAACGGGAGCCCAAGCAATGTGTGGTGTAATAATGCAGTTTTTAGCATTCATAAGTATGCAGTCCTCTTCCATTGGTTCAACCGCAAGAGTGTCTATTGCCGCACCGCCAAGATGACCGCTTTCAAGAGCGTCAAATAAATCTTGCTCTACCATAACTCCGCCTCTGGCGGTATTCACAAATAAAGCGCCTTTTTTCATTTTGGCAAAGGTCTCTTTATTGAAAATATGCTCTGATTCTCTGTTTAAAGGACAATGCACGCTCACAATGTCGCTTTCACTCAAAAGCTCATCAAGCGATACCATTTTTACATTGTCGATTTTTTTTGCCGAACGGTTGTAGGCTATAACATTCATCTCAAATGCATTTGCAATTTTTGCAACTGCCTGACCGATATTGCCCAAGCCGACAATGCCAAGTGTTTTGCCTGCAAGCTCTCTTAAAGGGTATACGAATGGGGAGAAAGTCTTGCTTCTCTTCCACTTGCCTTTCTGAACAAAATCATTGTACTTTGCAGTATTGTTGAAATGCTCCAATATAAGTGCAAAGGTGTGCTGTGCAACGGCATTGGTCGAGTATGAACCTGCATTGCATACCGCAATGTTGTGCTCTCTGCAATAATCAATATCAATATTGTTGTAGCCTGTAGCGAACAGACCGATATATTTCAATTTCTTTGCAAGTCTTAAGGTGTGCTTATCGAGTTGAGTTTTGTTGCAGACAACAATATCGGCATCAGCTATTTTTTCTGCCACCTCGTCATATTTCAATAAACCGTATTCAACGACCTCGCCAAGCTCTCTTAATGAGGTGGCATCCACAAGGTCATCTAGCACCGTTTGTGCATCTGTCAAAACGATTTTCATAAAATCAACTCCAAATTCAATATGTTAAAATTATACATTAAAATTCTGTAACTTGCAATCTCAAGAATTTGTATTTATAATATTACAGGTTATGAAAAAAGAAAAGGGGAAAATAATGTATAATAATATATTGTTTGATTTGGACGGTACATTGCTTCCTATGGATATGGAAGCATTTACAAAGCTGTACTTCGGTTCACTTTGTAAACGCTTTTGCCCGATATTTAACATTGAAGCCGATGCCCTGATTAATGCGGTGTGGAAAGGTACATCTGCAATGATGAAAAATGATAATTCCAGAACCAACAAGGAGGTGTTCTGGGAGGTCGCATCAAAAGAGTGCAATATGGACTTAACACCTTATATTGAACAGTTTGATGATTATTATCTTTCAGAATTTATCGCGGCAAAGCAAGCAACACAAACTACACCGTTTGCAAAAAAGTGCGTTGAACTTGTCAGGGATAAATTGCCTGAGGGCGGAAAGCTGATTGCCGCAACCAATCCGATTTTTCCTGAGGTTGCAACAATGCGCCGACTGAATTGGGCGGAGGTATCTCCAAATTATTTTGACCATATTACAGCATATGAAAATTCCGGATTTTGCAAGCCTAACCTTGAATACTACAAGATGATTTGCGACAAATGCGGAATTAAGCCGGAAGAAAGTCTTATGATAGGCAATGATGTTGACGAGGATATGGTAGCGGCCGAGCTTGGCTTTGACACCTATCTTGTGACTGATACTATGATTAATCGTCAAAACAAGGATTACTCAAAATATAAACACGGTACATTTGAGGAATTGTTTGGTTATCTTGCTGAGGTTTTTAGGTAGTTTTTGAAAATTATATAAAAATGTTTCCAAAATGATTGAATTTTTAAAAATTTGTGTTACAATATAGATGAAATCTTTAAGGAGGTGTTCCCCTATGGCATACAAAATTAGTGATGAGTGCATCATGTGTGGTGCATGTGAAGCTGAGTGTCCTGTATCTGCTATTTCAGAGGGTGACGGCAAGTATGTAATTGACGCTGACACATGTGTTGATTGCGGTTCTTGTGAGAATGTTTGCCCGGTTGGTGCTCCATCAGCTGAATAATTCATACATAATATGAAAAAATTTAACGGCAGGGTATTTACCTTGCCGTTTATTTTTTTGGACGCTACATAAGTTAAATATAAATTAAAATGCAGTGTCCCGAAGATGAACTTCTGTTGTTCGGTGGCAGTCCATAATCACAATCAAAACTTTAATAGTAAATTATGATGTTCTCCATAAAGTTTGAGTAAATCTTAGGGGCGACAGTAGTTACTTTAATTGATCTATAATAAAGCATCTATAAATAATTACAAATTTAAAATAGTGAGTTACGGTGTTTACTAAATAAGCGAAGTATATCTTCGGGCCTCAATGGTCACATATTAAAACTAACTTATGAAGCGTCGAAAAAGACCCGAAGATGAACTTTTGATGTTTGGTGACAGTTTATAATCACAATACGAACCTTGGTGAGAGTCAAATAATCAATATCCAAACTTAAAATAGTGGATTGTGATGTTTGCACTACAACGGAAGTATATCTTCGGGGCGGTAGTGACCGCTTTATTAATCACTAATAAACTTAGAATAGTGAGTTATGATGTTTACACTGCAACGGAAGTATATCTTCGGGATGCAACGGTTACATATTAAGGAAAACTTCTGAAGCGTCGAATGAAGCGTCGAAAAAAGTTAAAATTCTACGCCGATTCTGCCTGTAATTCCTTTGTCGTAGGGGTGCTTAATCTTTTTGAACTCAGTAATATAATCTGAAATCTGCATAAATTTTTCGGGAGGATTATGACCCGTCATAATAATTTCCATACTTGCAGGTGCATTTGTAATAAACTCAAATACCTCTGCTTCGCTGAGCATTCCAGCGTTGATTGCCTCGAATACCTCATCAAGCACAAGCATATCGTACTTTTCGGTCAGAGCCATAGTTACGCTCCTGTCGAAAATCCCTTTAAAAATCTTTGCTGCGTGTTGCTTTTCTTGCTCGTTCATATTAAAAGTGAATTTGATCTCCAGAGGACAGAATGTCAGAGTAACATTATCCGTGTGGCTCAATACATGACGCTCTCCCGAAAATTCGGTCTTTAAAAACTGCACGAACAACACTTTAAGATTACTGCCTGCTGCACGCACTGCTATGCCTACTGCTGCCGTGGTTTTTCCTTTGCCGTCTCCGTAATATATATGTTTCATAAACACATCCTCCTTTGCCGATATTTTCACCATACATTTATTATACCTTAAAAAGGCAGTATTAGCAATATATACATATTGCACAAAAATGTTTTTTAAATACTAATGATATTCTAAATAATAGAATTTTTCTAAAAGCGTGAAAAAGCTTGATTTTATGGGGTTTATATGGTAAAATACTACCTGTGTGTAAAACACAAGACTGCAAAGATATGCGTTGAAGCGGGAGGTTGCGGCCATTTTGGACCGGTTTTTCCGTGGAGTATGTCCGATTTTAAACCGGGCGATTTACAATGAAACACTGAGTATTACTGCGTGGCAATGGGGTTGCTTTGCCATAAGTGCGCTCAAAATGCTTTCAGGACGGTCCCGGTTAACTGAATAGTTAAACGGGTTTTTTTATGCAGGGTGAAGAAACACCCGGCAGAGTTTCAAAAAAAGTTTTTTGAAAGCGAACGCCCGCCAACTAAATTTTTTAAGGAGGCGACGATAATGGCAGTCAAGGAAAAGATTAGAATAAGATTAAAGGGTTATGATCATCAGTTAGTTGACCGTTCTGCTGAAAGAATCGTAGCAACAGCAAAGCGTACAGGCGCCAGAGTTTCAGGTCCTGTTCCACTTCCTACAGAGAAGCAGATTGTTACAATTCTTCGTGCTGTTCATAAGTACAAGGACAGCCGTGAGCAGTTTGAAATCAGAACTCACAAGCGTCTTATCGACATCTTAAGACCGTCAAACAAGACAGTCGAGGCTCTTATGAGCTTAGAGCTCCCTGCCGGCGTTGATATTGAGATTAAGCTTTAATCTGTGATACCAACCTATAAGCAGACAGGGTCATGTTGGCAAATGCCAACCAATAACCTATAAGGAGGATATAAACATGCAGAAAGCAATCATCGGTAAGAAAATCGGTATGACACAGATTTTCGATGAAAAAGGAATCGTTGTTCCTGTAACTGTAATCGAAGCAGGCCCTTGCGTGGTAACAGCTAAGAAAACAGTTGAAAACGACGGCTATGCATCAGTTCAGCTTGGTTATGGCGATATGAAGCCACACAAGGTTAACAAGCCAATGAAGGGCTTTTTTGACAAGGCTGGTGTAGCACCAAAGAAAACACTTAAAGAGTTCCGCTTTGCAGACACTGACGCTTACAGCGTTGGCGATCTTGTAAAAGTAGATGTATTCACCCCCGGCGACAAGATTGATGTAACCGGCAAGAGCAAGGGTAAGGGTACAGCTGGTGTAATTAAGCGTTGGAACTTCCACAGACTTAAGGAAACACACGGTACAGGTCCTTGCGTTCGTCACGGCGGATCAATCGGTGCTTGTTCTTCACCTTCAAGAGTTTGGAAGGGTAAGAGAATGGCAGGTCACCTTGGTGCAGAGCAGGTTACAGTACAGAATCTCACAGTTGTTAAGGTTGATGTTGAAAACAACCTTATCGCTATCAAGGGTGCTGTTCCTGGTCCAAATAAGGGAATCGTTGTAATCAAAGATTCCGTTAAGGCTTAAGGAAGGGGGATTATAAATGCCAAGTTTATCAGTAGTAGATATGGAAGGCAAGAACGTTGGTACAATCGAACTTGCTGAGTCCGTATTCGGTATTGAGCCTAACGCAGCAGTTATGCACCAGATGGTTGTAAACTATCTTGCAGCACAGCGTCAGGGCACACAGTCCACACTTACAAGAGCAGAGGTTTCAGGTGGCGGTAGAAAGCCATGGAGACAGAAGGGTACAGGTCGTGCAAGACAGGGTTCAACTCGTGCTCCTCAGTGGACACACGGCGGTGTTGTTTTCGCTCCAAAGCCAAGAGATTACAGATTTTCTGTAAACAAGAAGGTAAGAAGACTTGCAATGAAGTCAGCTTTCTCAACAAAGGCTCAGGAAAATGAAATCATCGTTGTTGATTCAATTTCACTTGATGAATATAAGACAAAGAAAATCGTTGCTATGCTTAACGCTATCGGCGTTGAAAAGAAGGCTCTCATAGTTCTTCCTGAAGTAGACAGCAAGATTATCAAATCTGCAAACAACATCCCAGGCGTAAAGACAGCTCAGGTTAACACTTTGAATGTTTATGACATTCTCAATGCTGACAAGCTTGTTATCGTTAAGGATGCTGTAAGCAAAATTGAGGAGGTATATGCATGATAGCTCATGATATTGTAATTCGCCCAATCATTACTGAAAAAAGTATGCTCGGCGCAGTTAATAAGGTATATACTTTCGAAGTTGCTAAGTCAGCAAACAAAATCGAAATTGCAAAAGCTTGCGAAGAAATCTTCAAGGTAAAGGTTGCAAAGGTAAACACAGTTTCAGTTCGTGGTAAGTTCCGTCGTCAGGGCAGAAACAACGGCGGCTACACAAAGAGCTGGAAAAAAGCAATCATTAAGCTTACAGAAGACAGCAAGCCTATCGAATTTTTTGAAGGCATGATGTAAGCCTGAAATTTTAAATTATTCAGGCAGAATGTATGGGAAAAGCCATATTCCCGCAAAGCCATCATGAGGAGAGTGAAATCAAATGGCCATTAAAGTATATAAACCGACCATTAACTCAAGAAGAAATATGTCGGTTACAGATTATTCTGTACTTTCAAAGGTTGAGCCTGAGAAGAGCTTGCTTGCTCCTTTAAATAAAAAGGCCGGCCGTAACAGCTACGGTAGAATCACTGTTCGCCACAGAGGCGGCGGTAACCGTAGAAAGTATCGTATCATCGACTTCAAGCGTCAGAAGTTTGATGTAGAAGCTACAGTAAAAACATTAGAGTACGATCCAAACCGTTCAGCATTCATTGCTCTTATCGAGTATACTGACGGCGAAAAAGCTTACATTATTGCTCCTGAGGGACTTAAGGTAGGCGACAAGGTACTCGCAGGCGTTAACGCAGATATCAAGCCTGGTAACGCACTTCCACTTACAGCAATCCCTGTAGGTACATTCATCCACAACGTAGAGCTCTATCCGGGCAGAGGTGCTCAGCTTGCTCGTTCAGCAGGTAATATGGCTCAGCTTATGGCAAGAGAAAACGGTCTTGCACTGTTAAGACTTCCATCAGGCGAGCTCAGAAATGTTCCTGAAAACTGCATGGCTACAATCGGACAGGTTGGTAACACTGACCACGAAAATGTTAAGATTGGTAAAGCTGGCCGTAAGAGAAACATGGGTTGGAGACCTACAGTTCGTGGTTCTGTAATGAACCCTAACGACCATCCACACGGTGGTGGTGAGGGTAAGTCCCCTGTTGGACGCCCGGGCCCTGTTACTCCTTGGGGTAAGCCGGCACTCGGTTATAAGACTCGTAAGAATAAGAAGAGCAGCGACAAGCTTATCGTTCGCAGAAGAAACGGTAAGTAAGGCAGGAAAGGAGCTTAAATTATGAGTAGAAGTACTAAAAAAGGCCCTTTTGTACAGCCTGTATTGCTCAAAAGGGTTCAAGAAATGAACGAAGCAGGCGAAAAGAGAATTCTTAAGACTTGGTCAAGAAGCTCAACAATTTTCCCTGAGTTCGTTGGTCATACATTTGCTGTTCATGACGGACGCAAACATGTACCTGTATATGTAACTGAAGACATGGTTGGTCACAAGCTCGGTGAGTTTGCTCCGACAAGAACCTTCAAGGGACACGCAGGTTCAAAGACATCAAGATAAGCGGAAGGAGAGTATTGCAGATGGAAGCAAAGGCATATGCAAAATATGTTCGTATATCACCTCGCAAGGTGAGCATTGTAATTGACCTTATCAAGGGCAAGGATGCTAAGTATGCAGAGGCTATTCTTAAGCACACTCCAAAGGCCGCTTGTGAGCCGCTTTTAAAGCTGCTCCATTCAGCTATGGCAAATGCTGAAGTAAACCACGATATGGATGTATCCAGACTCTATGTTGCAGAATGTAATGCAACAGCAGGTCCTATCCTTAAAAGAATTCGTCCAAGAGCACAGGGCAGAGCGTTCAGAATCAACAAGAGAACATCTCACATTTCCCTCGTACTCAAGGAAAAAGAAGATTAAGGGAGGTTAGAATATGGGTCAGAAAGTTAATCCACACGGTCTTCGTGTTGGTGTAATTAAAGATTGGGATTCCCGTTGGTTTGCATCAAAGAAGGATTTCGGTCCTACTCTTGTTGAGGACTACAACCTTCGTAAGATGCTTAAAGCACAGCTTTACAACTTTGGTATCTCAAAGATTGAGATTGAGCGTGACGGCAAAAAGGTTAGAATCAGCATTTTCTGCGCAAAGCCAGGCCTTATCATTGGTAAGGGCGGTGCCGAGATTGAGAAGCTCAAGGCTCAGTGTGAAAAATTCTTAAACAAGCCTGTTGCTATCAATGTTGTTGAAGTAAAGGCTCCGGAGCTTGATGCTCAGCTTACAGCCGAGAACATTGCTCAGCAGCTCGAGAAGAGAATTTCTTTCCGTCGTGCTATGAAGCAGTCAATCGGTAACGCAATGCGCCGTGGTGCAAAGGGTATCAAGATTATGTGTTCAGGCCGTCTCGGCGGTGCTGAAATCGCTCGTTCAGAGCAGTACCACGAAGGTACTATTCCACTTCAGACACTTCGTGCTGACATTGACTACGGCTTTGCTGAGGCTAACACAACCTACGGTAAGGTAGGCGTTAAGGTTTGGCTCTATAAGGGTGAGGTTCTTAACGAAGTTAAGTCAAGAAAGCCTCGTAGAGAAGGAGGCAAAAAGTAATGTTATTACCTAAGAGAGTAAAATACAGAAGAGTTCACAGAGGTCGTATGACAGGTAAGGCTCTTCGCGGTAACAAGGTTACTTACGGCCAGTACGGTCTTCAGTCAACTGAACCTGCATGGATTACAGCAAATCAGATTGAGGCTGCCCGTGTTGCCATGACTCGTTACTGCAAAAGATTTGGTAAAGTATGGATTAAGATTTTCCCTGATAAGCCAGTTACAGCAAGACCTGCTGAAACTCGAATGGGTAAAGGTAAAGGTAATCCGGAGTACTGGGTAGCAGTTGTTAAGCCGGGCAGAGTAATGTTTGAGCTTGCAGGCGTTGATGAAGCAACAGCAAGAGAAGCTATGCGTCTGGCAGCTAACAAGCTTCCTGTAAAATGTAAGTTTATTAAAAAAGAGGAGGGTGAGCAATAATGAAAGCATCAGAAATCAGAGATATGTCAGTAGAAGAGCTTCAGACAAAGCTCACTGAACTCAAGGAAGAATTATTTAATCTTCGTTTCCAGCTTGCTGTTAATCAGCTCGAAAACTCATCCAGAATCGGTGCCGTTAAGAAGGACATTGCGAGAGTTTCAACAATTCTCCGTCAGCGTGAACTCAGCGGCACAGAAGCTTAAGAGAGGAGGACTTAACAGTGAGTGAAGAAAGAAAGTTAAGAAAAACCGTTGTCGGCAAGGTAGTAAGCGACAAGATGGATAAGACTATCGTTGTTGCTGTTGAAGACAGCGTAAAACATAAGCTTTACAATAAGATTGTTAAGCGCACAGTTCGCTTTAAGGCACACGACGAAAACAACGAGTGCGGTATCGGCGACCGTGTAAAGATTATGGAGACCCGTCCTCTTTCTAAGGATAAAAGATGGAGACTCGTCGAGATTATTGAGAAAGCTAAATAAGTTTAGCGGCTTTGATTAAAGGAGGAATTACACTGTGATTCAGCAGCAAACCATCCTCAAGGTTGCCGACAACACCGGCGCAAAGGAACTTATGTGCATTCGTGTACTCGGCGGTACCAGAAGGAGATATGCCAACATTGGCGATATAATCGTAGCCTCAGTTAAAAAAGCAGCACCAGGCGGCGTTGTTAAAAAGGGTGAGGTTGTTAAGGCTGTAGTTGTTCGTTCAGCTAAGGGTGTAAGACGCGAAGACGGTACTTATATTCGTTTTGACGAAAACGCAGCAGTTATCATTAAGGAAGATAAGAACCCTAAGGGTACTCGTATCTTCGGACCGGTAGCAAGAGAGCTTCGTGATAAGGATTTCATGAAGATTTTGTCACTTGCTCCTGAAGTACTTTAATGGAGGTGTCACAATGAGTAAAGTTCATGTTAAAACAGGCGACACCGTTATCGTAATCAGCGGTAAGGATAAGGGCAAGAAGGGCCAGGTTCTGGCTGTTAGCCCTAAAGAAGGTAAAGTAATCGTAGAAAAGGCAAACATGGTTTCAAAGCATGTTAAGCCAAGAAAAATGGGCGAGCAGGGCGGCATCGTAAAGGCTGAGGCTGCTATGTATGCGTCAAAGGTTCAGATTGTTTGCCCACGCTGCAAGAAGCCTACAAGAGTTGCTCATAAGATTTATGAGGACGGCTCTAAGGGCAGAGTTTGCGCTAAATGCGGCGAAGCACTTTAAGGAGGAAATTAAGATATGGCAAGACTTAAAGAATATTATTCAAAAGAAGTTGCACCTGCTCTTATGTCAAAGTTCTCCTATAAGAGCACAATGCAGATTCCTAAGATTGATAAGGTTGTTATCAATGTAGGCGCAGGCGAAGCAAGAGAAAATTCAAAGGTAATTGATGCTATCTGCACAGATCTTTCAGCAATAACAGGTCAAAAGCCACTCGTTTGCCGTGCAAGAAAATCAGTTGCTAACTTCAAACTCAGAGAAGGTATGCCAATCGGCTGTAAGGTTACTCTCAGAGGCGCAAGAATGTACGAGTTCATCGACAGATTCTTCAATGTAGCTCTTCCAAGAGTTCGTGACTTCAGAGGCATCAGCGCTGATTCATTTGACGGTCGCGGTAACTACAATATGGGCCTTAAAGAGCAGCTCATTTTCCCTGAAATTGATTATGACAAGATTGACAAGGTTCGTGGTATGGATATTTGCTTCGTTACCACAGCTAAAACAGACGAAGAAGCTCGTGAGCTCTTAAAGCTTATGGGTGCACCGTTTTCAAAGTAAGGAGGGATTGTTGTGGCTAAGACTTCAATGAAAGTTAAGCAGCAGAGAAAGCAGAAGTTCTCTACAAGAGAGTATTCAAGATGTAATATCTGTGGTAGACCACACGCCTACCTCCGCAAGTATGGTATTTGTCGTATTTGCTTCCGTGAGCTCGCTTACAAGGGCGAAATTCCGGGCGTAAAGAAAGCAAGCTGGTAAGCAAGGGAGGTAAAAGTAATGCAGATTACAGATACAATTGCCGATTTACTTACAAGAATTCGTAATGCGAATTCGGCAAGACATGATTCTGTTGAAATCCCATCATCAAACCTTAAGAAGGCTATTTGCCAGATTCTTGTTGATGAGGGCTACATCAAGAATTTTTCAGTTATCGAAGATGGTAAGCAGGGCGTAATTAAGGTTGCTCTTAAGTACATCGACGGCAAGCAGCCTGTTATCACAGGTCTCCGTCGTGTATCAAAGCCAGGCTTAAGAATTTACAGCAATGCAGCAGATATGCCAAAGGTAATGAAGGGCCTCGGTATCGCTATCATTTCAACATCTAAGGGTGTTATGACTGATCGTCAGGCACGCAAAGAGAATGTTGGCGGCGAAGTTCTTGCTTACATTTGGTAAGAGGAGGTGCGATAATGTCTCGAATTGGAAGAAAACCTATAAATATTCCCGCCGGCGTTACAGCTACTATTGCTGACGGCGTAATTACTGTTAAGGGTCCAAAGGGTACACTCGATTTTGCGTTTAACCCAGCCATTTCAGTTGAGATCAAGGGCGATGTTATCGAAGTTACTCGTCCAAATGATGAAAAGACAAACCGCTCACTTCACGGCCTTACAAGAACACTTATCTACAATATGGTAGTAGGTGTTACTGAGGGCTACAAGAAGGAGCTTGAAGTTAACGGCGTTGGTTACCGTGTTCAGAAGCAGGGTAACAAGTGCGTTATGAACCTTGGTTATTCACACCAGGTTATCGTTGAGGATACAGAGGACATCAAGATTGAAGTTCCTGATCCAAACAAAATCATAATCGTCGGCATTGATAAGCAAAAGGTTGGTCAGTTTGCTGCCGAGGTTAGAGAGAAGCGTCCACCTGAGCCATATAAGGGTAAAGGTATTAAGTATGCTGATGAAGTTATCCGCCGCAAGGAAGGCAAGGCCGGTAAGGGTAAATAATTAAGGAGTGAATCTAAATGGTAAGCAGACCAGATACAAAAAAGGCACGCATTAGACGCCATAAGAGAGTCCGTAGCAAAATCAGCGGTACTGCAGAATGTCCGCGTTTGTGCGTATTCCGCTCCACTAATAACATCTATGCTCAGATTATTGATGATGCAGCCGGTGTTACACTTGCTCAGGCTTCAAGCCTTGACAAGACTATTACAGGTAATGGCGGAAACAAAGAAGCAGCTAAGGCAGTAGGCAAGCTTATTGCTGAGCGTGCAAAGGAAAAGAATATCGTTGATGTTGTATTCGACAGAGGCGGAAACATTTATCACGGCCGTGTTAAGGAATTGGCCGAAGGCGCCCGTGAGGGCGGCCTCAATTTCTAAGGAAGAGGAGGAATAACTTTGGCTAATACAGTAGAAGTAACAGGCGAATTAAAGGAAAGAGTCGTTACTATTAACCGTGTATCAAAGACGGTTAAGGGCGGTCGTATTTTCAAGTTTGCAGCTTTAGTAGTTGTAGGCGACGGTAACGGAACAGTTGGTTTCGGTATTGGTAAAGCAGGCGAAGTTCCTGACGCTATCCGTAAGGGTATCGAGGATGCTAAGAAGAACCTTATGAAGGTTGCTTTAAGAGGCACAACAATTCCACACGAAATCATCGGCGAGTTCGGTGCAGGCAGAGTTCTTATGAAACCTGCTGCTCCAGGTACCGGTGTTATTGCCGGCGGTCCGGTTCGTGCCGTTGTAGAAGCAGTTGGTATTAAGGATATCAGAACAAAGGCTCTTCGTTCAAACAATCCTTGCAATGTTGTAAGAGCAACACTTGCAGGTCTTGCGGCTTTAAGAACTGCTGAAGAAGTAGCTGCTATTCGTGGAAAATCCGTTAAGGAAATTTTATAATAGGGAGGTTGCTTTAAATGACAGTTAAATTAGTTAAGAGCCTTATCGGCGTTAAAAAGGATCAGATTGCAACCGCCCATGCCTTAGGTTTGAAGAAGGTTGGAGATGTTACAACACAGCCTGACAATGCTTCAACAAAGGGCAAGGTAGCAAAAATCATTCACCTCGTAGAGGTTAGTGAAGCATAAGCAAGGAGGTGCGAACCATATGAAGTTACATGAACTATCACCGGTTGAGGGCTCAAAAAAGGGTCCAAAGAGAATTGGTAGAGGTCACGGCTCAGGCTGGGGCAAAACAGCCGGCAAGGGTCACAAGGGTCAGAAGGCTCGTTCAGGCGGTAGCATTCGTCCCGGTTTTGAAGGTGGCCAGATGCCGTTGCAGCGCCGTATTCCTAAGAGAGGTTTCAACAACATCTTTGCTAAAAATATAGTTGCTATCAACCTCAGCACTTTGAACAGAAAGTTCGAAGACGGTGCAACAGTAGATATCGAGGCACTTGTAAATGCAGGTGTAGTTAAGAACGGCTTTGACGGTGTCAAGGTTCTCGGTAATGGTAAGATTGATAAGAAGCTTACAGTTAAGGTTAATGCTTTTTCAGAATCAGCAAAGGCTGCAATCGAGGCTGCAGGCGGAAGTGCAGAGGTGATTTAAGTGTTTAAAACAATAAAAAACGCTTGGTCAATCCCTGATTTAAGAAAGAAAATCTTATTTACACTTTTAATTATCATCGTATTCAGAATTGGTTCAGTTATTCCTGTTCCATTTCTGAATATGGAAGCTCTTGCTCAGGCAATGGGCGATATTTCAACAGGCAACACAATGCTTGCCTATTTGAACACACTTTCAGGTGGTGCGTTCTCAAATGCAACATTATTTGCAATGGGTATCACACCATACATCAACAGCTCCATCATTATGCAGCTCCTCTGTGTTGCTATTCCTCCTCTTGAGAGATTGGCAAAAGAGGGCGAGGTAGGCAGAAGAAAGATTGGTACTATCACAAGATATGTAACAGTTGGTCTTGGTCTTATCCAAGGTACTGCTTATCTCTTCTACCTTAAGCAGAAGGCTGTTCTCAATTACAACGAGGGCTTTAGTTTCTGGTTCTCGGCTATTGTAATCGTACTTGTATTTACTGCAGGTACTGCTATTATGATGTGGCTTGGCGAGCAAATCAACAGTCACGGTATCGGTAATGGTATTTCCATTCTCCTTTTCGCAGGTATTGTTGCACAGCTCCCATCAACAATCAACATTCTTGGTCGGTATTGGAACCTCGGTTCAGAGGGTCAGACACAGTTCTATATCCTCGTTCCTGTTTGGGCTATTATCTTCATTGCTGTTATCTGGTTTATTACATTTATGCAGGACAGCGAAAGAAGAATTCCAATCCAGTATGCTAAGAGAGTAGTTGGCAGAAAGATGTACGGCGGTCAGTCAAGCCACCTTCCAATTAAGGTTGCTCTTGGCGGCGTATTGCCAATCATTTTTGCAAGCTCAATTTTATCTATTCCGGGTACAATCAACCTTTTCCTCGGCATACAAGAGGGTGACGGCTTCTGGGGTGCATTCTTTGCAGCATTCAATACCAGCGGCTGGCTCTACATGGTATTGTACTTCTTATTAATCATTATGTTTGCTTATTTCTATACTACTATTCAGTATAATCCGATTGAAATGGCTAACAACCTTAAATCAAATAACGGTACTGTTCCGGGTATCAGACCTGGTGCTCCGACAGCAGATTACATCAGAAACATTCTTTCAAGAATTACTCTGATTGGAGCGTTGTTCCTCTCAGTTATCGCTCTGTTTCCACTTATTTACGGTGCCGCTACCGGTATGGGTTCTATGACAATCGGCGGTACATCGATCATCATTATTGTAGGTGTTGCTCTTGAAACTGTTAAGCAGCTTGAGTCACAGATGATGATGAGACATTACAAAGGTTTTCTTGATTAATAATATACCCGGATAAAAAAACGGATATATTCTGACAGCTTTTGTGTCATACTTCACCCATGCACCGAAAGGCATCTGCTTTTCGGGGTGTGGTGCGGTTTGACACAAATTTTGCTCTAAAAAAGTTATCTTATTTTCTATTGATTTTTAGTATAAACCTTGACTTATTACTGAAAAAGGAGTATAATAAAATGAACATCATCATGTTAGGCGCTCCGGGTGCAGGTAAAGGCACACAAGCCGCTGTACTTTGTGAGCACTTTGGTATTCCCACTATTTCAACCGGTAACATGATCCGTGAGGCGCTGAAAAACGGCACTGAGATGGGTTTGAAGGCAAAGTCATTTATGGACGAGGGTAAGCTTGTTCCTGATGAAGTTGTAATCGGCATTGTAAAAGAAAGACTTGCTGAGGACGACTGCAAAAAGGGCTTTATCCTTGACGGTTTCCCAAGAACTATTCCTCAGGCCGAGGCTCTGGACGCTATGGGTGTTGAGATTCAATACGTTATCAACATAGACGTATCTGATGAAAGAATCATCAACAGAATGTCCGGACGTCGTGTTTGCGAAAATTGTGGCAGACCTTACCACTTGGTTAACTTAAAGCCAAGCAAAGAGGGTATCTGTGACGATTGCGGAGGCACCCTTGTTCAGCGCAAGGATGACCACCCGGATACTGTGCTTGCTCGTCTTGATGTTTATCACAAGGAGACTGAGCCGCTTGCAGATTACTATGATAAGCAGGGTAAGCTTATCAATGTTGAGGGACAGGATGAGGTAGATACAACTACTGATCTTATCCTCAAGGAGATCGAGGCGTAAAACGGCATGGTAGTTATTAAAACAGCACGGGAAATTTCAAAAATGAAAGACGCTTGCAGAATTTCTGCTGAGGCGTTGCGTGTTGCAGGCGAGGCTGTAAAGCCAGGCGTGACTACTTATGAAATAGACACTATTATCCGCAAATATATCGAGAAACAGGGAGCTACTCCCTCGTTTCTCGGTTATGGCGGTTTTCCTGCAAGTGCATGCATTTCCGTTAATAATGTGGTTATCCATGGCATACCTAGCAAGAAACTCGTTCTAAAAGAGGGCGACATAGTAAGCGTGGATGTTGGCGCATACTATGGGGGATTTCACGGCGATAACGCCTACACTTTCCCTTGTGGCAGTATCAGTGAAAATGCACAGAAACTGCTCGACGCTACTCGAGAGAGCCTAAATGAGGGAATTAAACAGGCTCTTGTCGGTAATCGAATCGGCGATATCGGCAGCGCGGTTCAACAGTATGTCGAAGCTCGCAGTTACTCGGTGGTACGAGATTTTGTCGGCCACGGCGTAGGTGCGAAGTTACACGAAGACCCAAGCGTACCCAATTACGGTGCACCTCACAGGGGTGTGCGACTGCTTCCGGGTATGACAATTGCCATTGAACCCATGGTAAACGAGGGCAAATATCAGGTGCGTGTCCTTGATGACAAATGGACTACGGTTACTTGTGACGGCAAGCTGTCCGCTCATTTTGAGCATACGGTTGCTATCACTCCCGACGGACCGAAGATTATGACCCTGTGCGATTAAAGGTGATTTATGAGCATAGTTAAGGGCAGCATAGTCAAAGCAAAGGCGGGGCGTGACAAGGACAGCTTTTTTGTTGTGCTTAGGGTAAATCATGAGTATGCAGTCATTGCAGACGGAAAAAGACGAACTCTTGAGCATCCGAAAAACAAAAAGCTTAAACACCTTGAGCCCACAAATACGGTTATTGAGGGTTCTTTAAGAACCAATCCGCAAGTAAAAAAGATTTTAAACAATTTTAAAAATGGGGGTTGACGGTATGTCTAAACAGGATGTAATTGAAATTGAAGGTATTGTAAGAGAGGCTCTGCCAAACACTCAGTTTAAGGTAGAACTTCAGAACGGTCACGAAATTTTAGCTGTTATTTCAGGCAAACTCAGAATGAACTTCATTCGCATTTTGCCGGGCGACAAGGTTACTGTGGAGATGTCTCCATACGACCTGACAAGAGGAAGAATTACATGGCGCTCTAAATAAGCCCTGTAATTTAACACGAATTTTTAGAAAGGAATGATTAACTAATGAAAGTCAGACCTTCAGTAAAGAAAATTTGCGATAAGTGCAAAATCATTAAGAGAAAAGGTAAGACATTGGTAATTTGCGAAAACCCAAAGCACAAGCAGCGTCAGGGTTAATTTTTACCTTAACTTAACAAATTCAGAATTATAATTTTTTATGGAGGTGCAACTGAATGGCTCGTATAGCAGGTGTTGACTTACCAAGAGATAAGAGAGTTGAAATCGGTTTAACTTATATCTACGGTATCGGCCGTAAAACTGCAGACGACATTATTGCTGCAACAGGTGTAAATCCTGACACTCGTGTTAGAGATTTGACAGAAGAAGATGTTTCTAAGCTCAGAGAATACATTGAGCATAACTGCCGCGTTGAAGGTGACCTTCGCCGTGACATTGCTTTTGATATTAAAAGACTTATTGATATTGGTTGTTACCGTGGCGTTCGTCACAGAAAGGGACTCCCTGTAAGAGGTCAGCGTTCAAAGACTAACGCTCGTACTCGTAAGGGTCCTCGTAAGACCATGGCTAATAAGAAGAAGTAAGGAGGGCAAAGGATTATGGCAGCACCAAAGGGTGGTAAAAAGGTTATTCGCCGTCGCCGTGAGCGCAAGCACATTGAAAAGGGCGCAGCGCATATCCAGTCAACTTTTAACAACACTATTGTTACTATTTCCGATACACAGGGCAATGCTGTTTCTTGGGCAAGCGCAGGCGAGCTCGGTTTCAGAGGCTCAAAGAAGTCAACTCCGTTTGCCGCTCAGTCAGCAGCTGAAACTGCAGCTAAAGCAGCAATGGAACATGGTATGAAGTTCGTTGAGGTCTATGTTAAGGGACCGGGACAGGGCAGAGAAGCTGCAATCAGAGCATTGCAGACAGCAGGTCTTGAAGTAACTATGATTAAAGACGTTACTCCAATTCCTCACAACGGATGCCGTCCTCCAAAGAGAAGACGAGTATAGTATTAGAAGGAGGATATTGCTATGGCTAAGAATATGCAGCCTATTGCTAAGCGTTGCAGAGCGCTTGGTATTTCACCTGCAGTTATGGGTTATTCAAAGAAAACTTCTAACAGAAACCCTGGCGGCAAGATGAGAAGAAAAAAGAGCGAATACAGCATGCAGCTGACTGAGAAGCAGAAGGTAAAGTTTATTTACGGTATCATGGAGAAGCAGTTTAGAGCTTACTATGAGAAGGCTGAAAAGTCAGAGGGCAAGACAGGTACTGTATTACTTACATTAATTGAAACAAGACTTGACAATGTTGTTTTCAGACTCGGTCTTGCATCAACAAGAAGAGAAGCAAGACAGCTTGTTAGTCACAGTCACTTTACTGTAAACGGTAAAAAGGTTAACATCCCATCATATCTTGTTAAGGTTGGAGATGTTATTGAGGTTAAGGAAAAGAGCCGCTCAACAACAAGATTTAAGGCTATTGCTGATGGTGAAACAGCTTCAATGGTTACTCCAAAGTGGCTTGAGAAGAGTGAAAATCTCCTTGGCGGCAAGGTTGTTGCCGCTCCACAGAGAGAAGACATTGACTTCCCTGTTGAAGAACACCTCATCGTTGAGTTGTACTCCAAGTAATCCAATTAATCACATACAGATTACACACACATTGGTCGCTTTTGCGGTCGCATAATGTATAGGAGGATTCGCGAATGATAGAAATTGAAAAGCCAAAAATTGAAACCGCGGAATTAACCGAGGATGGAAAGTACGGCAGATTTGTTGTTGAACCACTTGAGCGTGGCTTTGGCAACACATTGGGCAATAGCCTTCGTCGTGTATTGCTTTCCTCACTTGAAGGCTGTGCTGTTACATCAATCAAGATCGACGGCGTTCTTCACGAATTTTCAACTATTCCCGGCGTAAAGGAAGACGTTACGGAAATTGTTCTTAATATGAAGAGCCTTGTTCCTAAACTTCTTGAAACAAGTCCTAAGATGCTTGAAATCATTGCTGAAGGTCCTTGTGAAGTTACAGCCGCAGACATAAAATGTGACAGCGAGGTTGAGATTCTTAACCCTGAGCTTCACATTGCTACTCTCGGCGACGGTGCAAAGCTGAACATGGAAATCACTGCTGACAGAGGCAGAGGTTACATTTCATCTGAGCGTAACAAGCAGCTCGCAGGCAACAATGTTATAGGTGTGTTGCCGATAGATTCAATATATACACCTGTATTAAAGGTGAACTATACTGTTGATAACACTCGTGTTGGTCAGATTACTGACTATGACAAGCTTACACTTGATGTTTGGACAAACGGTGTTATCAATGCTCAAGAGGCTGTTTCTCTTGCAGCAAAGGTACTCACTGAGCACCTTAATCTCTTTGTAAACCTTTCAGACAAGGCTTCAAGTGCTGAAGTTATGGTTGAGAAGGACGATAAGGGCAAGGAAAAGATTCTTGAAATGACAATTGAAGATCTTGATCTTTCAGTTCGTTCATTTAACTGTCTCAAGCGTGCAGGCATTGACACAGTTGAAGATCTTATCAACAAGTCCGAAGAGGATATGATGAAGGTTCGTAACCTTGGTAGAAAGTCACTTGAAGAAGTGATTCAGAAGCTTAATTCTCTCGGATTTACTCTTCAAAAGGAAGAAGAATGAAGGTAAGACCGCACAATTAACGGTTAATGTTTAGTGGACGACTTGTTTGTTCGCTCACTATAATTGTGTGGTGTTATCAAAACCCTTTTTAAACCCAACGGTAAAGGAGTGAATACAATGCCAGGTACAAGAAAATTAGGAAGAACTACTGCTCAGAGATTAGCAATGCTCCGTGCAATGGTTACATTCCTTCTCGAGAACGGCAAAATCGAAACAACACTTACTCGTGCCAAGGAAGTTCAGGCTATGGCAGAGAAGATGATTACAATAGCAAAGAACGATACTCTTCACAACAGACGTCAGGTTTTGGCTTTTGTTACTAAGGAAGATGTAACAACAAAGCTCTTCAAGGAAATTGCTCCAAAGTACAGCGATAGAAACGGTGGCTACACAAGAGTGACTAAGATTGGTCCTCGTCGTGGCGACGGCGCTGAAATGGCAATCATCGAGCTTATCTAATTGCTTAAATCATAAAGTTTAAGGCTATCTCATTTTGAGGTAGCCTTTTTATGTTTTATACGATTAATGGACAATGCTTTCAACTTATGATATTATGTATATAGATTAATTATTTTGGTGAGCTATATGCCTTTTAGACTTGATAAAATATTTACAACTGTTAAATCGAATCCTACACGAACGGGTAATTATATTGAAATAGAACCGTGTGATGCGTTAAAGCCGTACATAAGGTGTTTTTGGGGAAGCAAACGCAACAAAGCAGATTTTGTTAACCAGGAAAATAAAAAAACATTAGTAATTCCCGATATCTGTATGGACATAATTGTTACAGAAAATGCTGAAAGAAATACGGCAGATAGTAATTTTTGCGGTATTAACAATTTTTCTTATTTTGCAGAAGAAAGCAGTAGCTTTTGTTTTGGCATACGCTTTTATGCGTGGAGCGTGGTGTTGTTTTCTGACGAAAGTATGAATGGTGTACTTAATGCTTTTTTGAATGCGGACGCCTATTTCTCAGGTTTTGCAAAAGCTCTGAATGAACGACTTTATAATGCAGTTAATATATATGAACGGAAAGCAATAGCAGAAAATTTTCTTCTGAGTAAGCTTAATGCAAAGCGTGAAAATTTTGACATTATGAATTCCCTTTATTTTATTATTAGCAGTAACGGCAACGCGGGAGTGGCTGAGCTTTCTGATTACTGTGTTATAAGTAAAAGACAGCTTGAACGCAGATTTGTTGAAAACATCGGTGTTTCGCCAAAGCAGATGATTAATCTTATTCGTTATCAACTGTTGTGGCAGGAGTGTCTTAAGGATAATTTTAACATTTTAGACGCTGTTGAAAAATTCGGATATTACGATCAGTCGCACATGATTAAGGAATTTAAAAAGTATCACGGAATGTCAATTAATATGGCACTTGAAAATGTGTCGCATTTTTACAATACAAATCCTCGTTTTTAATTATAATATAATATAATATGAAAGGTGGTTTTTAAATGAACGCTAAAGAACTTGCCGAATATGTGACAGAGCAGTTGTCGGGACTTGACGAAGTACGCAAAATTCCGATGATGGGTGGATATATATTTTATTATAATGAAAGAATATTCGGCGGAATATACGGCTCGGGCTTTATGGTAAAGATTACAGATGCAAGTAAAAGATTTATGCCCGACAGCGTGCCTGAACCGCCTTATGAGGGTGCAAAGCCTATGCTTCCTGTTACAATTCTTGACAACAAGGAGGAGTTGGAGGAAATGGTAAAGGCAATGTTTGCGGAACTGCCCGAAAGAAAAGTTAAAAAGAAGAGATAAAAGAGCGAGGAGTTTTGAAAATGGATAAAGAAATGATTGCATATTGCGGTACATACTGCGGAACATGCGAGTGGAAGGATAAGGTAAATTGCAAGGGGTGTAAAGCCAACGGCGGTAAGATGTTTTGGGGTGAATGTGATAAAGCTAAGTGCTGTATTGAAAAAGGCTTTGAGCATTGCGGAGAATGTCCTGAATTGCCTTGTCAGAAGATTTGTGATTTAATAAATGACCCGGTACACGGTGACAACGGTAAGGATATAAGGCTTTGTAACCTGCGAAACTGGAAAAACGGAAACTATGTCTACGAAAATCTGGATAATACGGCACAGGAGCAGGCAAAAAATTTATAAGTGATACAAATTATCCGATGAAATATCTGAAAAACAACCTGTCTTTTCAAATGAAAAACAGGTTGTTTTTTATCTTTATAGGAAACTGCTTGTAAACTGTCAGACACAATAGAGCGTTTTTATACGGTTCTGTGTGCTCGGATAGGTACAGTCCAGCGGCTCCCTTTTAAGAAATTAAAATATTGACCTTTTCTAAGTTTGTATATATAATTAATAGGTAACATATAGAAGTGAATTATGATTATTATAATACAATAGAGTGTTTCTTTTATTTCCGTGTTTTATTATTAGGCTGAAGAATGGCGAGCGAGAATTTTATGGAGGAAAAAGTATGGATATTGAATTGCAACTCATGAGTGTTGATGATAAATTTTTATTAATACGTCTTATGGAATTATATAATTATGAGTTCTCGGTATTCAGCAATGATGATATCAATGAATACGGATACTATGGATATGAACACATTGATGATTATTGGAATGAGGAAGGAAGGTTTCCTTATCTGATACGTTGTGATGGTAAAATTGCAGGATTTGTTTTGATTTGTCCGCATTGTGACTATCGGAAAGAAGATGATGCACGGTGTATTGGAGAATTTTTTGTGATGTTGAAGTATAGAAGGATGGGGATAGGTTTCAAGGTAGCTACCCAGTTGTTCGATATGCATCGGGGGCATTGGGAAGTTTGTTATTGGAGAAACAATCTTCCGGCAAGTAAATTTTGGAAAAAGGTGATTAAGGAATATACAAACAATCATTATCAAATTTGCGAAACAGAAAACAACATAAAGATAGGATTAACCTTCGATAATTAAGCTAGGGTCATCAAAATTTAGGAGCAAAAGTTTTATAAAAATAAATTATTGATTCGATAGTAAAAAATAGCTACAGTGGTCGCTACTATATCTGATTTATAGGATTTATCTAAAAATGAAGTTTATCATAAAAACAAAGTTTAAATTTCGGGATACTGCATTATGAATACCACTAAACTTGTGAGGCGAAAGTAAAAAATGTCAAAGAAAAAACAGGCGATTGCCTGCATAATCAGTGCGGCGTTCTTTTTTGCACTGATGAATTTATTTGTAAAATTAGCAGGTGATTTACCTGTGTGGCAGAAGAGTATGTTCAGAAACCTGGTGGCAATGTTCATAGCTCTTTTTGTTGTAATAAAGGATAGGACAAGTCTGAGAATTGAGAGGAAAAATTTTCTGCCAATGGCTGTAAGATGTCTTGCAGGTACAGTCGGCATAATCTGCAATTTTTATGCAATCGGCAAACTTAACATTGCCGATGCCTCAATGCTTAATAAGCTTTCACCCTTTTTTGCAATGATTTTTTCTATTTTTATTTTGAAGGAAAAGCCGAAAAAAGTCGAGTGGGCAACAATTATTATTGCATTTGTCGGTGCATTATTTGTAATCAAACCTACTTTTAATATGGAGTCTTTCCCTGCAATAATGGGAGTTGTCAGCGGAATGGGAGCAGGACTTGCCTATGCATGCGTTCGTAAGCTGAGTACAAACGGAGTTGCAGGTCCTGTGATTGTATTCTTTTTTTCAATGTTTTCGTGTTTGTCGGTTGTGCCGGGAATGATAATGACATATGAGCCGATGACAATAGCTCAGTTTGTTTTCCTGATTTTAGCAGGATTATCTGCGGCAGGTGGTCAGTTCTCAATTACAGCCGCTTACTCAAAAGCACCTGCAAAGGAGATTTCTGTCTTTGACTACACGCAGGTATTGTTTGCTGCTCTGCTAAGCTTTGTAATTCTCGGAGATTTACCCGATTGGCTCAGCTTTGTCGGCTATGCGGTAATTATTGGCGTTGCAATTTACAAGTGGAAGTATGAGGTTTCAAAGAAATCTGTTTAGTATTAAAGGTCAGGAATCAAACGATACCTGACCTTTCTTTGCGTTAATTTAATATTGCATAGGAAGTTTGGATATTGTATAATATAAATGTAAAGGAACGGTGGCGGCTGTTTCAGCACCCTTGTAAAGGGGGTGATTACTTGGAATACATAATTTGCTTTACTTTGTTAGTAGCTATTATAGTTTTAAGCATAAAGAAATAACCGCCCTGTAGTCGCATTACAGAGCGGTTTTTTACAAAACGGTTTTTTATTGCGGAACAGTCAAAATCGTTCCTTTACACTATTATAATATCATAGCAATAATTTAATGTCAATAGATTAAAAATTTTAAAAGAAATATAGTACTGATAATAATAAGAGCAATAATAAACTTATGATAGATTTACACATTCACACAACATATTCTGATGGTACTGACACACCGCTTGAGATTTTGCAAATGGCGGACAGTCTTGCGCTCAATCAAATTGCAATAACCGACCATAACTGCGTTGACGGTGCTATTGAGGCAAAAAAATACCTTAACAAGTTCAGCTTTGATTTTGTTATCGGTTGTGAGCTTTCATGCGATTATAAGGATAAAGAAATTCACCTGCTCGGATATTTTAATAAAGATACCGATAATTTTGATATTCTCAGAAGATTTATTCAAAAGGGTGATTATGCCAAGCAGATTCAGCACAGGGGGATAATTGAAAAGTTTCAAGGTCTTGGATTTGATGTTACCTATGACGAGCTTGTGCAGAAGTATCCGACTGCTGCACGCAACAGAGTTCACATTGCACAGCTTTTAATAAGCAAGGGCTATGCTCAAAGTGTTTCAGAGGTCTTTGACAAGTATGTAAAAAAGGGGATGCCGTGTTATGTCAAAAAGCAAAGTCAACCGCTTGCAGAGGGTATAGAGGCAATTCACAGCTGTGGAGGACTTGCGGTTATCGCACATTTTTATGAGTACAAAAAGCCCGATTTTGAGGAGTTTTTTGGAGATGCTATTCAAAAAATTGACGGCATTGAGGCATATCATTCTAAGCACAGCTTAGAGCAAACAGACAAATTGATTGATGTTGCACATAGATACGGCAAAATTATTACAGGCGGTAGTGATTATCATGGAACCGTTAAGCCGAATGTTAAACTCGGCTGTGCTAATGTACCAAATGAATGTATGCTTAAATTTAATAATGCATAAAATAACAAAAGACGGATTATCTTTTGATAATCCGTCTTGATTTTTTTCGACGATTCAGAAGTTTACTTTAATATATAACCATTGCGACCCAAAGATGTACTTCTGTGTAAAGGTAACAATTCATAACACATAAGGATAAGTTTATTTTACAATAAACTGATTGTACATAACAGTCGGGCACAAAAGAGCATATTAATATGGAGCAATCTGCTCGGATAGATACAAACTCTCCGACTGCTTTTCAAATTAAAGTTTTGAAAAACCGTAGCTGTTTACAAGTGCCTCAATCTTTTCGCCTTTTTCACAAAGAGGACAGTGGTGTGAGTTGTAGCTTGCAAAGTCGTGCAAATCGTTAGGGTCAAAAATTGAGTTAACAGGATAACCGTCACAGCTATCCACAGTCGCAAATATAGCTGATACGCCGACAACGTTTCCGCCGTAGTAATTAACAGCGTCAATAGCGCTTTGAGCTGTTTTACCTGTTGTAACGGATGCAGCCATAATCAAAACATGTTTGCCGTGAATCATAGGTGCAAGGTTGTCACGGAACATAAGCTGACCGCCTGCGGTATATTCTGGGGTAACAACATAAACGGTCTGATGAGCATTCATATTTACAAAGTCTTCCTTTGTAAGCTCAGAGGCAACACACGCACCAATAACCTCTGTGCCGTCAACACAAAGAACTGTATCAATTATAGTGTTCAGGTGATAGTTAGATACAAGCTCTTTTGCAACAGCTCTTGCCTCTGAAAGTCGGGTTTTTTGTGTTGTAACATCAATATAATAGTTTGTGTGGCTGTGTGAGGTTGCAAAATGTCCGTTGGCAACACGAAGAAACAGATTTTTATTTTTTGTTCTGATTTTGTAAAGTTTAGCCATAATGTGTGTCTCCTCAATTTTATAATACTACTGTATAGGCATATTATACAATATTATTTGAAAAAAATCAAGAAAAATATTATTTTTGTAAAATGCGATAATTTATGTAGATTATTTTGTCATCTTCGTCTATCAAAATTTCTTTATTTTAATTTTTCTGCCCATTCCTTCTCACGAAATCCTGTCAGAACAAAGCTGTCGCCTACAACGAGCGGACGCTTAACAAGCATTCCGTCGGTTGCAAGCAAGGCCAACTGTTCGTCAGCTGTCATTTGCGGAAGCTTGTCCTTGAGTTCCATTGACCTGTAGATAAGTCCGCTTGTGTTGAAGAATTTTTTGAGCGGTAAGTTTGATTTTGCGTACCACTCTTTCAGTTCGTCAAGGGTTGGATTTTCGTCCTTGATGTTGCGTTCTGTATAGCTTATGCCCTGCTCATCAAGCCACTTTTTAGCCTTTTGGCAGGTTGAACATTTTGGATATAAAAGTAATAGCATATTAGTCTCCCTTATTTTCATCTTTCTTGTATGCTTCTTTGAACGGAACAACGCTTCCGTCATTTTCTTTAACGCTCACATTGTCAAGTGTAGCGCTGAACTGTTGGCGGATTTCGCCGAGATAAACCTTGTAAAGCTCTTTTTGCTCTTTTTGTTCTTCCTCGGTTAGTCCTACTAATTTTTTCTTTTTGGCAAGCTCGTTAATTCTGCTTATCATTTCTTTATTCATATTAAACACTCCATTAATACTAATATTCTATTGGCGATTAGTATAAAATTTATAAATTTATAATATCATAAAGTTTTAATAATCACAAGACAGACCGTTGAAATAATAAATTTATTGTGCTATCATTTTATTAAAATATTTAGATTTTGAGGTTAATAGTGTGAAAAATCACACTATTCCGAATTTCATAACTTGTTATTATCGAAGATATATTGCCCGCTCAGTTTGCCGCAAGCGGCAACGAGCGATGGCTAAATTTCCATTTACGCCTTATCCGCCCACGATAAGTATGTAGGAATTTTTTACTTATATTTGTGGGCGGAAAGGCTATGGAAATTATTATGGAAGAACTAAGTTTGCTTCATCCGCAAAATTCAAATGCAAAATATCAGACGCTCACGAAAGAGGCAATAAACGATTTGTCGATTGACTTTTTTTGTGAGGCACTCACAAAAGAGGCGTATGAGCGAAACAGCATAAAACAGCTGTTGATTAATATTACCGATGATGAAGAGGTAATAAAGTATCGCTGTGATGTTTTTGACGATTTTCTGCGTTATCCCAGGTTGCGTGCAGACCTTACCGATTTGCTTGAAAAGCTAAATGATTTGCGTGAAATTGAAAGATTTCAAAAGGATTCCGAGGCTTCCTCGCTGTGGCAAATGGTCAATCGCCTGCGTGAAATGGACGGCTATGTTGACTGCATTACAAGAATTAAGACAACGCTTGAAAGCATTGATGTTAAATCCGAGGGACTTTTGCAGTTAAAGAAAAGTGTGCAGACTATTTACAACGGAAGCGGTTTTCCTGACCTGAAAAAGGATATTCAGGAGACACTTGCAAAGGCACAAACACTTAAGAGCATTACCCTTGGTGTAAATCTTGACAATCTGTTAAGACCGAAGAATGTTGGTGTTATCTCGCTCAATGACAAGGAATTTACTGACAGCGGAATTCTCAAGCGCTTTATGAAGTTTGCAAATCACGAAAGTGAACTGCACAACGGCAATGATGTGTCGGGCTTTGTGAGCTTTCATCCTGCAAATCCGTCAAGCACAAAGCTTGGATTTGGTAAAATGGTTGTGGGAGCACAACAGGATGTTAATCAAGTTTTTCGAAGTGAGCTTACGGGTGCAGACCCTCTTTCTGACGCACTGAAAAAGGTTGTAACCGATATTCTCCGCAGAACGGTGAGCGATATAAAGTCAATGCTTAACAAATACATCAATATTAACGGATATTCATTTGTATCGCTTATGCCCGAGATTATTTTTTATGTTCGTTTTGCAGAGCTTTGCGACAAAATAAAGCAAAAGGGTATGCCGATTTGTAAGGCGGAGGTTGTGTCAAAGGACAAGCGCGATTGCCATATAAGCGATATTTATAATTTAAAGCTTGCCGTTAAAAATGTTGAGGGCGACAATATTGAGATTGTCACAAATGACTTTGACTTTGACGAGGATAAGCGAATTTATATTCTTACAGGGCCGAACAGAGGCGGAAAAACCACGATTACACAGGCGGTAGGACTTGCATTTTTGCTTGCACAAAACGGAATATATGTGCCTGCATCTAAAATGGAATTCAGCCCCTGCGATAACATTTTTACTCACTTTCCTGCTGATGAAAACGACACCGTTGACCTTGGCAGACTCGGTGAAGAGAGTAAGCGATTGTCCGAAATTTTCTGCGTTGCCACAAAATACAGCCTGATTTTGCTCAATGAAAGTCTTGCAACAACAAATGTTGCTGAGGGTTTGTATATTGCCAAGGATGTTGTAAAAGCCATGAGATATTTGGGAGTTCGCTCAGTATTTAACACCCATATGCACGACCTTGCACGAGGACTTGATGATATGAACAGCTCCATAGAGGGCGACAGCAGAGTTGAGAGTATGGTTACGGGTGTTGATAAAGGCAAACGCTCGTTTAAGGTGTGTATAGCTCCTCCTCAGGGTGTGAGCTACGCAAGGGATATTGCCGAAAAATACGGCGTAACATTTGAAAAGATTAAGGCAGAGATAGATTCAAAAATTTAAGGCAATGCCGTACAATAGAATTTTATCTTTGAGACGAAAGGTTATATATTAAAACCAACTTATGAAGCGTAGAAAATAATAAAAATTTTTATTTACAACAGAATAAAACAAATTTTTTGCTCCATACTATATAAGATAGGTATGGAGCATTTTTTGTTTTATAGGGAATTGCTCGTACATAACATCTGTAAGGAATGATAGTGTGAAAAATCACACTAACTAAATTTATATTGCCCGCTCAGTTTGCCGCAAGCGGCAACGAGCGATGGCTAAATTTCCAT